>JANLPL010000399.1:0-1685 GCA_031367195.1 Bradyrhizobium sp.
CTGATCTCCGCAACATCGTGATTGGCGGGCTCGCCCACCAGCTCGATCGCATCGTAGCCGCAACGAGCGACTCTCTCGAAGCTCTGGGCGATCTTTTCGCCGTAGTAAACGAGTGCGTCGTAGCTGTATTTCACGGTTTCCCTCCAATACCACGAACAACCCCGCACACACTCAGTTGGCGCGCTCAAGTGCGATCGTCGTCTCTTCAATTGGTGGGACTCTCTTTCGCATGCGCCGATCCATGATCGTGCAATTCGAAATGGCACCACATGAACTGTTAGGTACTATGAGGAGCCAAGTGCGAACAAGATGGCGTTTTGTCCACGTTGGACAAATTTTCCTGGCTGCTTTGGCTTGCCGCAGCGGCCTTAAAGCGGTGTCCAATCGAATTTGCAAAGCTGCCCCGCATTGGGCAGTTTCAGACGGTCGCGACCGCCTCGCACCACGCTCCGGTCGCCACGGGCGAAGAGCGCTTCAAAATGGGCCAGTTCGAATGCGACGACCGGCGTCGGTGGCAAAGAGACGCCGGCCGCGAATGGCCGGCGCTTGAAATTGAGGCGAACGAGACTCGCCGATTGCCCTACTTCTTGAAATTGCCCCAGTGGTCGGCGCCGTCGGCGTTCGCCTTCGTGATTAGGATCGGCTTGGTCTGGCCCGTCTTTTCGATCGGCTTTCCATCGAAATAGGCCAGGATTTGATCGAAGATGAACGAGCCCATCGCTATCGGCGATTGCTCGACGCTCGCGTCTTGCGTGCCTTCGCGAATGCGCTGCAGCGCGAGCGGCGTTCCGTCCAGTCCAACCACAGTGATGTGGTTGGGATCGCCCGCCGGCAGAAGCTTGTTCGTCTGCCGCAAGGCGGAAACGACGCCCCGGATCATTTCGTCATTATGGCTGAAGACGCCCTTGACGTTCGGGTTCTGGGTCAGAGCGTCGAGCACCATCTTGTAGGCGTTGTCCGCGACCCACTCGGTATTGAGCGACTTCACTTCAATATCGGGGTGTTTCGCCTTCATCTCCTCGGTGAAGCCTTTGTGGCGCGCTTCGGCCTGAGCCGATCCAGTTGAGCCCCGCGTCTCGAGAACGACGCCCTTGCCGCCGATCGCCCGCGCCAGTTCGTCAGCGCCCATCTTGCCGCCCGCCACATTGTCGAAGTCGACGATCGAGAGATAGTCGCCTTCGGACGGAGGGTTCTCCATGATGAAGACCGGGATTTTGGCTTCGTTGGCGCGCTTCACGCCAGCGACCAGGAGCTAGGCATCGACAGGGTTGATGAGCAGCGCGTCGGGCTTCTTGGTGACCGCGTCGAGAACCTGCGTCACCTGCAGATTCGGGTCGCCCTTGCCGTCGATGACATGCAGGACGACGCCCGCGTCGGCGGCCCGCTTCTTGATGCCGTTGACCAGCGCGACCTGATATTCGAACTGCAGGCCGAAAGCGATGTATTCGACCGTTTTGCCTTTGGCGGCGCTTTGGGCCCGCACCGAGCCGACCACGCCACAGGCGGCAAGACCGACGGCGGCGGCGACGCCCAATGTCATCGCGCGCCGGGTGATGTCCGTGATCGTCATGATTTCCTCCATTGCTTCTTGAGTTGCGGTTTGGGTGACGTCCTTGCGCCGGGGAAACGAATTGTCGTTCCTTTTCCCGGCTGCTCCGTGCCGCGTTGCTGACGCGGCACGAATT
>JANLPL010000414.1:0-11156 GCA_031367195.1 Bradyrhizobium sp.
GGAAGTCCGGCAGGGCGCGGCGCAATATTGTCATGGCGAGCCTCCAGCGACAGTGCGGACGAAATCGGCGGTCTCGGCGGTCAGCCGGTCGGGCGGCGCGGTCAGCAGGGCGCCACCGATCAGCAACATAGTGTCGGGGCCGTAGAATGCGAGCATTTCGGGCACGCGGGCGGTGGACATGCCGCCGGCGGGCGTGGGCGCGGAATCCTTCAATCCACCCCAGGGCGCGCGCAGGCCGCTCGCCAGCGCGAGGCAAGTCTCGCGCGAATAACCGAACCGGCCGCCGTAATTGGGAAAAATGCCGACGTCGCCGCCGACAAGGCGGAACAGCCGCAACAGCGCCGGCGCGGCGATGCGCGCCGCCCCGCCCATCGTCGGATGGGTGAAAAAGGCGAGGTCGCGGTTTTCCCCTGCCAGGGCCTGACAGGTGGAAAGCCCGGCGATCATCGGCGCGACCATGATGGCATCGAGCCCCGCCGCGCGGGCGATGGCGATCTGCTCGCGCATCGCGCCATAATGTCCGCTAAGGCTGGGGACATAGCAAGCGAGTCGACCAGTTCGGTCGGCGGCGCGGCGCGCGGCGGCGGCGCAGGCGGGCACGCGCTGCGCGAAGGGCGAGTAGGCCTGATCCGCCAGCCCATGATCGTCCTTGATGAAATCGACGCCGCCGAGCGCGAAAGCCTCCACCAGCGCCGCGAGGCCCGAGGAGGGCATCCCCTGCGGCTTGATCGCGACGCAGGTCAGCGCGCGCTGTCCCGCCCCAACCCGCGCGCGCAGGCCGGCGATCCCCTGACCCGGCCCGGGAAAGCGGGCCACCATCTCGTCGGGCAGGCGGAAGTCGGCAAGCTCCACGTCGGTTTGCAGCGAGGAATTGCCGTAGAGCATATTGAGGAGTTGGCCTGCATCGGCGTCGACGGTGGCCGCGGCGAGGCCGATCTCGACCTCGTATAGGCCGGGCGCGATCTCGCGGATCTCGCCGGGCTCGCCGACAATCTCGGAGCGCACAAATTCGTCGCGCACGGCCTCCAGCGGCGCCTCGATCGACTGCTCGATGGCGATGGCGCGCGCGCGGGCCGCGATGGACGCGGCGTCGCTGCGGACGCGATAGACGGCGACGAACCTCATTGCGCTCGTATCGCCAGCCCGCAGCCGGTTTGCAAGCCTTCCCTTCCCGGAAGGCGGCGCGTATAGCAACGCGAAATTCCGTCACAAATCGCGCGGGGGGCAAAGGCGCATGGCTGGTCACAGTCAGTTCAAGAACATCATGCACAAGAAGGGCAAGCAGGACGCGATCCGCTCCAAGCTGTTCTCAAAATTCGCGCGCGAAATCACGGTCGCGGCGAAAATGGGTATGCCCGACATCAACATGAATCCGCGCCTGCGGATGGCCGTGATCGCCGCGCGGGCGGAAAACATGCCCAAGGACAATATCGAGCGCGCGATCAAGAAAGCCTCGGCCGGCGACACCGAGAATTACGAGGAGGTGCGCTACGAGGGTTACGCGCCCGGCGGCGTCGCTGTGATCGTCGAGGCGCTGACCGACAATCGCAACCGCACCGCGGGCGAGGTGCGCTCCTATTTCACCACAGCGGGCGGGGCGCTGGCCGAAACCGGCGCGGTGTCGTTCATGTTCGATCACGTTGGGTTGATCGTCTTCGCCAAGGCGGCGGCCAGCGACGACGCGATGCTGGAGGCGGCGATCGAGGCCGGCGCCGACGATGTGCAATCGGACGCCGACGCTCACGAGATCGTCACCTCGATCGAGGCGATGAAAGACGCGCAAAAGACGCTGGAAGCCAAATTCGGCGAGCCGCGCAAGGCCTCGCTTGTCTGGCGGCCGCAGAACACGATCTCGGTTGACGACGAGGCGGGCGAAAAAATCCTCAAGCTGATCGGCGCGCTGGAGGACAACGACGACGTACAGAACGTGACGGCCAATTTCGAGGTCAGCGACGCGCTGGTGGCGAAGCTGGGGGGGTAATTGGATCGAAGCGCCGCAAAACCGCACAATTTTTGACATAATTGGTTCAGCCGCCATTCACGCGCGCGGCAGCAGGCTACCGACAGCAACCAGCAAAGGAGGCTGTCATGCGAAAGTTGTTATTTGCTGTTCTCGCCGTCGGCACGCTGGCCGCGGCATCGACCACGCCCGCCGACGCATCGGGCGGATGCGGACCCTATCGTCATCGCACGGCATGGGGCTACTGTCGTCCTCCGGGCCAATGGGGATGGCCGCCGGCCTATGGCGGCTATGCTTTCGGCGGTCCGAGGTGGGGCTGGCATCGCCCTTACAACTGGGGTCGTCCCCACTATTGGCATCATCCCAATTATTGGCATCGTCGGCATAACTGGTACTAAGCTCGCAGATTGACGCGAGAAGGCGCGCCCCTCGGTTGAAAAGGGCGCGTCATTTCGTTTGCGTAGATTTGCGCCGGCCCGAACGAGGATTGGAAGATCAAAGCCGCATTGGCGCCGCCGACGGGCGAGTGTCGGCGCAACTTGTGACACGCATGTAGGAACAACTACGATCCTTAGCCTTCCGCCGTGCGTTCTCACCGAGACACCCATCAGCGCCTGCCGCCAATCGCTCTTGTCAGAGCGCGGCCGCACGCTCGGCTCAACTCACAGCGCCGAGGCGAAACCGCCCTGTTCCGCCAGCGACGCGACGACCCGACCCTGCGCCACTTCTGCGATCAGCCGCAATGCGCGATAGAGACTCGACTTGCGGAACCCGTTGGCGCCGGTGACGACGTTGAGGGCGCCAAGTTCGAGCCTGATGTCGCGCAACGAGCGGAAACCGGAAACGGCGAGCGTGCGGATCATGGCGGCAACCTCGCAGCGGTCGCTGGCCTCGTCAACTTGACGGCTGTCAATGGTGGATATGGGAAGCTAGGCTAGGCCTCGATCAACCCGATTGCGAGGCCGACTTGACGCGACACGATGAACATCACCGGGTCGATCGGGTGGGCTGGCTGCGCGCCGGCGTGCTCGGCGCCAATGACGGTTTGATCTCGACGTCGAGCTTGATTGTCGGCGTCGCCGCGGCCTCGCCGACGCCGGGCGCGATCTTCGTGGCGGCGCTGGCGGCCTGGGTCGCTGGCGCGCTGGCGATGGCGGCGGGCGAATATGTCTCGGTGAGTTCGCAGGCCGACGTGGAACAGGCCGATCTCGGCCGCGAGCGAGCGGAACTCGCCTCGCAACGGCCGTCCGAGCGCGAGGAACTGGCCCAGATCTATGTCGGACGCGGTCTGGACGGCGCACTGGCGTATCAGGTGGCCGATCAGTTGATGGCCAAGGACGCGCTCGGCGCGCACGCGCGCGACGAGCTCGGCATCTCGGAGATCACCACCGCGCGGCCGTTGCAGGCAGCCCTCACCTCGGCGGCCACGTTCACGGTCGGCGCCGCGCTGCCGACCGGGTTGGCGTTGCTGACGCCGCCGAACGTTCTCATTCCGGCGGTGGTGCTGTCCTCGCTGGTCTTTCTCGCGGCTCTGGGCGGCTTGGGCGCGGCGACGGGCGGTGCGCCGGTGCTGAGAGGTGTGATCCGGGTGACGATCGGGGGCGCGATTGCGATGGCCGTCTCCGCGCTCGTTGGCCGGATTTCCGGCGCGGTGGTCTGACGTAGATGGGACGCGTATGACAAATTGGTTGACCGGCCGCGTGTTTCGCCGCGCGCTGCTGGCCGTGGCGATCGCGGGATTGCTGCTCGGCCTGGCCGCGCTTAGCCTTGGGCGGCGCGACTGGGCGCAGGCGGCGTTCGCGGCCGGCGCGGCGCCGGTGATCTTAGGCCTTGCGATCTCGATGACGCGGGATCTGCTGGCGGGCCGCATGGGCGTGGACGCGGTCGCGCTGGCGTCGATGTCGGCGGCGCTGTGGCTCGGTCAATCGCTGGCCGGCGTGGTGGTGGCGATCATGTACGCCGGCGGCAACCTGCTGGAGGATTTCGCCGTCGCGCGCGCCGAACGCGATCTGAGATCGCTGATTGATCGCGCGCCGCGCGTGGCGCACCGGCGGATCGACAATTCCATCGAGGATATTCCCATCGACCGCGTGGCGCCGGGCGATGTGGTGCTGGTGCGCGCGGGCGAAGTGGTCCCGGTTGACGGCCTCGTCTTGAGCGCGACGGCGGCGCTCGACGAGGCGGCGCTGACGGGCGAGCCGATTCCGGTCACGCGCAACACCGGCGAGGCCGCCCGCAGCGGGACGCTCAACGTCGGCGACACGTTTGAAATGCGCGCGACCGCCAGCGCGGGCGAAAGCACCTACGCCGGCATTGTGCGCATGGTGACATCAGCGCAGACGGCGAAAACGCCGTTCGTGCGGCTCGCCGACCGCTACGCGCTGATCCTGCTGCCGGTCACGCTGGCGCTGGCGGGCGCGGCGTGGGCGCTGTCGGGCGACCCAACGCGCGGGCTGGCGGTGCTGGTCGCCTCGACGCCGTGCCCGCTGATTCTGGCCGCGCCGGTCGCCTTCATCGCGGGCGTATCGCGCGCGGCGCGGCTCGGCATTCTCATCAAGGGCGGCGGGCCGCTGGAGGCGCTGGCGCGCGCCCATACCGTGATGTTCGACAAGACGGGCACGCTGACGGTCGGCGGCGCGCGGCTGCTGGCGATCGAGACCGCGCCGGGAAGCGACGCGCAGAACGTGCTGCGCTTGGCCGCCTCGCTCGAACAGGCCTCGCAGCATGTGGTCGCGGCGGCGATCGTGTCGGCGGCGACCGCGCGCGGCCTCACCCTCGCGACGCCCGACGAAGTGCGCGAGACGATGGGTTCGGGGTTGGAGGGCTTGGTTGAGGGCCTGCGCGTCAGGGCGGGCTCGCGCGCCATGGTCTGCGGCGCCGCCGCGCTGGAGAACTGGGCGTTGCGGGCGTTGCGGCGGGCGTCGTGGCGCTCCGCGCTCAGCGTGTTCGTGGCGGTCGACGGGCGCGTGATCGGCGCGCTGATCCTGGCCGACGAATTGCGCAAGGAGGCCCCGCGCGCGTTGCAGGATCTGCGCCGGGCGGGCGTCAAACGCATTGTGATGGCGACCGGCGACCGGGCCGACGCGGCCGAGACGATCGGCGCGGCGCTCAATCTCGACGAAGTGCTGTTTGAGCGCAGTCCCGCCGACAAGGTCGAGGCCGTGCGGCTGGAGCAGCGCGCGCATCCGACGGTGATGGTGGGCGACGGGATCAACGACGCGCCGGCGCTGGCGGCCGCCGATGTCGGCATCGCGATGGGCGCGCGCGGCGCCAGCGCCTCGTCCGAGGCGGCCGATGTCGTGCTGCTGGTGGATCGGCTCGACCGCGTGTCCGACGCGCTCGCCATCGCGCGCCGCGCGCTGGGGATCGCCAGGCAGAGCATTGTTGTCGGCATGAGCCTGTCGGGCCTGGCCATGATAGCGGCGGCGTTGGGCTATCTGGCGCCGGTGGAGGGCGCGCTGACGCAGGAGGCGATCGACGTCGCCGTCATCCTCAACGCCTTGCGGGCGCTAACGCCACCGCGCGGCGGGCAGCGCCACGCGATGCCGCAGGCGCAATCGCTGCACCGCGCGCACGCCAGCCTGTCCCTGACGCTCGACCGGCTGCGCGAGATCGCCGACGCGCTGGATGACGCGGACCCCGAGCACGCGCGCAAGCTGATCGCGGAAGCTCACATGCTGGTCGCCCGCGACATCGTCAAACATGAGCTGGAGGACGAAACCCAGGTCTATCCCGCGCTTTCGACCTATCTGCGCGATCCCGATTTGCTGCACGCGATGAGCCGGGCGCATCGCGAAATTCTGCATCTGGCGCGGCTGCTGGCGCGGCTCGCCAAATGGCTGGCGAGCGAGGCGCCGGACCGCTATCTCGTGCGCGACGCGCAACGCGCGATCGAGGCGATCGAGACGCTGACGCGGCTGCATAGCGCGCAGGAGGAGGATCTTTACGAGGGCGCGGCGTAAGGCTCGCCCCTCAGGCGACCTTGCGCGCCAGGGGTTCGGCCCGACGCAGCGTGTTCAACCAGGTCGGCGATTGGGTGGCGACCACGTTGTAACCGCGACGCGGATTGCGCTTCATCGCCGCGATCTCGGACACGGGATCGCGCGTTTCGTGAAAGACGCCGTTGTCGTGGACGAAGACCGACAGGCCGAGTTCGCCCGCGACGAAGGAAGTGTTGGCGTGGGTTCGGTCGGAGCCCTGTTCTTCATAGATCAGCAGCGTGTCGCGGGCGAGCATTTGCGTCGCGCCCTTGAGCGCGGCTTGCTCGACGCCTTCGACATCGAGTTTCAGCACCAGACGCGGGCTTGATTGCAACAGCGGCGAACGCGCGAGCACGCCGTCGAGGCTCATGCGCGGAGCGGTTTCCGCGTTGGGCCCGGCCGTCGCCGCATCAACGATGGCGAGCCCCTCGTGCGTCGGGCCCCCGAGGGTGACGAAGCCGCCGTCGATCTCGACCACCGCGGCGTGCAGCACTTCGAAGCGTTTCTGATTGCAGGCGGCGTTGGCTTGCAACTCCGCCATGTTGCGGCCCGAGGCTTCGATGGCGATGGCGGGATGACGACCCAGATCCGCGCCAGTGACCAGCACCGACCAATAGCCGAAATTGGCGCCGCAATCGACGAAGCTATAGTCCTCGTCGCGGATCAGATGCAACAGCGACAGCATTTCGGGCTCATAGATCACACCGGGCGCGAGCAACCGGCTCCAGTAGGCGTCGCCGAAGGGAAAGCGAAGATGGCTGTCAGCGTTGAGCTTCAGCACGACATGACGGTTTGGTGCGGCCTGCCGCAGCACGGCGGCGATGCGGCCATAGCCTTTGAAATGCGTCGGCTCCAGCAATCGCGACGAGGCGCTGAGGCCGGTCAGCGCGAGCCGTTCAAACAACGACACGGGGCTATTGGCGAATCCGTCGGTATTGAGCACGATATCGGGCATGGGCGCACTTTCGTTGCGATCAACAAAACAACTTGACGTAACGTAATCGTAATTGGTTGAAACGGCAAACAGATGCGCGAGTTAATATTATTTCTTGCAATTAAGAATTCGCCGCCGTTCTCACAGGAAACTCTGCGGGTCCACATCCACCGTCACGCGCACGCCGCCGCGCGGCGGCGGGGCGGCGGCGAGCAGGGCGCGCAGGAAACCTTGCAGATCGACGCCGCGCGGCGCCTTGGCCGCCAGCCGATAGCGGCGGCGGCCGCGCAGCAGCGCGATCGGCGCTTCGGCCGGCCCGAGCAGGATGATCTCGCCGGGCTCGGCCCCGCCGGCGGCGGGCGCGATGCGGAAGCTGGCGGACAGGCCGTGCGCGGCGCGGGCGATGGCGCGAGCGTGCGCTTCCGCCGCGCCGCCGTCCTCGGCCGAGACGATGATCGCCGCGAGCCGCCCGAACGGCGGCAGGCCGCCGCGCCGACGCTGCGCGATCTCGGTCGCGTAGAACCGCTCGACGTCGCCCGAAAGCAGCGCGGCCAGCACGGGATGTTCGGCCTGATAGGTCTGGATGAAGGCGCGGCCGGGCTTTTCGCCGCGGCCCGCCCGGCCGGTGGCCTGACGCAAAAGTTGGAACGTGTGCTCGGCCGCGCGCGGATCGCCATTCGCCAGCCCGACATCGGCGTCGATCACGCCCACCAGCGTCAGCAGCGGAAAGTCGTGGCCCTTGGCGACGAGTTGGGTGCCGATGATGAGATCGTAGGCGCCCTGCGCGACGGCCTCCAATTCGGCGCGCACGCGCTCGATCCCGCCCGCCGTGTCGGAGGACAGGATCAGCCGGCGCGCGTCGGGAAACAGGCGCTCGGCCTCCTCGGCGATGCGCTCGACGCCGGGGCCGCAGGGGGTGAGCGTATCGGCCTCCTGGCAGACAGGGCAGGCGGTGGGTTTTGGCTCGTCGTGGCCGCAATGGTGGCACAACAGTATTTTGCGGAAGCGATGTTCGACCAACCAGGCCGAGCAATTCGGACATTGGAAGCGGTGGCCGCAGGCGCGGCAGAGCGTGAGCGGGGCGTAGCCGCGCCGGTTGAGAAACAGCAACGCCTGCTCGCCGGCGGCCATGGTCTCTTCGACCGCGTTGACCAGCGCCGGCGCGAGGAAACGGCCGCGCGGCGGGCCGGCGCGGCGCAGGTCGATGGCGCGCAGATCGGGCAGGGCGCGGCCGCGATAGCGCGCGGCGAGCTTCAACCAGCGATAGCGGCCCTGCTCGGCGTTGACGCGGGTTTCGATCGAGGGCGTCGCGGAGGCGAGCACGATCGGCGCCTTCTCCAGCCGCGCCCGCACCACCGCCATGTCGCGCGCGTTGTAGATGACGCCGTCTTCCTGCTTGTAGGCGCCCTCGTGCTCCTCGTCGACGACAATAAGCGCGAGATCCTTGAACGGCAGGAACAATGCGGAGCGGGCGCCCGCTACGACGCGCGCCTCGCCGCTCGCGACCGCCGCCCACAGCCGCTCGCGCCGTCGTGGCGTGACGCCGGAATGCCATTCGGCGGGGCGAACACCGAAGCGAGCCGCGAAACGGTCGAGGAATTGCGCGGTGAGCGCGATTTCCGGCATCAGCACCAGGGTCTGCGACCCCAAGCGCAAAGCGGCGGCGATTGCCTCGAAATAGACCTCCGTCTTGCCCGAGCCGGTGACGCCATCGAGCAGGAACGGCGCGAAGGTCCGCGCTTGCACCGCCTCCGCCAAAGCCTGCGCCGCCGTCGCCTGATCCGGCTCCAGCGCGGTGGTCGCGAAATCGGGATCGGGCAAAGGGGCGACAGGCTCAGGCGGCAGCGCGCGGGCCTCCAGCGCGCCGTCGGCGAGCAGGCCGTCGATCACGCCGGCCGATACTTCGGCCTTTGCGATCAGGTCAGACTTGGCGAGCGTCACGCCCTCGGCCAGCGCCGCGAGAATTTTCGCGCGCGCGGGGGTGAGCTTGGTTGGCGGCTTGCCCGTGAGCGCGTAGCCGAGCCGCGGCGCGGCCGGCTCGACGCTCTCGGGCGTGCGAAGGGCCATACGCAAGACGGAGCCGCGCGGGCTCAAGGTCCAGCGCGCGATCCAATCGACGAAATCGCGCAAAGGGGCGGAAACCGGCGGCACGGGCAGCCGCGCCGTGACGGATTTGAGGTTGCCGCCGTCGCCCGGCCGCGCCGCCCACACCACGCCCAACACCGTGCGCGTGCCCAGCGGCATGGCGACGACGTCGCCGGGGGCGAGGTTCAGTTCAGGCGGCGCGCGATAGGAATAGGCGGTGTCGACCGCCACCGGCGCCAGTATATCGACGATGCCGGGGGGGCCGTCAGCCGCCACGCGCGTCGAGCCAGAATTTCAGCAGGTGATGCGCGATGGCCATGGGATTGGGCGCGGCGATGCCTTGGCTGTGGCGCCGCTCGAACATGGCGCGCACCTCTTCGCGCTCGAACCAGCGCGCGTCTTCGAGCTCGTCGCCATCCACAACGATGTCGCGAGTTGTGGCGCGGGCCAGCGCCCCGATCATCAGCGAGGCGGGGAACGGCCAGGGCTGCGAGGCGACATAGCGCACCTCGTCGCAGACGATTCCGCTCTCCTCGTGGATCTCGCGCCGGACCGCCTCCTCAATCGTCTCGCCGGGTTCGAGAAAGCCGGCGAGCGCCGAATACATGCCCTTGGGAAAACGCGCCTGCCGGCCGAGCAGGCAGCGCTCGCCATCGACGCACAACATGATGACGACGGGATCGGTGCGCGGGAAATGCTGAGCCTTGCAGGCGTCGCATTCGCGCCGCCAGCCCGCCGCGGCGACGTGGCTGGGCGCCCCGCAATTCGCGCAAAAACTGTGGCGCGCATGCCAATGCGCGATCGCCTTGGCCTGGCCGAGCATCGCCACCGTCTCCGGCGCGACGAGACCCTGTAGCGCGATGGTGCGCAGATCGACCGGCTCCAACTCGGGGCGGCCTGGCAGGACCAGCACGCGGCGGTCGAGGAAACCGTCGCTGTGATCGGCTTGCAACTCGACGGCGGCATCGGGCAGCAGCGCGACGAAATGGGGCGCGCCGTCGCGGTCGAGACCGAGCAGGATTTCGAGCTGCGCGGGGCCGAGGTTTTCGGCCAGCGACAAAGACCAGAACGCATCGCGGCTCTCGCGGCCGAGGATCGGCATGTCGCGCGCGATCAGGGCGAAGCGGGCGTCGGGGCGGGCGCGCAAGTCAGCCACGAAAGCGGCGTCGTCGCGCTTGGCCGAGACCCGGTCGAGCGGCGCGCCGGCGAAGGCGAAGCCGAACGGACCGGTTGTCTCGAAAAAGGCGTCTTTCATCGTTCAACCCCCGACTGGCCAAGCCTGCTCGGGACGGATTAGCATTGGCGGGCTCTGAGTCGGCAAAAAAAGAGCATGAGGGAGCCGGGATTGATGGCTGTGGGCATGACGAGACGCAGCGCGCTGCAAGGCGCCGCTGCCGCGCTTGTGGCGGGACTGCCGCGAGCGAGCGCGCAGGAGGCGGAGACTCACGGTCTCTCGGCGTTTGGCGATCTCGCGCTGCCGCCCGATTTCAAATCCTTCGCCTATGTCAACCCTCTGGCGCCCAAGGGCGGGTTGTTATCGTTGCAGATCACCTCGACGACCGGCAACCAGAATTTCGAGACGTTCGATACGCTCAACGTGTTCTCCAGGCGCGGCAACGGCGCGGCGGGGATGTCGGAGACGTTCGACACGCTGATGTCGGGCAACGGCGACGAGCCGGATTCGGTCTATGGCCTGCTGGCGCAGAGCGTCCGCATCAGCGCCGACAAGTTGCAATATCGGTTCCGGCTGCGCCCGCAAGCCAAATTCGCCGACGGCTCGCGCGTCACGGCCGCCGACGTCGCGTTCTCGCTCAACACGCTGAAGCAGAAGGGCCATCCCGTCTTTGCGATCCTGCTGCGCGAGATGGAGGCCGCGAGCGCCGAGAGCGAAGACGTGGCGCGGGTCGAATTCGTCAAGGGTCGCGGGCGCGACGCGCATCTGATCGTCGCGGGGATGCCGATTATGTCGGCGGCGTGGTGGAAGGGTCGCGATTTCGATGCGCCGACGCTTGAGGCGCCGCTGGGGTCTGGCCCCTACAGAATCGCCAAATTCGAGCAAGGCCGCTTCATCGAATTCGCGCGCGACGAGACCTATTGGGGGCGCGATCTGCCGGTGAATGTCGGGCTCAACAATTTCGCCACGCTGCGCTACGAATATTATCGCGAACGTCAGGTCGCGTTCGAGGCGTTCAAGGCC
>JANLPL010000422.1:0-1903 GCA_031367195.1 Bradyrhizobium sp.
ACACCGCCAAAACAACCCTCATCTGATCGCGATCACCTCGGAACGCCGATCGCGATGATGTCGGAATGCTGATCGCCATCACATCGGAACAGTGATCGCCATCATCCCGGAATACTGCGCGCGATCATCCCGGAATCTGCACTCTGAAGCAGCGATTTCACTTCGTCTAGATTCAACCGCGCCGTTCCTCCCCGATAGTCCCATTGATTGCAAACCTGGGTGGCTTGTCGAACGACCGCCTTTTGATTAGCTCGCCCGCTTCTGCGTGCGGGCGGTCGGAAATTGCCGCTGAATGTCCTACCCCGGTCGATCAATCAGACCGTTTCGACGCTGGAATTTCGCCGCTGAGCCATGCCCTCTAAACGAATATTCTTCAGGCGACGTCAGTCTGCGGATAGATGCGCCGCACGATGGCGTTGAGCCGATCGTCGGTGATGGCGCGACGCAGGAGCTGGGCGTCCTGAGCCGATGGCCAGTTGAACGTGCCATGAGGCGGCTTCGTGAAAAGATCAGGGCGCTCCAGCGCCAATCTCAGCAGGTTGGCCATCCCCTCGGACGGGACGGCCTTGGCTGTCTCGTATTTGTAGAAGGCCGTGGGGCCGCCGCCGAAAACCTTGCCCGCCTGGCGCTGGGACACGCCGACAGCCTCCCGCGCGGCGCGGACCATTAGCGGCGAAATCGGCGAGTGCTTCGCGCGCGCCATGACTTCGTGCAAGGCCGCGTCGGCATAGTCGTTATCCGACCCTTCAAGAACCCCGTCGTCACCGTTTTCACAGTGCCAGCCGGGTTGAAGGTAGGTCAGCGACTCGCCTTGAAAGGTCACCGTCTCCTCCTGAACGCCACGGCGCATAACGCCGTCGCAGGAGGGGCAGGGCCTCGTCTTTTCTTCGACCATTTCAAGCCTCCTTGAAGCTTGTGAGCAGAAACTTACCTTCGTCATCGACCGTGAACTTCAGATAGAGCGTGAGCTGATCGACAACGGGTTTGTAGCTATCGTGCCACTGTTGCGGGTTGTGGTGCGCCGTGGCGCTCTTGTCGAAGTCGGCCAGATATTGAATGCCTGGATCACCGCCACCACGGCCGCCGCGTCCATCCCGAGCGCAGAAGCGTCCCTGGTCGCCACCTTGGTCCGGTTCAACGTCGCCGAACTCGCGAGCGCGGCCTTGATGGCGGCCAGATCGTGAGTGAGGCGGCGCTTCTCTGTCATGCCAACCTAGTGCAACATAGATTGTTGCACGTCAAGTTTCAAGGGCGACGCTTTTAAGGCAACCTGTGGGGCATGGGTGCGTCCCCGAGAGGACCGCGCTCTATCTCCGCTGCGCTCCGACCGAGCCGCCGATCGGCGTCTCGTCCCTGTCGGGTGACGATCGCTCGCGCGGGCGGGCCAAGGCCCGCATGAGGTCGCCGGCGTCGCCCACGCGTATCCGGCAGGTTCTCCAGCCGCGAGATCGTCGGTTGCGAACATAGCGCGCGGCCCGAAATGGCAAGGTCGAGCGCCATCTTGAACATTGGATCGACGCGCAGACTGGAGGGGCACAAGGCGGCGGGCATCGGGCTGTTCTTCCTGCCACCCTACTCACCCGACCTCAATCCCATTGAGGAGATGTTCTCCAAGCTCAAACGACTGCTGCGAAAGGCAAACGAACGCTCTGTCGAGGCAACTTGGCGCCGCATCGGAACGCTGCTCGATCGCTTCCCGCCAAGCGAATGCTGCAACTACATCCGCGGAGCCGGATATGCCTCAATATAAGTCAGAAAGACTCTAGGTAGGGAAAACTGCCCGAGCAACGCGGTTGCATCGCCCTTGCACGTGCCGAAAGCATAGTGATCGGGGCGCACCAATAGCGCATCGGCGTGGTGCGCATCCAGCCAGCCGAGCATCGCGCAGCCATCGGCCAGATTG
>JANLPL010000053.1:0-35912 GCA_031367195.1 Bradyrhizobium sp.
AGAACATCGAGCGCCAGCCGAACACAAGGGGAATGACCAGCAACACCGCCGCTGTGACACAAGCGATGCCGAGCGTCGCCCAGATCAGGAGATAGCCCCATTCGTCCTGCAACGGCTCCAGCCGATCGGCTTCGGCCATGATCGCCGGCAGATCCCTGGTCTTCACATAGCCGGTGAAATAGGGGTGATCGTTGGTGAGCTTCTGGATGTCGAAGACATAGCGTTCAGAGATTTCCCTCGCGTCGCCTTTGATCAGCGCGGCCCACAACATGCGGCCCATCAGGGTCGAGGGCAGCACGCCGTCGTCGGCCTTGGCGCCCGGCGCGGGTTGCGTTCCGTCGTCGACCGGCGCGGTCGGGTCGTCGGATTGCGTCGATGGCGGCCCGTTCTGCGGCGCAGCGGAGAATTGCGCGACATAGCCCTTCAGCACGCGGTCGTTTTCGGCGCCGTCGTAGAACAGGCCCGGCGAATAGATCTCGTCGAACGACATCGCGTGTGTATGCGCCTTCAGCGCCTTGATCTCGCCCTCGCTGAAGCCGCCGCGTTTATAGAGCACCGTCGCGGTCGAGAGATAGGACGAGGCGACGAAGAAATTCCTGGCCAAGTCGGCGCCGTCGAGCGCGCGCGAGGCTTCGGCCAGCGTGCGATAAAGCCGCAGCACCGATTTCGGCGGCTCCTCCTTGTTCCAGATGGTGACCGACAGCACGCCGCCCGGCGCGAGGGCCTTCATGTAGGTCTCCATCGCCTCCTGCGTGTAGGGGAATTTCTCCACCACCGCAAAGCCGCCGGGATTGGAGAGGCCGGTGGAATCGGCCAGCGACAGGTCGATGACGTCGAATTTCTGGGCGGTCTGGGCGAGGAAATGGCGTCCCTCGTAATCGACGACATGCACTTTGCTCAAGATGTCGTCGGTGAAGGTCTTGAACACGTCGCCGCGGAACGCCTCCAGTATGGCGCGATTGCCTTCCGCGACCGTCACGTCCCTGGCGCCCTGCGCCAGAGCGACTTCGGTCGAAATGCCGCCGCCGAACTGGGCGACGAACACTTTCGGGTCTTTCTTGACGACATAGGGGTAATACATCGGGAGATAGCGGAAATAGGCCGTCTCCTTCGCGCTGAGATGCCGCATCACGCCGATCGGGCCGTCGCTGTCGATGTAGAGGCCCATATAGGCGTTGGCGGGCATCTCCGGCAGATTGAAGCCGGCGTTGTCGCTGAGGCCCGGCGCGAAATGCAGATAGGAGGTGGTGTAGGCCTCCAGAAAGCCGAACGGCGAGGCGCTCTCGAACACCTTCTTCGCCTCGGGCAGGCGGCGCGCATAGGAGGCGCCCTTGTAGTCGTTGACGGCCAGGCGCGGCAGGTCGAGCGCCGGGGCCAGCCAGAAATGTGCAGCGAAGGCGACAAGCCCGGCCAGCGCGAAGAACACCCGCGCGCCCTTTGCGCCGGGGATGAACGTCCAGGCGAGACAAGCGGCCAGCCACAAAGTCAGCGGCACGGCGATCAGGTTGACGGGGTTCAGGAAATACATCGCGGCGAGAAAGACCAGGCCGGAGGCGCCGGAGCCGGCCAGATCGGCGAAATAGACGCGGCCGAACGTCTTGTTGCTCTTCAGGAACACGCAGCCCAGAAACACCGCGCCGCCGAGAAAGGGCGTCAGCGCGGCGAGGAAGATCGCCAGCAGCTTCCACTTCTGGTTGGGGTCGGAGACCAGATAGATCGGGTTGAACTTGAGGCTCTGGATATAGAGATTGGCCGCGACGGCAAGCGGCCCCATCAGGCCGAGGCCGGCAGTCGCCGCGCCCTGCCAATGGCGCATGAACCAGCCCTTCGCCGAGGCCATCACCGCGCTGGTGAGGCCAAAGCCAAGCATGGCGAGACTGACGACGAGGCTGCCGAAATGGGTCCAGTTGCCGACCGCGAACACGCGCATGATGTCGATCTGCAACGCGATCATGCGCCGGCGCCCAACGCCACCGCGAGATAGAGCGCAAGCCGGCCGTTGCGGGTGAGTTCGACGTCGGTGTCGGGGAGTGCGTCGGGGATGAAGGCGGCGGCGGCGAGTGGTTTGTTCATTCACAGTCTCTAATAGGGTCGGCTGCGGATATGCGGCCGGTGCGCCGCGTCGTGAACTGGGCACGGCGCCAGCGCGTCGGAACACGCCCGAAGCCGTTGGTATCCGAAACGCTAAAGGGCGCCTATAATGCGCGACCGGACGATTGGCAAACCCATCGCCGGAATTCCGCGCGAAAGGTCTCAGCCGCCGGCAAGACTGTCGTCAAAATTAAACACGGCGTCGATTTCATATTCGTGGTCGACGATGCTCTTGACCGTGTGATCGTTGGTTTGAAACTTTAAGATGTATCGCCCGATCTGATTCCGTTTGACTCCGACGGTTTGAGTCGCAATATCAAAAACTTGGCGGCCATCGCGTAAAATGGCGACCTCATGCGATTTCAAAATCCCCCAGAACGGGATTATGCCTTCAAATACAGGAAGTTGGAGCCCACCGGACTCGTGCGGCGGAGTGCCTTTCTCAATTTTGCACTTGAAGTGAAAGCATGTTTCCATCCCCCGTGCTTAGCTCCTGCTCTCGCGGCGTCGTATGATAATGACGCCGCTCATTCTACGTCCCGGATGGTTGACGCGGACGTTCAGCCCTTCTATATGCACGACATCCAAAAGGCAATCTGGGTCCGAGCGGCTGAAAAGTGCGCGCGGGCTCTTTGTGTTATGGGCGCTCCGCATGGGCCGGCCTCCACCGGACGCGGGGTTTTTTCCACCCGCGGCCTCGCGCCGCCGACATGGAGCGAAGAGCCGATGGCTCGTATAGCTGGCGTCAATATTCCCACCAACAAGCGCGTCATCATCGCGCTTCAGTATATTCACGGCATCGGCGCGAAGAAGGCCGAGGAGATTTGCGAGAAGGTGCATATTCCCGCCGAGCGGCGCGTTTCGCAGCTCACGGACGCGGAAGTGTTGCAGATCCGCGAGACGATTGATCGCGACTATATCGTCGAGGGCGATCTGCGCCGCGAGGTGTCGATCAACATCAAGCGTCTGATGGATCTCGGCGCCTATCGCGGCCTGCGCCACCGCCGGCAATTGCCGGTTCGCGGCCAGCGCACCCACACCAACGCCCGCACCCGCAAGGGCAAGGCGAAGGCGATCCAGGGCAAAAAGAAGTAATCTCCCCGCTTCGGCAACCGTTATTTCAGGCGCCGTCGCGCGCGAAGGATCAGATCCATGGCCAAAGAGAGCACCCGCGTTCGCCGCAAGGAACGCAAGAACATCGTGTCGGGCGTCGCCCACGTCAATTCGACGTTCAACAACACGATGATCACCATCACCGACGCGCAGGGCAATACGATCTCGTGGTCGTCGGCCGGCACGATGGGCTTCAAGGGTTCGCGCAAGTCGACCCCGTTCGCCGCGCAGATGGCGGCCGAGGACGCCGTCCGCAAGGCGGGCGAGCACGGGCTGCGTACGCTGGAAGTCGAAGTTTCCGGCCCCGGCTCGGGCCGCGAATCCGCTTTGCGCGCCATTCAGGCGGCCGGGTTCAATGTCACCTCGATCCGCGACGTTACGGCCATTCCGCACAACGGCTGCCGCCCCCGCAAGCGTCGGCGGGTCTGATCGATGTCCGAGACCTTCGCCATCGCTTCGTCCTATCGTGAGGCTCACCCCGTGATTCAGAAGAACTGGCAGGAACTCATCAAGCCGAAGAAACTCGAAGTTTCCTACGGCAACGATCCGCGCCGCATGGCGACCGTGGTGGCCGAGCCGCTCGAGCGGGGCTTTGGACAGACGCTCGGCAATTCGCTGCGCCGCATTCTCCTGTCCTCGTTGCAGGGCGCGGCGATCACCTCGATCCACGTCGATGGCGTGCTGCATGAGTTCTCCTCGATCCCCGGCGTGCGCGAGGACGTGGTCGACATCATCCTCAACGTGAAGGACATCGCCATCAAGATGCAGGGCGATGGCGTCAAACGCCTCGTTCTGAAGCGTCGCGGCCCGGGCGTCGTGACGGCGGGCGACATCCAGACCTCGGGCGACATTCAGGTGCTGAACCCGCATCTGGCTCTGTGCACGCTCGACGACGGCGCGGATCTGCGCATCGAGTTCACGGTGCAGAGCGGCAAGGGTTATGTCCCGGCCGACCGCAACCGCGCCGAGGATTCGCCGATCGGGCTGATGCCGATCGACAGCCTGTTCTCCCCCGTCCGCAAGGTCTCTTTCCGCGTCGAGAACACCCGCGAAGGTCAGGATCTCGACAAGGACAAGCTGACGATGTCGATCGAGACCAATGGCGCGATGTCGCCGGAGGACGCGCTCGCCTACGCCGCCCGCATCCTGCAGGATCAGCTCGGCGTGTTCGTCAATTTCGAGGAGCCGCGCCGCGAGGAAGCGCATCATGCGATTCCCGAACTCGCGTTCAACCCGGCGCTGTTGAAGAAGGTGGACGAGCTGGAGCTGTCGGTGCGCTCGGCCAATTGCCTGAAGAACGACAATATCGTCTATATCGGCGACCTGATCCAGAAGAGCGAAGGCGAGATGCTGCGGACACCGAATTTCGGCAGAAAATCGCTCAACGAGATCAAGGAAGTGCTGGCGCAGATGGGTCTGCATCTGGGCATGGAAGTCACCGGCTGGCCGCCGGAGAACATCGAAGAGCTCGCCAAGCGCTTCGAGGAGCATTACTGAAAAGGCAGTAGGCAATGGGCAGTAAGCGCCCGGACTGCCTACTGCCTACTGCCCAAACACAACGGCCGTACCGTGGCACGGCGGTCGTCATAACCTCAAACGGAGATCCGCCATGTATCACGGCCGCGCAAAACGCCGTTTCAACCGCACGTCCGAGCACCGCAAGGCCATGTTCGCGAACATGGCGCAGGCGCTCATCAAGCACGAACAGATCATCACCACGCTGCCCAAGGCCAAGGATCTGCGCCCCGTCGTCGAGAAGCTGGTGACGCTGGGCAAGCGCGGCGGTCTGCACGCCCGCCGCATCGCGATCTCCCGTCTGCGCGACGCTGAACTCGTGGCGAAGCTGATCGACGTGCTGGGCCCGCGCTACAAGGACCGCAACGGCGGCTATCTCCGCATCATGAAGGCGGGTTTCCGCAAGGGCGACAACGCCGCGATGGCGGTGATTGAGTTCATCGACCGCGACGTCGAGGCCAAGGGCAAGAATTCCGGCCCCGTGCAGGTTCACGACGAGGACGAAGCTGAAGCGGCCTGATCGCCGAACCTTGTTTTGCAAAGCGGCGCCTACGGGCGCCGTTTTCATTTGGCGCCGGCCTTGCGGCGCGTGTGTTCGATGAAACCCCGGTGTTTCAGGAGGGCACAGATGGCGGAGCGACGCGCCACAACGAGACAACGCACGTTCCTGAACGGGCGCCTGACGTTCCAAAACGGCAATTCCAGCGAGGATTGTCTGGTGCGCGACCTGACGGACGCCGGCGCGAAGATCGAACTGGCGCATCCGCACGCGCCCGAGACGTTCGTGCTTGCGATCCCCTCGCGCGGCTTCCACGCAAACGCGCGCGTGGCCTGGCGCAACGGGGCGCGGATCGGCGTTGCGCTTGCCGTCGTGCCCACGGCCGCGGCGAGCAAGCCCACGCCCGACGACCAGCGCTATTGAGGGCCGTTCAGCACTCGGGAATATTTTCCTTGAAGATGGCGTGCACGCGCAGCGGATGCGGCGCGACAGTGAGCCCGCGCGCCGCCTTTTCCAGCACGCTCACCGCCTCGCGCGCTTCGACGCGGGCATTCTGGTCAATCACCGCGTCGAGGGTCGAATCGAGCAGCAGCCGCCGGTTTTCGCCCGTGACGTCATGCGCGATGAACGTCACCGCGCGCTCGCGGCCGCGCTCCTTCAGCGCGCGCGCGATCCCCGACGTGCCGCCGCCGATATTGTAAACGCCGGCGAGGCGCGGGTGGGCGTCGAGCGCCAGACCCGCCTCGACATAGGCGCGCTCGGCATCGTCTTTCATCTCGCGCAGATCGACGATGCGGAGATTGGGCGCCTCCTCGGCGATGAGGTGGCGGAAACCCATCTCGCGCTCCTCGTGGCCGCGATAGCTGAGCGAGCCGGCAAACAGGGCGACTTCGGCCGGCCGATCCGATCCCAGGAAGCGGCGCATCAGATAACCCGCGAGCCGGCCGGCGGCGCGGTTGTCGATGCCGATATAGGCGACGCGCGGGACATAGAGGATGTCGGAGGCGAGCGTGACGACGGGAACGCCGCTGGCGGACAGCGCGCGGATCGCCTCGCGGACGGTGGGATGATCGAGCGCGACAACGCCCACTCCATCGCTGCGGCCGCGATAATCGAGCAGGGCGGCGGCGAGCGTATCCGGATTGAAGCCTTCGATGGCCGCGACGCGCACCTCCAGGCCGGGGCGAGCCTGCGCTTCGAGCTGGTGGCGCAGGTCGAGGATGAACGGATTGCTCCCCGCGGGCAACGCGAAATCGAGCCGCACAGCCGCCCCGTCGAGCACGGGCTCCGCGCTTGACGGGAGATAGCCGAGGCGGCGCGCGCTTTCGGCGACGAGAAGTCGGGTGCGCTCGCGCACGCCGGCGCGATTGTTGAGCACCCGATCGACGGTGGCGACCGAGACGCCCGCCTCCCTTGCGACGTCGTTGACCGTTGCGCGCAAACCGACCTCCGCCCTCCCGATGCGATTCGACGTCTCGCTTCGCCTCAATACATCAATTTCCATCAATTTCGATAATTCTTCAACGCCAGGCCGACGCCCGGCCAGGTTTTGGTGAAATTGAGGTCTCCTGCTTGCGTGAACGTTGACGTTTTCCGCAATTCATGTCAATTCACCTCAAGTTCGCGTCCCGTGGCGGCGGGCGAGGCGGGGAGGGAGAGATGACCGAGGCGCTTAAGCCCGACGTCGAGATACGCGCCCGCGACAGCCGGATCGGCTGCATCGGCGCCGGCATGATCATGGCGGAATGCCATCTCGCCGCCTACAGCCAAGCGGGATTTCCTGTCGTCGCCATCGCCTCGCGCACGCGCAGCCATGCGGCCAAAGTCGCTGAGCGCTGGGGCCTACAGAGAGTCCACGACACGCCCGAGGCGCTGATCGCCGACAGCCAAATCGAAATCGTCGATATCGCCTATCCCCCCGACCTGCAACCGGCGCTGATCCGGCTCGCGCTGAAACAGCCACATGTGAAGGCGGTGCTGGCGCAAAAGCCGCTTGCGCTGTCGCTCGACGAGGCGGTTCGCCTGCGCGACGAAGCGGCGGCGGCGGGCAAAATCCTCTCCGTCAACCAGAACATGCGCTACGATCAATCGATGCGCGTCGCCAGGCAGATCCTCGACAGCGGCGCGCTGGGCGAGATCGTGTTCGCCGAGATCGACATGCACGCGATCCCGCACTGGCAGGAGTTTCTCGCAGGCTATGATCGGCTGACGCTTGCCAACATGAGCGTGCATCATCTCGATGTGCTGCGCTATCTCCTGGGCGATCCCGAGACGATCACGACGCTGACGCGCAAAGACCCGCGCACGAAATTCGCCCACAAGGACGGGATCACCATTTCGACGCTGACCTTTGCTTCGGGCGTCATGGCGGTTTCGTTGGAGGATGTCTGGTCGGGACCGCGTGAGCCCGGCTATCGCGACGATCAATATATCGGCTGGCGCATCGAGGGCCGGCAAGGCGTCGCCAAGGGGACGATCGGTTGGCCGACCGGCGTCGCCTCGACGCTGACCTACGCCTCCACCAAAACAACCAACGGCGGATGGGTCACGCCGAGCTGGGACACGATGTGGTTTCCGCACGCCTTCATCGGCGTGATGGAGCAACTGCAATATGCGGTAAAAACAGGGGAGCCGCCCGCGCTCTCGGTCGCCGACAATGTCAAGACGATGGCGCTGGTCGAGGCCGGCTATCGCTCGATGGCGCAGGGGCGCACGGTGAAACTGTCGGAAATATCAATCACAGGCCACGGAGGACGCGCATCATGATGCAAGCGGGCATATTCACCGGCTATTTCCCCTATGGCCTGAAGGAGACGGCGCAGAAAATCCGCGCGCTCGACTTCAACACCGTGCAGCTCGACCTGCATTTCAAGGACGTCGATCTCGGCCCGGGCCAGATCACGCGCGAGAAGGCAATAGAAGTGCGCGACGTGTTTCGCGACCACAACCTGCCGATCTGCTGTGTGTCGGGCTACACCAACATCGTGCATCCTGATCTGGCCGAGCGCGGGCGCCGCGTCGGCTATCTCAAGGAGATCATCCGCCACGCACGCGATTTCGGCACGCCTTATGTGATCTCCGAAACCGGCACGTTCAACACGGAGTCCGACTGGGTCCATCATCCCAGGAACAAGACCGAGGAAGGTTTCGCCGATTGTCGGCGCGTGATCTCCGATCTGGCGCAGACGGCCTACGACCACGGCGCGGTGTTTCTGTTGGAGACCTATGTCAACAACGTCGTCGGTTCGGTCGAGGAGACGGTGCGGATGTTCGCGCAGGTCGATCACCCCGGCCTCGGGCTATTGATGGACCCCACCAATTATTTCGAGACCCACAACATCGACCGGATGGATCAGATCCTCAATCAGGTGTTCGACACATTGAGCGACAAAATTCGCATCGGCCACGCCAAGGACGTGAAGCGTTCGGGCTCTGACAAATCCGAGAAGCACGCAGACATCGGCGACGCGGATGCGCTGGAAAGCCACACATTCCGGGGCGTGGGAGAGATCGAGCTGCCGGCGCCGGGACTGGGCAGCCTCAACTACGATCTTTATCTGCGCCGGCTGGCGGAGAAACACCCCAACATTCCCGTCATCATCGAACATTTGTCCGAAGACGACGTGCCGCGCGCAAAGAAATTCCTCGACGGGAAATTTCGCGCGAACGGTCTTTAGATGGTCGAGCTGTTTGGCCAAAAGCTGACGAAGCGCGAGGTCGATGCGCGGGCGGGATTGCTCGCGCAATTCGCCGGCGTGCGGCTGATGACGCTCGGCGACGGCATCGAGCGCGGCTTGCGCGCGCTGGAATTCCGCACCGGGAGCGGCTTGCGCTTCACGGTATTGATCGACCGCGCGTTCGACATCGGCGAATGCGCGTACAAGGGACAGGCGCTCGGCTGGCAATCGCCGACCGGCTTCCGCCATCCCGGCCTGATCGACTACGAGGGCGAGGGCGGGCTTTCGTTCGCGCGCTCGTTCTCCGGCCTGCTGGTGACCTGCGGGCTCGATCACATTCTGGGGCCGGCCCAATCGCCCGCCGACAATTACGGCTATCCCGGCCGCAAAGCCGTCAACCATTCGCTGCATGGCCGATTGACGACGATCCCCGCGCAGTTGGTCGGCTATGGCGAGACGTGGCGCGGCGACGAATGCGTATTGTGGGCGGAGGGAAACGTGCGCCAATCCGCCATGTTCGCCGAGGATCTGTATCTGTATCGCCGCATCGAGGCCGATGTCGGGGGCAAAGAGATCCGCATCTCGGATCGCGTCGTAAATCATGGCTTCCGCCGCACGCCGCATATGTTCTTCTATCACGTCAATCTCGGCTATCCCTTGCTGGATGAGGGCGCGCGCTATCTCGCGCCGATCGAGGACGTCGTGTTCGCCGCCCATGCGGGCGAGGCGTATCGGCGTCAGGATGTCGGCTATCGCACCTGCCCGGCGCCGTCCGACGATTTCGTCGAGCAGGTCTGGCAACACGAATGCGCGGCGGATGCGGCCGGGGAAACCCATGTCGCGTTGGTCAACGACCGGCTGGCGCTCGGCTTCGAGGTGACGACGCGCAAGGAGCAACTGCCGTGTCTCTATCAATGGCAGGATTTCCAGTCCGGCCATTATGCGCTGGGGATCGAGCCCTCGACGCATCACATAGCTGGCGAGCCGTTCGCGCGCGAGCGCGGCGAAATGATCTGGCTGATGCACGACGAGGAACGCCGCTATGACGCGCGCTTTCGCGTGCTCGACGGCGCGGGCGCCATCGCGGAGGTTGAGGCGCGCATTGAGAGCGCGGCGAAACAGCCGCAACAGGACTTTCCCGAACCTTCGGGAAGATTTAAGAAGCTAGCGAAGCGCTGACGCGCGACGAGGAACTTTGAGGCTGGACATGGCGATGCAGGCGCAACGCGATTATTCCCTGGTGGGCGAAAGCTCCCGCCGCGCGATCGAGGCGGGCCTCGTCTCGGCCGAATGGTATCATTCCGAGGTGCCGCGCAAGGCGATGAAAGAGCTGATGCAGCGCTCCGACGCGCCGGCGATCCGCGACACGATCCTCTGGCTCGGCCTGTTGTTGCTGACCGGCGCCGGCGGCGTCTATTTCTGGGGCACGTGGTTGTGCGTGCCGTTCTTCTTCGTCTATGGTGTGCTCTACGGCTCCGCCTGCGACTCGCGTTGGCACGAATGCGGCCACGGCACGGCGTTCAAGACGCGCTGGATGAACGACGCGGTTTATGAGATCGCCAGCTTCCAGGTGATGCGCAACCCCGTCACCTGGCGCTGGAGCCATGCGCGCCACCACACCGACACCATCATCGTCGGCCGCGACGCCGAGATTGCGGTGATGCGGCCGCCGCCTTTGTTCATGCTCGCGGCGAATTACTTCGGCATTTTCGATGTCTGGAATTCCTTGGGCGCGCTGCTGCGCAACGCGATGGGCGTGCTATCGCCGGACGAGAGAAATTTCATCCCCGCCTCCGAGCAGCCGAAGGCGATCTTCGCCGCGCGCTGGCATATCTCCATCTACGCCGCCACTCTTGTGGCGGCGCTGGCGACGCGCTCGTTCCTGCCGCTGATGCTGATCGGCTTGCCGCGCCTCTATGGCTGCTGGCACATGGTGATGTTGGGGCTGTTGCAGCACGGCGGGCTGGCCGACAATGTGCTCGATCACCGGCTCAATTCGCGCACCGTCTATATGAATCCGATCAGCCGTTTCATCTACTGGAACATGAACTATCATGTCGAACACCACATGTTCCCGATGGTGCCGTTCCATGCGCTGCCGCGGCTGCATCAACTGATCAAGGACGATCTGCCGCCGCCCAATCCTTCGATCTTCGCCGCCTATCGCGAGATGATTCCGGCGGTGCTCAAACAACTGCGCGATCCCAATTATTTCGTGCGCCGCGACCTGCCGCCAAGTGCGCGGCTCTACCGCGAGGACTTGCACGAGGCGGCGTTGGGGCTGCAATCCGTCGCCTGAAAAACAACCAACGGGAGGGGCGGATGGCGCGCAAGAGACCGACGGTCGCTGATCTCAGGGCGATGAAGGGCAAGCGGCAATTGACGATGCTACGCGTATTGACGCTCGAAGAGGCGGAGGCGGCCGAGCGCGCCGGCGTCGATATGGTCTCGATCCCGCCGACGTTGATGCTCGATCCGCGCTATCGCGACGCGGCGCCGAGCCTGTTCTCGATACCGGGCGACAATTTCTACGAGATCGGGACGACGGACGATTTCCTGCGTTGGGCGTTTCCGCTCTACAAGGCGGGCGCGGACGCGGTCTATTGCAGCGCGAGCTATGCGACGGTGAAGGCGCTGGCCGACGAGAACATTCCCGTCATCGGCCATGTCGGGTTGATCCCGTCGCGCGCGACCTGGACCGGCGGCTTCAAGGCGGTCGGCAAGACGGCGGACTCGGCGCTGCAAATCCTCGAAGCGGTGCGGAAATACGAAGCCGCTGGCGCATTCGGCGCCGAGATCGAGGTTGTACCGGTCGAGGTGGCGCAGGAGATCAGCCGGCGCACGTCGCTGTTCATGATCTCGATGGGCGCGGGAACGGGCTGCGACGCACAATATTTGTTCGCCGAGGACGTGCTGGGCCAAAATCGCGGCCACATGCCGCGCCATTCCAAGGTCTATCGAAATTTCGCGGCCGAGTTCGAGCGCTTGCAGAGCGAGCGGATCGCCGCATTCCGCGAATATGTCGCCGATGTCGCAAGCGGCGCCTATCCCGAGCCGCGCCATGTGGTGCGGATGGACCGGCAAGAGTTCAAAACTTTCAAACAACGATTGGGCGAGGCCCTTTGACGATTTGACAAACCGGGGCGATTTGCGAGGATCAGCGGCAAGACAAGCGGGCGGGAGGATGCGGGATGCGCAAGATCAAGGGACCGGGCCTGTTCCTGGCGCAGTTCGCTCAAGACACGCCGCCGCATAATTCGCTGCCCGCCATCGCCAGATGGGCGAGGGATTACGGTTACAAGGCGATCCAGATTCCCAGCTGGGACGCGCGCCTGTTCGATCTCGACAAGGCTTATGAGAGCGAGACCTATTGCGACGAAATCATGGGTCAGCTTGCCGACATCGGCCTCGAGATCAGCGAACTCTCCACCCATTTTCAGGGCCAGATGGTGTCGGTGCACCCGGCCTACGACGCCTTGTTTGACGGCCAGTGTCCCGCGGCCGTGCGAGGCGACCCGGAGAAGCGGCGCCTTTGGGCGGCCGATCAGCTGCGCAAGGCGGCGAAGGTGTCGCGCAGGCTCGGCCTGACCGAGCATGTGAGCTTCACCGGCTCGCTGGCGTGGCCCTACTTTTATCCCTATCCGCAGCGACCGGCGGGACTGATCGAGGAATGTTTCGCCGAGCAGGGACGGCGCTGGAAGCCGATCCTCGACCTCTATGAGGACAACGGCGTCGATCTCTGTTTCGAGATCCAT
Organism: Bradyrhizobium sp.; assembly: GCA_031367195.1. Taxonomy (GTDB): domain Bacteria; phylum Pseudomonadota; class Alphaproteobacteria; order Rhizobiales; family Beijerinckiaceae; genus Roseiarcus. The sequence continues at coordinate 12,651 of JANLPL010000053.1, forward strand.
CCCAGCGAGGACGTGTTCGACGGCGACTCGTTCGATATGTTCCTCGATGCGGTGGGCGGACACAAGCGTTGCAATATCAATTACGACGCCAGCCACTTCATCAAACAGGGCATGGACTATCTCGGCTTCATCGACGCCTATCGCGATCGCATCAAGATGTTCCATGTCAAAGACGCCGAGTTCAATCCGACGGCCAAACAGGGCTATCTCGGCGGCTACAAAAGCTGGTTGGAGCGGGCCGCGCGCGACCGCTCGCTAGGACACGGGCAAGTGAATTTCAAGGCGATTTTCTCGAAGCTCGCGGCATACGATTTCGCCGGCTGGGCGGTGTACGAATGGGAATGCTGCCTTGAGCACCCTGAGGTCGCGGCGCGCAACGGCGCGAAATTCATCGCCGATCACATTGTCGAGGTGACCGACCGGGTGTTTGACGATTTCGCCGCCACCGGCACGGATCGCGCGACCAACCTCAAGTTGTTGGGGATCAAGGGCTGATGGTCGATGCTCGCGCGCCAAACCGCCTTGGTCCGCGCCTGCGCGTCGGCATGGTGGGCGGTGGGCGCGACGCCTTCATCGGCGCGGTGCATCGCATGGCGATGCGGCTCGACGACGGCTTCGATCTGGTCGCCGGCGCGCTGTCATCCGAGCCCGCGCGCGCACGCGCTTCGGCCGCCGATCTGCGAATTGCGCCGGACCGCGCCTATGCCGACTATCGCGAGATGGCGGCGCGCGAGGCGGCGAGGCCGGACGGGATCGAGGCGGTTGTCATCGTCACGCCCAATCATCTGCACCATCCCGTCGCGAAGGCGTTTCTCGATGCGGGCGTCGACGTGATCTGCGACAAGCCGCTGGCGACGACCTTGGATCAGGCGCGCGAGCTTGTCGCGCTGGCGCGGGCGAAAAACCTGGTGTTCGCGGTCACGCTCAACAACACCGGCTATCCCATGGTGCGGCAGGCGCGCGAGATGATCGCGGGCGGCGAACTTGGCGAGATCAGGCTCGTCCATGCCGCCTATATCCAGGATTGGTTGACACAACCGATCGACGCCGACGGGCACAAGCAAGCGGAATGGCGCACCGATCCCACGCGCGCCGGCGCTTCCGCCGTTCTGGCCGATATCGGCGTGCATGCGCACAACCTGGCGCTGTTTGTGACCGGGCTGGAACTCGACGCCGTCGCCGCCGATCTCACAACTTTTGTTCCCGGCCGGCGGCTCGACGACAACGCGCATGTGCTGCTGCGTTTCGCCAAGGGCGCGCGCGGCGTGTTGCTGGCGAGCCAGGTGGCGGTCGGCAATCTCAACAATCTCAGCCTCAAGGTCTATGGGACCAAGGCGGGGCTGGAATGGCGCGGCGAAGAGCCGGAACTGTTGCATTTCACGCCGTTTGGCGAACCGACGCGGGTTCTGCGGCGCGGCGGGCCGGGCAATTCGCCGCTCGCCAGGGAGGCGTCGCGGATGCCGGGCGGACACCCCGAAGGTTATATCGAGGGTTTTGCTAACTTTTACCTCGGCGCGGCGGAGCGGATCGCCGCGCGGCGGGCGGGGCGGCCGGCGGCGGCATATGCGGCGCTGACGCCGACCGTGCGCGACGGCGCCCTGGGCCTCGCCTTTGTCGAAGCGGCGGTAACGTCGAGCCGCAATGGCGGGGTCTGGACATCGGCGCGGCTTTGAGAGACGTTCACGGCGGCCGTTAGAGCCGCAACAGCGGAGGAAAACATGAAGTCCTGTTATATGAACGGCGCCGCTTCGGTGGCGGCGTTGCTGCTGATGGCGGGCGGCGCGGCGGCGGCGGACAAATATGTCGTCGGCGTCTCCAACACGCTGATCGGCAACGGCTGGCGCGAGGAGATGATCTGTTCGATTAAGGCGGAAGCCGAGGCTTCGGGCCTGGTCTCGAAGGTAATCGTCGCCAACCGAAACGGCGGGCCGTCGGAACAGATTGCCGACATCCGCAATCTTATCTCCGCCGGCGCCAACGCCATCATCATCAATCCCAGCGACCGCGAGGCATTGAATCCCGTGATCAAACAAGCCGCCGAGCGCGGCATCGTCGTCGTCGCGGTCGATCAGGCCGTCACCGCGCCGGAGGCCTATGTGCTGACCAACGATCAGGTCGATTACGCCAAAATCGGCGCGAAATGGTTGTTTGACAAGCTCGGCGGCAAGGGCTCGGTGGTGGAAATGCGCGGCATCGACGGCGTTCCGGCCGACGCTGACCGCCATCAGGGCTTCACCGAAGTCGCCAAGATGTATCCCGACATCAAGGTGACGACGGTGTTTTCTGGCTGGGCGCTCAACAAGACCGCGCAGATGACCAAGGATCTGCTGGCCTCCGGCAAGGAGATCGACGGCGTCTGGACCTCGGGCATCGATTCCACCGTGATTGACGCCTACAAGACGGCAGGCAAGAAATATGTGCCCGTGGTCGGCGCCGACAATAACGGCTTCATCGGCCAGCTCATCAACATGAAGGGCGACGGCGTTTCCGGCGCGGCGGTGTCGAACCCGCCTGCGGTCGGCGGCGCGGGGCTGGGCCTCGCGCTCGACATCCTGCAGAAAAAGGACCATCCGCACGTGGTCAAGATCACGCCGACGCTCTGGGATAACGATAAGGAGACGGACAAGCTGAAGGCGGCCTATAATCCGAAATTGGACCCGTTCTATTCGGTCGCCATCAACGTGCCGCCCTATACGCATTACACACTGGATCAGATCATCGCCTGTAAAGGGCCTTGATTGAACGGCGTCATGGTTGACGCTGCGCCGGTATTGAGCATACGCGGCGTCGCGAAAAACTTCGGCTCGGTCGTTGCACTGCGCTCGGCCGATCTCGAAGTGCGGCCGGGTGAGATCCACGCGCTGATGGGCGCGAATGGGGCGGGCAAATCGACGCTGGTGAAGATCATCACCGGCGTCTATCCCGCCGATTCCGGCGTGATGTCGGTCAGCGGCGCGGCGGCGCGATTTCGCTCGCCCGCCGACGCGCGCCGCGCCGGCGTCGTCTCGGTCTATCAGGATCCCGCGATCGTGCCCGACCTCACGGTCGCCCAGAACATGCGGCTCGCGCGCGTGCCGTTGGAGGCCGTAAAATCCGCGATGCGCGAGCTCGGGCTTGAGGGCGTCGATCTCGGTACGCCGGCCCGGCACGTGGATTTCGCGATCCTGCGCCTGATTGATCTCGCCCGCGCGCTCGCCTCCGACCCGCGCGTCCTGATGTTGGACGAGATCACCGCTGCTTTGCCGGCGGATTTGTCGCAGCGTGTGTTCGCGGTGATGCGCGATCGACGTCAACGCGGCGTCAGCGTGCTGTTCATATCGCATCGCATGGCGGAAGTGACGGCTTTGTGCGACCGCGCGACGGTGCTGCGCGACGGCGTGACGGTCGGCGTCACGCCAACCCGCGGCGCCGCGGACGAAATCGTCGATCTGATGCTGGGCGCGGAGGTCGCCAAGGCGGCCGCGGCGCCGGTCGCAAGGCGTGTCGCGGCTTTCGCGGCCGGGCCGCCGGCGCTTGAAGTTGAAAACCTCAGCTACGGCCATGCGCTCAAGGGCGTGTCGTTCAAGGTCGCACGCGGCGAGGTGCTGGGAATAGCGGCGCTGGAGGGGCAGGGCCAGGAGGAGTTGTTTGATTGCATCGCCGGGGCGCGACGCGCCGACGCCGGAGTCGTAACGGCGAACGGCGTCGCGCTCAAACTGCGCCATCCCGCCGACGCGATTCTCGCAGGTCTCGTGCTGGTGCCGGCGAACCGGTTGACTTCATTGCTGCCGCAACGCTCGATCCAGGAAAACGTAGCGCTGCCCGCGTTCGGCCGGATGCGCGCCTGGGGGCCGATTGCGCTTCGGGCCGAGCGCGAGCGGGTGGGGCAGGCGGTGGCTAAATTGCAGATTGACACGCGCGCGGCGGCCGAGGTTCGACGTCTCAGCGGCGGCAACATGCAGAAGGTGGTGATTGCGCGTTGGATCGCCGCCGGCTTCAAGACGTTGCTGTGTTTCGATCCGACGCGCGGCATCGACATCGGCACAAAACGGCAGATCTATGCGCTGTTGCGCGAGGTGGCGGAGCAGGGCGCCTCGGTGCTGCTGTTTACCTCCGAACTGCCGGAGATCCGGCTCGCCTGCGACCGCGCGCTCGTGTTGTTTGGCGGCCGCCTCGCGGCGGAAATGTCGGCCTCGGACGCAACTGAAGCGGCGCTGTTGCGCGCAGCGCATGGACTGACCGAGGCGGCGTCGTGAGATGGGGCGCAATTCTGCGCGCGCTGGCGATGCCGGCGTTGCTGGCGGTCGCGTTGGCGCTGACCAGACTCGCGCATCCCACTTTCGGCGCGTTCGACATTCAGTCGCTTGCGCTCGGCGCCTTGCCGCTGGCGCTGGCCGCCGCCGCGCAGGCGATTGTCGTCATCAGCGGCGGCATCGATCTTTCGATCGGCTCGCAGATCGCCATCGCCAACGTGCTGTCGGCGAGCCTGATGCAGCATGCCGACTTCCGGCAATCGCTGATGATCTCGGTTGTCGTGCTGGCGGCGGGGGCGGGACTTGGCCTGGTCAATGGGCTGGTCGTCGCGTATTCGCGTATTCCCGACGTGGTGGCGACGCTGACGACGGGCTTCATCTTCGGCGGCGGCGCCTTGTTGATTCTGGAACGGCCGGGCGGCGGGGCGCCGGCGAGCTATCTCAACCTCGCCGCCGGCCAGGATTTCGGACCGTGGCTGCCCAACGCGCTGATCGTGATGATCCTCGGCGTCGCCGCCGTCTGGCTGCCGATCAGGCTCACGCGGATCGGGCTTTTGATCTACGCCGCCGGCAGCGATCCAATCGCGGCGTTTCGCAGCGGCGTCGATGTGCGGGCCGCGCGCACGATCGCTTATCTCTTCAGCGGCGTCGCCTGCGCGATCGGCGGCATGGCGCTGACCATGACGACCGGAATCGGCGCGCCGCTCGCCGGCGCCTATTATACATTGAGCAGCGTCGCGGCGATCGTGATCGGCGGCGTCAGTCTCACCGGCGGGCGCGGCGGCATGGTTGGTCCCCTCGTCGCCGCTTTGCTGCTGACGCTGGCGCCGATGGACCTCGTGTTCCTCGGCATCGACCCGAATTACGGGCAAGTGATCCAGGGCGCGCTGATCGTGCTGGTCGTGATGGCGGCCGGATTCTTCGCCTATCGGCAGGAGCGCAAATGAGCGCCGCGCTCGACTTCCTGCGCACGCGCACGATCTTCGCGCTGATCCTGCTGCTGGCGTTGTTTATCGGTTTCGTCGAACTGGTGCGGCCGGGCACCGTGACGCTGCTGTGGGCTTCCAACGCGCTGATGTTCGCCGCGCCCCTGGCGATCATGGGCGGGGGTCAAACGCTGGTGATGCTTACCGGCGGCATTGACCTTTCGGTCGCCGCGGTGGCCACGGGATCGGCTTATCTGCTGGCCACCAACGCCTCGCATGGCGACGCCTATGCGCTCGCGGTGGCGCTGTCGCTTGGGTTGGTTGTCGGGGCCGTCAATGGAATCGGCGTCGCGCTGCTGCGCGTGCAACCCCTGGTGATGACACTTGGCGCCGGGCTGATGACCGGCGGCGTGATGATTGTTTACAGCCAGCAGATGATGGCGAGCCAGCCGCGCGTGCCCAGCCTGATCCAGACCCTCGGCGCCGGCAAGCTCGCCGGCTTCGTGCCTGTCGATCTCTTCCTGTGGCTGGTCGTGGGCGGCGCGATCCTGTTTGGCCTGCATCGCACAGGCTTTGGGCGGCTGGTCTATGCCGTCGGCGACAACGCGCAAGCCTGTCATCTCGCGGGCGTGCGGGTGTGGCGGGTGCTGTTTGTCGATTATCTCCTCTGTTCCGTTCTCGCTTCGATTACAGGATTGGTGCTGGTCGGCGGCACCAATGCGGCCGATCTCAGTCTGGCCGAATCTTATCTGCTGCCCTCGGTCGCCTGCGTCGTGATCGGCGGCACGTCGATCTTCGGCGGGCGCGGCGGCTATGGCGGCACTGTTGTCGGCGCGCTGATCCTTACGGTGCTGACGAGCCTTCTGACGCTGCTCGATGTCTCGGAGCCCGCCAAGCAGATCCTGTTCGGCGCCATCATCCTTGTCCTCGCGGCGGCCTATGCGCGCTTGACCGAATAGCCGTACAACAGACCCACGATTCGGAGACGCTTATGTCCAAACGCATCATCTTCACCGGGGGAACCGGCAAGGCCGGTCGGCACGCTGTGCCGCATCTCAAGGCCAAGGGCTATGAAATCCTCAACGTCGACCTGAAGCCGCTCGACGCGCCCGGCGTCAATACGTTGATCGCCGATCTCACCGACTCGGGACAGACGTTCAATGCGCTGTCGCAGCATTTCGGCTTCGAAGGTTACGCCAAGGGCAAGCCGCCGTCGGCGCCGGACGCGGTGGTGCATTTCGCCGCCATTCCCCGCGTGCTGATCGAGCCCGACAACGTGACCTTCGCCAGGAACGTCGTCAGCACCTACAATGTGATCGAAGCGGCGATGAAACTGGGCTGCCGCAAAGTGATCGTCGCTTCGAGCGAGACGACCTATGGCGTCTGTTTCGCCGAGGGCGACAAGGATTTCAAACAATTCCCGCTCGAGGAGGATTACGACACGGACCCGCAGGATTCCTATGGTCTGTCGAAGGTCTGCAACGAGAAGACCGCGCGCGCCTTCGCGATGCGCTATGGCGCCGACATCTACGCGCTGCGGATCGGCAACGTGATCGAGCCGCACGAATATGGCCCGTTCGCCGAATATGCGGCTGAGCCGATGACGCGCAAGCGCAACGCCTGGAGCTATATCGACGCGCGCGATCTCGGCGAGATCGTGCATCTGTGTTTGCAGAAGGACGGACTGGGCTTCCAGGTGTTCAACGCGACCAACGACAGCGCGACGCTCAACGAGCCGACGCCGGAGTTTCTGGCGCGCCATTTTCCCCATACGCCGGTCACGCGCAAAATGGGCGAACGCGAGGCGCCGCTCTCCAACCGCAAGGCGCGGGAGGTGTTGGGGTTCCGCGAGCAGCATGACTGGCGGAAATATTCGTGAGCGCGCCCCGGCTTGGCGGCAAGGTCGCCCTCATCACGGGGGCCGCGGGCGGCATCGGTTCCGCGACGGCTTCGCTGTTCGAGGCGGAAGGCGCCAAGCTCGTGTTGACCGATCTCGATGTGTCGAGCCTCGCGCCGTTCGCCGAGCGTGGCGCGTTGACGCTTGAGCAGGACGTCACCGACGAAGAGCGTTGGCGCGAAGTGATTGACGCCGCGCTGTCGCGTCACGGTCAGTTGGACGTGCTGGTCAACAATGCGGGCGTCGCCATCGTCGGCAATATCGAGACCACGACGCTTGAGGATTGGCGCAAGACGCAGGCGGTGAACGGCGAAAGCGTGTTCCTGGGCTGCCGCGAGGCGGTGCGGGCGATGAAGGGCCGAGGCGGTTCGATCGTCAATATTTCTTCGGTCGCCGGGCTGATCGGCGACGCGCAGTCAGTCGCCTATTGCGCCAGCAAAGCGGCGGTGCGGCTGACGACCAAATCCGTCGCGCTCTATTGCGCGCGCAAGGGCTATCGCATTCGCTGCAATTCGGTGCATCCCTCGTTCACGCGCACGGCGATGGTGGAGGGGTTTATCTCGACCGCGCGCAATCCTGCGCGCGTGCGCGAGGGCTTGGCATCAGCGGCGCCGCTGGGCCGCATGGGCGAGCCGGGCGAAGTGGCGGCCGCGATCCTCTATCTCGCCAGCGACGAATCCGCATTCACGACCGGCGCCGAGATTGTCGTCGATGGAGGGCTCACCGCGCAATGAAGATCGTCGATCTGAAGACTTTTGTCGTCGGCAACCCGCCGCCGACGCGCGGCGGGCGCTATTTTCTCCTTCTCAAACTCGTAACTGACAACGGGATCGAGGGCCTGGGCGAGTGCTACGCCGCGAGCTTCGGGCCGAGCGTGTTCGAGCCGTTCGCGCGCGACATATTTGAGAAACATCTGCTCGGCGCCGATCCGTTCGCCATCGAGACGATGTGGCGCAATATCTACGGGCGCGGTTACTCGCAACGTCCCGATATTTCCTTGATGGGGATGCTGTCGGGCTTCGAAATGGCGATGTGGGACATCATCGGCAAGGCGGTTGATAAGCCGATCTACGCGCTGCTGGGCGGTCGCGTGCACGAGAAGCTGCGCAGCTACACCTATCTCTATCCGCCAGCCGCCGACGCCTATGCCGACAGTCCCGTCTATTCCGATCCCGACGCCGCGGCGGCGCGGGCGTTGGACTATGTGGCGATGGGGTTTACGGCGATCAAATTCGATCCCGCAGGGCCCTACTCCACGTTCGATCCCCGCCAACCAAGCCTTGAAAGGCTGGAGTTGAGCGAGGCGTTCTGCCGCCGCATTCGTGAGGCGGTGGGGACGCGCTGCGATTTGTTGTTTGGCACGCACGGCCAATTCACCGTCTCCGGCGCGAAGCGGCTGGCGCAGAAGCTGGAGCCCTATGCGCCGCTATGGTTCGAGGAGCCGACGCCGCCGGAAATGCCGGAGGAGATGGCGAAAGTCGCCGCCGCCACGTCGATCCCGATCGCCACCGGCGAGCGGTTGACGACCAAATACGAATTCGCGCGCGTGTTGGCCTGCGGCGCGGCGTCGATCCTGCAATTGAATCTCGGCCGCGTCGGAGGATTGCTGGAGGCCAAGAAGATCGCCGGCATGGCGGAGGCGCATTACGCGCAGATCGCGCCGCATCTCTATTGCGGACCGGTGGTGGGCGCGGCGAATATTCAGATCTCGACCTGCTCGCCAAATTTCCTCATCCTGGAAAGCATCGAGCGTTGGGAAGGGTTTCAGGCCAAGCTGCTGAAGCAGCCGATCCGCTGGGAAAACGGTTATGTGATTCCGCCCGAGGAGCCGGGGCTTGGCGTCGAACTCGACGAGGATGTCGCGCGCGCGCATCCCTACACCGGCGACGCGCTGCATCTGGCGCCGCGCAATGCGCCGGTGAGTTGATGCCTCAAGCCGCCTTGTGCGCCGGGGCGTATTTGCCATAAAAGCTCTCGTCCTTGTCCGCCATCGCCGCGAGGCCGGCGCCGGGCTCGAAGCGCGGGCCGTATTTGCCTGCGAGTTCGCGCGCTCTCGCGACAAAAGCCTTGGCGCCGACGCCATCAATCAGGGATAGCACGCCGCCCGTGAACGGCGCGAAGCCGAAGCCGAGGATCGAGCCGACGTCGGCCTCGCGCGGATCGGTGACGACCTTCTCCTCCATGCAGCGCGCGGCCTCCAGCGCCTGGGTATAAAGAAAACGGTCCTTCAGATCCTGCACCGAGAGGGTGTCGGGATCGAGCTGTTTGCCGGCGACCTTTCCGAGCCCCGGCCACAGCGTCTTCTGCCCCTGCGCGGGATAATCGTAGAAGCCCTTGCCGTTCTTGCGGCCGAAACGTTGCTCCTTGACGACCATCGCTTCGAGCAATTTCTCCTGCGCGGGATCGACGGCGTTGGACCCAAGATCCTTCTTGGTCGCCTGCAAGATCTTCCAACCGAGATCGATCGCCACCTCGTCGTTGAGCGACAGCGGGCCGACCGGCATACCCGCCATGCGCGCGGCGTTTTCGATCATCGCCGGCGGCACGCCCTCCATCAGCATCAGATGGCCTTCCCTGATGTAATTGCCGACGCAGCGGTTGGCGAAGAAGCCGCGGCAATCGTTGACGACGATCGGCGTCTTCTTGATCGCGCGCACGAAATCGATCGCAGTCGCCAGCGCCTTGGCGCCGGTCCTTTCGCCCATGATGATCTCAACCAGCATCATGCGGTCGACCGGCGAGAAGAAATGGATGCCGATGAAATTCTCCGGCTTCGCGCTCGTTTCCGCCAGCGAACTGATTGGAAGCGTGGACGTGTTGCTGGCGAAGATGACATCGGCGCCGACGGCGGCCTGCGCCTGTCTGGTCGCCTCGGCCTTGACGCCGCGATCCTCGAACACGGCTTCCACCACGAGATCGCAACCTTTCAGCGCCGCATAGTCGGAGGTCGCCTGGATGCGGCCGAGCAGCGCGTCGCGGTCGGCGGATTTGGCGCGGCCCTTGGCGATGAGCGAGGAGATCAGTTTTTCCGAATGCGCCTTGCCCTTGTCGGCGGAAGCCTGATCGCGGTCAATCAGCACGACGTCCAGCCCCGCGCTCGCCGAGACATAGGCGACGCCCGCGCCCATGAAGCCGGCGCCGATCACGCCGATCTTTATCAAGTTGATCGCCGGCTCGCGCGCGGGGCGCCTCGCGCCCTTGTTGAGTTCGCCCATCGACAGGAACAGCGAGCGGATCATTGCCGCGGCTTCCTTCGAGCGAAGCACTTTCGCGAAATAGCGGCTCTCGACGGCCAGCGCGAGATCCATCCGCAGTTGCAGGACTTCATAGACGCAAGCGAGGATGGCGCGCGCGGCGGGGTAATTGTCGAACGTTTCACGACGGTAGAGCGCGTTGGCGGCGGGCCACACCATCATGCCCGTGGGCGAAAACACCTTGCCGGACGGCAGCCGGAAGTCGGCTCTGTCCCACGGCGCCTTGGCTTGCGGGTTCGCGATGACCCACGCCTTCGCCTTGGCGACGATCTCGGCGAGCGGCGCAGTCTCGTGCACAAGCCCCATCTTCTTCGCTGCGGTGGGCTTTATCTGATCGCCCTTGGCCAGCATTTGCAGCGCGTCCGGGGTCGGCATCAATCGCGCCACGCGCTGCGTGCCACCGGCGCCGGGGAACAGGCCGACCTTGATCTCGGGCAGGCCGACGCGCGCTTTGTCGTGATCAGCCAGCACGCGGTAGTGGCAGGCGAGCGCCAACTCGAAGCCGCCGCCCATGCAGACGCCGTTGATCGCGGCGGCGAACGGTTTGTTGCAAGTCTCCAACTTGCGATAGACGATCGAAAGCTGGCGCGAGCTTTCGTAGAAGAATTTCATCGCCGCTTCCTCGCCCTGGGCTTTGGCGATTTTGGCATATTGCGCGCCCATGCCGCCGAGCATCGAAAGATCGGCGCCGCCGGAAAAGCCGACTTTGCCCGAGGTGATGACCGCGCCCTTGATCGCCGCGTCGGATGCGATCTGCTCCACGAACTTGCCGATCTCCTCGACCACCTCGGCGTTGAGCACGTTCATTGAACGGCCGGGCGAATCCCAGGTGACGAGGGCGACGCCGTCGGCGTCGGTTTCGATGCGGAAATGCGTGAAGCTCATGTCGGCGCTCCCTAGGGGTGGATGAGGGTAGTGTTGAATCGCAGCATCATGTCGGTGCCGCGGTCGTAGAAACAGGACTGGTCTTTCTCGTCCTGGATGATGATCCAGTCCTGATCGTTGGTGAAGACAAACTGAAAGCCGGGGCCGTCGGGGGAGCCCGAATAGAGGATGCTGCTTGGTCCCAACTCGCGATTGGCCCAGTAACGAAGTTGCTCCTGCGCGCTGAAGTCACTGGAGCCGCTGGAGCCGCTGGCGCAGCGCGGCAGTCCGGAGCCGGGCGCGCCGAAATTATCGCCCGATCCGTTCTCCGCCATGTCCTGATGCTGACCGAATACCGTGCCGCGGCTGACCAGACAATAGGCGGTCGCCTTGGGGTCGTCGCGATGCAGGAACAACCAGCGTTGCGGCAGATGTCCCTTCTCCGTGGTGTGTTTGACGAGCATCAGCACGCTGTCGGTATGGTGATCGCGGCGGAAGCCGAACGTATCGACAAATTTGTCCGGGCCCGCCGTTTCCTGTTTGATGAAATCGCGCAGCTCCCTGCATTCGGCATGGGCGAGCGAGGGCGCGAGAGCGAGGGCGAGCGCGTAGAAGAGCTGACGCATGGGAATCCCCTGGAAGCGTTGACCATGCGTCGCTCCTTAATCCCGCCGCCTTGCGTCAGACCCGCTCAAGGATGGTGGCGGTGCCCATGCCGCCGCCGATGCAGAGCGTCACCAGCGCCGTGCTCTTGCCCGTGCGCTCCAATTCGTCGAGCGCCATGCCGAGAATCATCGCGCCCGTCGCGCCGAGCGGATGACCCAATGCGAGGGCGCCGCCGTTGACGTTTATGCGGTAAATATCGAGATCGAACGCCTGCGCGAAGCGCAGCACGACCGCAGCGAAGGCCTCGTTGACCTCGAACAGGTCGATGTCGGAAATCTTCATGCCGGCGCGGGCGAGCACCTTTTTCGTCACATCGACCGGACCGGTCAGCATGATCGCGGGTTCGGCGCCGATATTGGCGAAGGCGCGGATGCGGGCGCGGGGCTTGAGGCCACGGCTGACGCCGGCCTCTTTCGCGCCAATCAGCACGGCGGCCGAGCCATCGACGATGCCGGAGGAATTGCCGGCGTGGTGGACATGGATCACCTTCTCGATCTCGGGATGCGCCTGCACCGCGACGGCGTCGAAGCCGCCCTGTTCGCCCATCATCGTGAACGAAGGTTTCAGACTCGCCAGCGACTGCATGTCGGTCGAGGGCCGCATGTGCTCGTCGCGGTCAAGCAAAGTCAGGCCGTTGATGTCGCGCACCGGGGCGATGGATTGCTTGAAGCGGGCGGCCTCCCAGGCTGCGGCCGCGCGTTTCTGCGATTGCACGGCATAGGCATCGACGTCGTCGCGCGAGAAGCCGTATTTGGTGGCGATCAGGTCGGCGGAAATGCCCTGCGGCATGAAATAATTGTCGATCGCAAAGGAGGGGTCGGCGACCCAGGCGCCGCCCGAGGCGCCGATGCCGACGCGGCTCATCGATTCGACGCCCCCGCCGATGGTGAGATCGTGCTGGCCCGCCATCACCTGGGCCGCCGCGAAATTGACGCTGTCGAGCCCGGAGGCGCAGAAGCGGTTGATCTGCACGCCGGGGACGCCCTGGCCGAGGCCCGCCGTGAGCGCGGCCATGCGCGGAATGTCGCCGCCCGCCTCGCCCACGGGATCGACGCAGCCCATCACGACGTCGTCGATCTCGTTTTCCTTGAGATGGTTGCGATCCTTGATCGCTTTCAGCGCGATCGCCGCCAGTTGCAGCGTCGGCACGGTGTGCAACGAGCCGTCCGCCTTGCCGCGCCCGCGCGGGGTGCGGACGTGATCGTAGATGAAAGCCTCGGTCATGGACGTCTCCGGTTCAATCGTGATCGGGGTGCTGGCGGCCGCCGATGTCGGCGATGGATTTGGACTTCAGCCAATCGTCGATTTGCGTGTTGTGCCTCGTCAAACAATCAGCGAGCCATGACACGGCGTTGCCGGCGTCGAGTTGGGACTCCGGCGCGACGGCGTCGGGGTTGTCGAGCGAACAGATAGTGACGCTGATGCGCGAACCCGTCACGTTGCGATAGGTGAGAGGCGTGCCGCAATCGGCGCAGAAGCCTCGCTCCGCGATGTCGGAGCTGCGAAAGAGTTTTGGTTCGCCGCGCGTGAACACCAGCGCCTCGCGCGGCGTCGGCGCATAGGCGCCAAAGGGCGAGCCGGTCGCCTTCTGGCACATGCGGCAATGGCAGACGCTGGCGCCGCGCGGGGTCGCTGCGAGGCGATAGCGCACCGCGCCGCACTGGCATCCGCCGGATAGACCGTTGGCTCCCATGCGCTTCTCCCGTTTGCAGGACGCTCGATTCGCGCCGCGCGCCTATCTTTAGCAGGATATAGCCCTTCTCCCCGCTTGCGGGGAGAAGGTGGCCAAAGGCCGGATGAGGGGCGCCCCCCTTGCCCTCTCGCCGTAAACGGGGAGAGGGGACGGCTGGCGGCCGTGCGCGTCGCCGCAACCCTCAAAACGCCTCCGCCGCCAGCGCCATCAGCGATTCCGCGCCGCTGGCGATGCGGGCGAGATGCGCGCCCGCCTCGGGCAGCACGCGGGAGTTGTAGAACCGCGCCAACGCGAGTTTGGCGTCGAGCGCTTCCGTGCTTGTCCCTGCCGCCTGCCGCGCCAGCACGGCCTTGGCGATCCGGCCCCACATATAGGACAACGCGACCAGGCCGAGCAGGTGCATATAGTCGGTCGAGGCGGCGCCGGCGTTGTCCGGGTTTTTCATGCCATTCTGCATCAACCACATCGTCGCCTGTTGCAACTGGCCAAGCGCGACCTTCACCGGCGCGAGATAGGCCGCCAGCGCCTCGTTCTCCTTGTTCTCATTGAGGAAGCCATTGACCTCGGCCAGGAACGCGGACATTGCCCGGCCGCCGTCCCTGGGCAGCTTGCGGCCGACCAGATCGAGTGCCTGGACGCCATTGGCGCCTTCGTAGATCATGGCGATGCGGGCGTCGCGCACGAACTGCTCCATGCCCCATTCCGCGATATAGCCGTGGCCGCCGAGCACCTGCTGCGCCTTGACCGCATTGGCGAAGCCGATGTCGGTGAACACGCCCTTCATGACCGGGGTGAGCAGGCCGATGCGGTCGTCGGCCGCGCGGCGGGCTTTTTCGTCCGGGGAGCCGAGCGCTTCATCTTCGCTGAGCGCGACCGAGACCATCAGCGCGCGAGCGGCCTCGTTGAAGCTGCGGATTTCCAGCAGCATCCGCCGCACGTCGGGATGCACCAGGATCGAATCGGCGGATTTGTCGGGCGACTTGACGCCCGTCAGCGAGCGGCCCTGCAGCCGGTCCTTCGCATAGGCCGCCGCGTTCTGATAGGCGACCTCGGATTGCGCCAGGCCCTGCACGGCGACGCCGAGCCGGGCGCCGTTCATCATCACGAACATGGCGTTGAGGCCGCGATTTTCCTCGCCCACCAGCCAGGCCTTCGCGCCGTCGTAGTTCATCACGCAGGTCGAATTGCCGTGGATGCCCATCTTGCGCTCGATCGAACCGCAGGAGACGCCGTTGCGCGCGCCCGTGTCGGGCAGGACTTTCGGCGCCACGAACAGCGAAATGCCCTTCACGCCGGCCGGCGCGCCCTCGATGCGGGCGAGCACGAGATGGATGATGTTGGGGCTGAGATCGTGCTCGCCGGACGAGATGAAAATTTTCTGCCCCGTGATCGCGAACGAACCGTCGGCGTTGCGCGTCGCCTTCGACTTGATGAGGCCAAGGTCCGTGCCGCAATGCGGCTCGGTCAGGTTCATCGTGCCGGTCCATTCGCCGGACGTGAGTTTTGGCAGATAGGTCTGCTTGATCTCGTCATTGGCGTGAACGGCGAGCGCCGCCGCCGCGCCGTTGGTGAGGCCGGGATACATCGAGAACGCCATATTGGCGGCCGAGGAATATTCGGCCGTCAGCACGCCGACGTAATGCGGCAGGCCCTGTCCGCCGAATTCCGGCGCGCCGGTGATCCCAACCCAGCCGCCCTCCACATAGGCCCTGAAGGCCGCCTTGAAGCCCTGCGGCGTCGTCACCGAGCCGTCCGGATGGCGCGTGCAGCCCTCGCGGTCGCCCGACAGGTTGAGCGGCTGCAAAATTTCCTCGGCGAATTTGGCCGATTCCGAGAGAATCGCCTCGACCGTGTCGATCGGCGCGTCGGCGAAACGGGGCAGGTTGCTCAAGCGGTTGAGATCAAAGACGTCGGTCAGCAGGAACATCGTGTCCTGCACAGGCGCTTTGTAGGCGGGCATGGCGGCTCCTCGTTGCGAGTGGGCGATTTGGTTTATATATGAACTAATACGCGCTTGCGCTCAAGAGGGGCGCGGCAAATATTGTTGCGCGGAGCTTACCCGCGAAAGCCTTGTTGTCGAACTGGCGCCTGCCTATAGGCTGCAGGCCATGCCCGACGAAATCTTCGCCCGCCGCCACCTGCTCGGCATCGAGGGCCTCTCTCGCCCCGAGATCGAGAATCTCCTGGACCTCGCCGACGCTGCGGTCGACGTGTCGCGACAGGTCGAGAAAAAGCGCGCCACCCTGCGCGGCCGCACGCAGATCAATCTGTTCTTCGAGGCCTCCACTCGCACCCAATCCTCGTTTGAACTCGCGGGCAAACGCCTCGGCGCCGACGTGATGAACATGTCGGTCGGCAATTCCAGCGTGAAAAAGGGCGAGACGCTGATCGACACCGCGATCACCCTCAACGCCATGCGGCCCGACATCATCGTGGTGCGCCACCCTCAGGCCGGCGCGGTGCATCTCCTCGCGCGCAAGGTGGATTGTTCCGTCGTCAACGCCGGCGACGGCGCGCATGAGCACCCGACGCAAGCCCTGCTCGACGCGCTGACGATCCGCCGCAATTGCGGGCGCATCGAGGGACTGACGGTGGCGATCTGCGGCGACATCCTGCATTCGCGCGTGGCGCGCTCGAATATCATCGCGCTTCAGGCCCTTGGCGCCAGGGTGCGCGTGGTCGGACCCTCCACCTTGATGCCGGCGGGGATCGAGGAGACCGGCGTCGAAGTGTTCCGCGACATGAAGGCGGGTCTGAAGGACGCCGACGTCGTGATGATGCTTCGGCTGCAACGCGAGCGCATGGCCGGCGCCTTCGTGCCCTCGTCGCGCGAATATTTCCGCTATTTCGGGCTCGATGCGGAGAAGCTCAGCTTGGCCAGGCCCGGCGCGCTGGTGCTGCACCCCGGCCCGATGAACCGCGGCGTCGAGATCGATTCGCTGGTCGCCGACGGGGCGCAATCCCGGATTCGCGAGCAGGTCGAAATGGGCGTGGCGGTGCGGATGGCGGTGTTGGAGGCGCTGGCGCGCCGGCTGCCGAACGCGGCTTAAGGCGCGACCGGCGTCTCGTAAGCCGCCTCGGCCTTAGGTTCATCGCGACGGCGGCGCGTGGCGAAAGCCCGCAGCGGCGCGGTGAACCGATCGAGCCGGTCGAGCCCGGCGACGACCCGCTCGCCGCGCGTCAGTTCGCGGTCGAGCGCGGCCAGGGTTTTGGCGAAATCGGGCGGCGAATCTTCGAGCCAGATCGAAAATACGCGCCCCCAGGCGAGCGCGAGACCTTGCAGCTTGAGCGCGCCGGCGGGTCCGTCGCTGTCGAGTTCCGCCGCCTCCAGCATGAAGCGCATCGAATTGACGGTGAGCTGGTTCATCGCAATCAGCGCGGAGGGATCGCGTCGCAGCCAGGCGGTGATCCCGCGCAGGGCGTCGCGATAGGGCGCCATCGCGTCAAACCGGCGCATCAGTACGTCGAACAGTCGGTCGCGGGCGGAGGAATGGGTGAGTTCGCCCAGCGGCGTCGCCAGCACGGCGCGGTCGATTTTGCGCGAGAAGCCGCCCAGCACCGCGCCCTTGGAGGGGAACGCGTCGCGAAAATCGGCGAGGCTCACATGCGCCTCGGCCGCGATATCGCGGATCGCGATATCCTCGAACCGGCGCTGCGCGGCGAGACTCATCATCGCCTCGACGATCGCCGATCTCACGTCCTTGCCGTCCGCCATCGCGCTTCTCCTTGTCGCTCACACTTAAGCCGCCGAACCTCAGCCGCCAAGCTCCCGGGCGCGGTCGCGCGCGGCGGTCACGGCGCGGGCGAGCAGGGCGTTGAGGCCATCGTGTCCCTGCAACACGCCGAGCGCGGCCGCCGTCGTGCCGCCGGGCGAGGTGACGTTTTGCCGCAGCACCGCGGCCGGGGTGTGCGGCTCGCGCGCCATCAGCTCGCCGGCGCCCTCGACGGTGGCCCTTGCGAGCCGCATGGCGAGGTCGGCCGGCAGGCCGACGGCCTCCCCCGCGAGAGCCATCGCCTCGACCAGCGCGAACACATAGGCCGGGCCGGAGCCGGATAGAGCGGTGACGGCGTCGATCAGCGCCTCGTCGGCGACCCATTCGAATATCCCGACGGCGCGCATCAGCTTTTCCGTCCAGCCGCGCTGGGTCGCGCTGACGGCGGCGTTGGCGGCGCCGGCCGAGGCGCCGCGCCCGACCGCAGCCGGCGTGTTCGGCATCACCCGGACAATGGCGCGGGCGCGCAATCGGGCGGCGAGTTCGGCGATCGTCTTGCCCGCGATCACCGAGAGAATCAGCGTATCCGGCCCGGCGACGGCTTGCAGGCTCGGCGCGGCGGCGGCGAGCGCCTGCGGTTTGACGGCGAGCACAAGCGTTTGCGGGGCCGTCGGCGAGGGCGGATTGAGCGCGAAACCGCGCTCGGCCTGCAAGGCGACAAGCTCCGCCGACGGATTCGGCTCGATCACCGCGACGCCTTCGGCGTTGAGCCCGCCGTCGAGCCAGCCGCGCAGCATCGCGCCGCCCATTTTGCCTGCGCCGGCCAACGCCAGCGTTCGCGGCCAATCCGTCATCGCAACTCCTCTCGTGGATAAAGGCGAGCCTACAGGCTTTTTCGTCCCCGCCAAAGCGGGCGAACTTGCACTGGCCGCCGGCAGGGTGGACAATGGGCCGCTTGCGCCCGCGCCGTTTAGCGCCGATCTGAGCCCGATGAAATTTCCGCCCGAACTGCTGGACGAGATCAAAGCCAGGCTGCCTGCCTCCCAGGTGATCGGCCAGCGCGTCAAGCTGAAGAAGCAGGGGCGCGAATGGCGCGGCCTGTCGCCGTTCAACGCGGAAAAGACGCCCTCGTTTTATGTCAACGATTCCAAGCAGTTCTTTCACGATTTTTCCTCCGGCAAGAGCGGCGACATCTTCACCTTCCTGATCGAGACGGAGGGTTTGAGCTTTCCCGAGGCGGTCGAGCGGCTCGCCAACGAGGCCGGCGTCGAACTGCCGCGCGAAGACGCCGAATCGCGCGCGCGGGCTCGGGTTCGCTCCACCCTGCATGACGTGTTGGCCTACGCCGCCGAGCTTTACGCGCGCAATCTGAACGAGCCGATGGGGGCGCGGGCGCGCGGATACCTCGCGGATCGGCGGATTGACGCGCCGGTGCAGCGCGCGTTCGGGCTCGGCTTCGCGGCCGCCGAGAAATTCGCGCTCCGCGAGGCGCTGGCGGCCAAGGGCGTCGATGTCGGCCAGATGATCGACGCTGGACTGCTGATTCACGGCGACGACATCGCTGTTCCCTATGACCGGTTCCAGAACCGGGTGATGTTCCCGATCCACGACCGCGCCGGCAAGGTGGTCGCGTTCGGGGGCCGCGCGATGGAGGCGGGCGCCAAGGCGAAATACCTTAATTCGCCGGAGACCGAGATTTTCCACAAGGGCGGGCTGTTGTTCAACCACCACCGCGCCCGCAAGGCCGCGCATGACAAGGGCGAGGTGATCGCGGTCGAGGGTTATGTCGATGTCATCGCCATGACGCAGGCGGGTTTCCCCCACACCGTCGCGCCGCTCGGCACCGCCTTGACGGCGGAGCAATGTGGGCTGCTGTGGACGATGGGCGAGACGCCGACCCTGTGTTTCGACGGCGACAACGCCGGCCGCAAGGCGGCTTTCCGCGCCATCGAGACGGCGTTGCCGTTGATCGGGCCGGGCAAGAGTTTCCGCTTCGCGCTGCTGCCGGAGGGTCAGGACCCCGACGATCTCGCCAAGTCCGGCGGCGCGGAAGCGATCGCCGCCGTGCTGGAGGGCGCCAAGCCGTTCTCCGAGATGCTGTTTCTGCGCGAAACCGAAGAGCAGGTATTTGACACGCCCGAGCGCCGCGCCGGCCTCGAACGGCGGTTGCGGGAACTGACCGGCGCCATCGTCGATGAAACGCTACGCTGGCATTACGCGCAGGATATGGCGGAGCGGCTGCGCGCGCTGTTCGGAGGCGCCCCGGCACGCGCGCCGTTTCGCGAAAACCGGCCGCGTTTCAACCGCGCAGCCGGCCGATTCGACACCGGTCCGCGCACCGGCGTCGCCAATTCTCCGATGCCGCAAGTCAGGCAGACCGAGCGGCGCCACGATCCGCAGCGCGAAATTTTCATCCTCGCCGCCCTGATGAACCACCCCCGGCTGATCGACGCCTGGGCCGACGAGATTTCCGCGCTGGAATTTTCCAGCTTCCCCCTCGCGTCCTTTCGCTCGCGCCTGCTCGATGTCGCGATGGCCGCCGAGCCGGAGCCGGCGAGCCTGGCCGCCGCGCTGGCCGCCGCGGGCCTTGGCGAGGAGGCCCAGCGCATTCTCGCGCTCGGACGGCGGATGCCCAGCGGCTGGTGCATCGCCGACGCGGCGCCGGCGTCGGACGTGGAGACGGTTTTACGCCAATCGATGGCCTTGCAACGCAAGAGCGGGGCGCTACATAGGGAATTGAAATCGGCGGCCCTCGCCTTGGAGACAGACCCTTCCGAACGCAATCTCGCCCGCCTCACCGATATAAAGGCGAGCTTGGCGGATCTTGCGGATGCGGAAGCGGCGGTGGAAGGGTTCGGGGCGGCGAGCGGGCGCTCGCTTCCGCCGCTTTAGGAGTAGGGTTAACGCGGGGTTAGGGGGCAGCAACGAGAGTGGCGCCGCGAATCGTTTTCGCGGCGCTCGGCGTTTGCCCCTCTGGCTCCGGCCTAGCCCGTGTAAGATCGAGCGCGGGTAAGATCGAATGCAAGATGGAGCAGCCGGGATGGCCAGAACCGACGAGCCGAAAGCGGAAGGCGAAGCCCCGGTCGTGGAGGTCGCTGACGGCCCGTTGCTGGACCTGTCGGATGCGGCGGTCAAGCGCCTCATCAAGACGGCGAAGAAGCGCGGCTGGGTGACGCAGGACGAGCTTAACGCCGTTCTCCCCTCCGACGTCAATTCTTCCGATCAGATCGAAGACATCAACGCCATGCTCAGCGAGATGGGCATCAGCGTGGTCGAGGCCGAGGAATCCGAAGACGGCGAAAAGGAACCCGAGACCCCCGACGAGGAGGAGCCCGAGACCGGCACCGAAGTCGCCGAGGCCCCGCGCGCGACCGCCGTCGCCACCCGCACGTCGGAGCCGTCGGAGCGCACCGACGACCCGGTGCGGATGTATCTGCGCGAGATGGGCTCGGTCGAGCTGCTGTCGCGCGAGGGCGAAATCGCCATCGCCAAGCGGATCGAGGCCGGCCGCGAGGCGATGATCGCGGGGCTGTGCGAGAGCCCGTTGACCTTCCAGGCGATCATCATCTGGCGCGACGAACTCAACGAAGCCAAGATTCTGCTGCGCGACATCATCGATCTCGAAGCGACCTATGCCGGCCCCGACGGCAAGAAGACGCCCAAGATCGACATGACCGAGCCGCAGAACGCCGAAGCGCTCGCCGCCCGCATCGCCGAGCGCGCCGCGCCCTCGACCGCCCCGCGCAGCCCGCCGCAGGGGTTTGACGCCGACGGCGCGCCGATCGACGGGTTCGACGACGAAGACGATATCGACAACGCCGTCTCGCTGTCGGCGATGGAGGCGGAGCTTAAGCCGAAGGTGCTGGAGACCTTCGACCGGATCGCCGACGCCTACAAAAAGCTGCGCCGGTTGCAGGACCAGAATGTCGAGAACCGGCTGAAGAACGAGACTTTGTCGCCGGCGCAGGAGCGCAAATACAAGGCGCTGAAGAAAGACATCGTCGCCGACGTCAAATCGCTGTCGCTCAACCAGAACCGCATCGAGGCGCTGGTCGAGCAGCTCTACGACATCAACAAGCGTCTGATCGGGCTTGACATCAAGCTGATGCGGCTGGCCGAGAGCCACGGCGTCGCGCGCGACGATTTCATCAAGAACTACCAGAACAGCGAGCTTGACCCGAAATGGGTGCTGCGCGTGTCAAAACTCGGCGCGCGCGGCTGGAAGGAGTTCGTCGCCGACGACAAGGAGACGATCAAGGATCTACGCACCGAGATTCAATCGCTGGCGCAGGAGACGGGCCTGGAAATCCAGGAATTCCGCAAGCTTGTGCAGATGGTGCAGAAGGGCGAGCGCGAGGCGCGGCAGGCCAAGAAGGAGATGGTGGAAGCCAACCTCCGGCTCGTGATCTCGATCGCCAAGAAATACACCAACCGCGGCTTGCAGTTCCTCGACCTGATCCAGGAAGGCAATATCGGCCTGATGAAGGCGGTCGACAAGTTCGAGTACCGGCGCGGCTACAAGTTCTCGACCTATGCGACCTGGTGGATTCGCCAGGCGATCACGCGCTCGATCGCCGATCAGGCGAGGACCATCCGCATCCCCGTGCATATGATCGAGACGATCAACAAGATCGTCCGCACGTCGCGGCAGATGTTGCACGAGATCGGCCGCGAGCCGACGCCGGAGGAGCTGGCCGAGAAGCTGGCGATGCCGCTGGAGAAGGTGCGCAAGGTGCTGAAGATCGCCAAGGAGCCGATCAGCCTGGAGACGCCGATCGGCGACGAGGAGGATTCCCACCTCGGCGATTTCATCGAGGACAAGAACGCGATCCTGCCGATCGACGCGGCGATCCAATCGAACCTGCGCGAGACGACGACGCGGGTGCTGGCCTCGCTGACCCCGCGCGAGGAGCGCGTGCTGCGGATGCGGTTCGGCATCGGCATGAACACGGATCACACGCTGGAGGAAGTCGGCCAGCAGTTCTCCGTGACGCGCGAGCGCATCCGTCAGATCGAGGCCAAGGCGCTGCGCAAGCTGAAGCATCCGAGCAGGAGCCGGAAGCTCAGGAGCTTTTTGGATAACTAGGAAAGTGGTAGGGCAGTGCTATGGACTCAAATGCACTGCCCAAATATCCTGACTACGTCTTTCCAACACTGGAAGCGCTCAAGAAGAAAGGCGGCTCTGCAACCATCGATGAAATCGAGGACGCGGTAGCTGCAATCATGAAACTGAGCAATAAAGCTCTAGAGATTCCGCATGGCGATTCGAGTCAGAGTGAATTTCAGTACAAGCTTGCGTGGGTCCGCACCTTTTTGAAGAAATATGGCGCGATAGACAACAGCGAACGCGGCGTATGGGCAATTACGGAAAAAGGAGAAAAGGTCACCGAAGACGAAGCTAAAAAAGTATTTAAGATAATTAATACTGCTCATCGCAATAAACGGGCCGAGATTGTTCTTACTGCTCCCGAGGAGCCTCACGCCGAAACCAGTTGGGTCGAAGGTTTGCTTGGTGTATTGGGAAAAATAGAGCCCTCTGCTTTCGAGCGACTTAGCCAAAGATTGCTGCGCGAATCGGGATTTATCAAAGTAGAAATTACAGGCAGACCCTCTGACGGAGGCATCGACGGCATCGGTGTTTTGCGTATGAACTTGGTTTCCTTCCAAGTCTTGTTCCAATGCAAGCGGTGGAAAGGGTCTGTCGGAGCATCAGTTGTGCGAGATTTCCGCGGCGCAATGGTTGGACGGGCCGACAAAGGTCTAATCATCACCACAGGCACTTTCACTGCTGAGGCGCGCAAGGAAGCTACTAGAGACGGCGCTCCGGCGATTGACCTGCTAGACGGTGAAACGCTTTGCAATCTTCTTAAAGAGAGACGTTTGGGCGTTTCGGTAAAGTTGGTTGAAGACGTTTCCGTTGACGAGCATTTTTTCAGAGGCATCTAAGCCTCGATGTCGCTGCTTTCCTGTTTATCTGCTTACGCCGAGACGTTTAAGAAGCGCTTCAAATCCGCCCA
>JANLPL010000103.1:0-4077 GCA_031367195.1 Bradyrhizobium sp.
AATCGGCATCGGTCGCCATTATCGTGGCTGCGGGCTCGGGTTTGTTCGTGATGCGATTCATCTTTGTTCTCGCGTCACCGCAATTCAGTGCTGGTAGCGAACTGTCCGGCCACTCAAAATGGGGGACGGCTTGGGAGTTACAGCCGTTCAAATTTTGGCGCCTAACTCCTTGATTTCGGCCCACCCCCGAATCTAACCTCCTCATCCCCATCCGCCCAAGAACAGCGTCGCCGCCGCGCCGGCCGCGACGGCCCTGGCTAAGCACGCCTCGACGCCCTCCCCGGCCAGCCGCGCCGCCACGAACGCCGCCGCGAAGGCGTCGCCCGCTCCCGTCGTGTCGAGAACGCGAACTGACAGCGCCGGCGCCGACCAGCGCGCATTGGCCGAAAACGCCTCCGCCCCCTCGGCGCCGCGCTTGATGACCACCAGCGGATAATGGCCCCATAGACGCTCGCGCTGGCGTGCGGGATCGTCGCTCCCGGTCAGCGCCGCCGCCTCGTCGGCGTTGGGGAAGATCACCGCCGCGCCCGCCGTCCAGTCGAGAAAATTCTCAAGCCCCATCGCCCGCAACGGCGCCGCCGAACCGGGATCGACGCTGACCGGCGTCTCCCCCGCCCGCCGCATCACGTCGCGCGCGGCGGCCCGCGACCGCGGGTGCTGGAACGTATAGCCCGTGAGATGCACCCAGTCGGCGCGCGCGAACGCCGCCTCGGGAATGTCCGCGAACGTCAGCGCGTCATTGGCCCCGCGCTGGGTCAGAAACGAGCGTTCCCCCGAAGGCTCCACCACGGCGATCAACCGTCCCGTCGGCAAAACGGGGTCGCCCGTCAGCCACGGCGTCACGCCGTCGGCGCGAAACGCCGCCGACAGGCGCTCGACGTCATCGGCGCCGACGCGGCCGACGAAATCGACCTCCACGCCCTCGCGCGCGAGCCAGACCGCGAAACTCGCCGCCGACCCGCCCGGCCGCTCGACGATCTCGGCCGCCGCGTCCGATCCCCGCGCGAACGGTTCGCTGAGCCGCGCGACGATATCGGTCATCACATCGCCGATCACCAGCGCGCGGGGCACGTCAGAGCCTGGCCAGTTCCACCGCGATTTCGGCCGCCAGCGACGCGTTGTTGCGCGCCAGCGCCATATTGGCCGCCAGACTGCGCCCTTCCGTCATCTCGACGATGCGACCGAGCAGGAACGGCGTCACGTCCTTCTTCTCGATCCCCTTCGCGCGCGCCTCCAGCACCGCCTCGCCGATCCGCTTTTCGATCGCGTCGGCGTCGAGCGCATGGGCTTCCGGGATCGGATTGGCGATCAGCACGCCGCCCGGCCCGATGTCGCGTTGCAGCCGGATCATGCGGGCGAGATCGCGCGCGCCGTCAAAGCGGTGGTCGATTCTATGCCCGCTGGCGCGCGCATAGAAGGCGGGGAAATCGTCGCAGCGATAGCCGCACACCGCCACCCCTTGGCTTTCCAGATATTCCACCGTCTTGCCGATATCGAGGATCGATTTCGCCCCGGCGCAGACGACGGCGAGCCGCGTGCGGCCCAGTTCCACCAGATCGGCGGAGATGTCGAACGTCTCCTCCGCGCCGCGATGCACGCCGCCAATGCCGCCGGTGGCGAAGATCTCCAACCCCGCGAGTTCGGCGATATACATGGTCGCCGCCACCGTGGTGCCGGCCGAGCCGCCGCGCGCGACGACGGCGCTGAGATCGCGCCGCGACGCCTTGACCACGCCGCCCGACAGCCTCGCGAGGGTTTCCAGCTCCGATCGCTCCAGCCCGACCCGGAACCGGCCCTCGATCACGGCGATGGTGGCGGGAACCGCGCCGCGCTCGGCGACCGCCGCCTCCAGCATCAACGCCGTTTCGAGGTTCTTCGGGTACGGCATCCCATGCGTGATGATAGTCGATTCCAACGCCACGAGCGGCCGCCGCGCGGCGAGCGCCTGCGCGACGGCGGGGGAGAGGTCGAGCAGTGCGGCGGCGGTCATGGGGGACTCGGGTCTTGCGGGAAGTCGAACTATTTAGAGAGCTTAACCCCGCGCTGCAAACGCGGCGCAAGACTCCGCGCCCGGGTTTTGTATATGACGATACCGGGAAATGATTGCATTCAGGCGTTGCGATGGACGAGCGTAAGTCAGACAGGCCGCCGAATTTGCGTAGCGCCATGCGGCGCGCGCGTTCCGAGAGCGCCGAACAGGGCGAGGCCGTCGCCGATCTCCGGCAGGGCGAAGTCGCTCGGCTCGAATTGCTGGAAGACGCGATCCGTCCGATCATCGACCAGACCCCCGACGACATCGAACTGTTCGATCTCGGCGTCACCCACGGCGACCGGCCGCGCCTGTTTCTCGACATGATCGGCTTCGTCGATCTCGCGCACGACCGCCGCACCTACCGCTTCTTCCAGGATACCCGCCACGGCCGGGTGCTGATCGCCGAGAGCGACAGCGCCGACCGGATCGTGGCGGCGGTGACGAATTACGTCGCGCGCCGGCTGGTGGAGCGCGAGCAGGCGCTGGCCTCCGACTGGCGCAGCCGCTCGCCCGCCAGCGAGCAGATCCGCACCCGCGCCCATGCCGACGCTTTGTCGCGCAAGGCGCAAGCCGGATCGTCGCCGCCGCCGCAAGCGCCAAAACGCCGGCGCGGAATGTTGCGGGTCGCGGGCGACGCGTTCGGCTTCGCGCTGATGACGCTGGGCTCGATCACGCTGTGCGTCGGCCTGTTCCTGATCGCGCAGGCGGGCTGGGAAGCCTGGGGCCGCGCGTTTTGGGAGGCCCATATCGGCCACGCACCATTCTGACCGCGCTTACGCGCCCTTGCCCGCCGCCTCGCCGCGCCATTTCGGCGTCGGCGGCACGCTCAGCAGGCCCTCGCCGTCGAGCACGACCCTATCGCCGACCCGGCACTCGCAATGCAGCCGAACCCGCCGCCCCTTCTCGACCAGTTCGACCACCTCCACCGACACGTCGATCAAATCGCCGATCTTCACCGGCCCGCGAAAATTGAGCGTCTGCGAGATATAGACCGCGCCCGGCCCCGGCAGCCGCATCCCGATCACGGCCGAGATCAGGCTCGCGGTATAGAGCCCATGCACGATGCGTTCGCCGAACCGGGTTTTGCGCGCGAAATGTTCGGACAGGTGGATCGGATTGTGATCGCCGGAAAGCTCGGCGAAAATGATCACATCCTCGTTCTTGACCGTCTTGGACGCGGTTTCCCGCATCCCCAGCGCAAGATCCTCGAAATAATAGGTCTGAAACGGCGCCCGATCCACCGGCGGCTCCCCTTGTGGCGAGCCTTGGTTTAGGAAGGATCGGCGACCCGGTAAATTCGCCTAACGACGGGGCCGGCGGTCAGTTTCGCCGACGATCCCCTTGTCCGTCGCTTTCAAGAAATCCGTCGTCGTCCGATTTACAGCCGTAAGCGTGGCGCTGGTCGTGGGCGCGCGGATAGGATTCGGTATGCGCGTCCGGCCCGCATTTGCCGTAAGCCAGCCGGCCGGGCAGCGGGTAGGGATTGCAGCCGCTCAAGCCGACGCTCAACAGCAGAAGCGCGGCGCCAGACGCCAAGGCTTTCCGACTCATGTGGCGATCCCTTTCGCCGGTTGGCTATCACGGCGTGGCGCCTGCGCCAAGCGGCGGTTCGCCGCGGTAGCGTCTCAGTTTGAATTTTCGCGACCGGCAAAGATCCACCGAACCACGCCAATTGCGAAGTAGGTCGATATCCATCCAAGAACGATGGGTATGATCGCGTTTAGAACGAACTGCGTGCGAAACACCGACGGCGCTATGAACTCCACAAGAGTGCCAATCTCGCACTCCGCTTCTCGCTCGTGGTGCATGATTTCGCAGTATCTTTCAGACGTTTCGTAAGATTCCGAATATAGTCGATCATAAATTTTGCTGTCCCAATACTCATCCATCCCCTCATTTTTTCAGAGGCAAGAATGCAACCGCCGGTTGGCGATCTGATGCGAGGAATCTCGTATGACGAGTCGTGAATTGCGCCTCCGGGTCTCTCGATTGTCGAGAAAGGGGTGGCGCCGCGCGCAATTCGAGGTTTTCCGGCGCCCCCTTCA
>JANLPL010000109.1:0-1805 GCA_031367195.1 Bradyrhizobium sp.
GACCCTCGAACGAGAGGTCGCCGCATGGCAGGCCCATCGAAACACGCATCACGCCAAAGCCGATTGGCAATTCACCAACACCGATGCCCGCGTCAAACTCAAGAGGCTGTACCCCCAGTTTTGAGCGACTCGGGCCACTAGTGGGGCCTGAGCACGCGGCCGGCCACGGCGTCCAGCTTGCCGACCAACTCCGCGTCCCGCGCGTCCGGCGCCGTCATGATCGCGCCGTCGAGCGCGCGATCCGCCTTGGGGCAGGGCTCGCGCTCGGCGGGGTAATCGGCCAGCACGCGGGCGACGAGGAGATTGGCCTTTTCCGCGTTGTCATGCATCACCTTCATCACGGAGGCGACGTCAACCGGGCGGTGCTCCTCGTGCCAGCAATCGAAATCGGTCACCATCGCGACCAGCGCATAGGCGATCTCCGCCTCGCGCGCGAGTTTCGCCTCGGTCGCCGCCGTCATGCCGATCACGGCGGCGCCGAGGCTCTGGTAATGCTGCGATTCGGCGTAGGTCGAGAATTGCGGCCCCTCCATGCAGACGTAGGTTCCGCCAGCCTGCACGGCGATGCTCTCGGCCGCCGCCGCCTCGGCGATGCGCTTGCGCAATACGGCGGAGGTCGGGTGCGAGAAAGGGACATGCGCGACCAGGCCCGTGCCGAAGAAACTGGTCTCGCGCTTAATGGTGCGGTCGATGAACTGGTCCGCCAGCACGAACAGCCCGGGGAAATATTCGCGCTTGTAGGAGCCGCAGGCGGAGACGGCGATGATGTCGGTGACGCCGGCGCGTTTGAGCGCATCGATATTGGCGCGATAGTTGATCGTCGAGGGCGAATAGCGATGGCCGCGCCCGTGGCGGGCGAGGAACACGACATCCGTTCCGCCGACGCGGCCGAAGCGCAGCGAGTCGGAGGGTTCGCCCCAGGGCGTGGCGACGCGCTCGTCGCGTGTCGGCGCAAAGCCCGCCAGCGAATAGAGCCCCGACCCGCCGATGATCCCGATGACCGGTTTG
The DNA here is from genome assembly GCA_031367195.1 of Bradyrhizobium sp. Taxonomy (GTDB): domain Bacteria; phylum Pseudomonadota; class Alphaproteobacteria; order Rhizobiales; family Beijerinckiaceae; genus Roseiarcus. The sequence continues at coordinate 1,009 of JANLPL010000109.1, forward strand.
CTCATGGAGTGCTTCCTTGCTGGACGTCGAAACGCCGCCCTCTCCGTCATGGCCGGGCTTGTCCCGGCCATCCACGCCGTTGAGCTGCGCGACCGCTGGCATGTTGCGAGCGACCGCCGAACAGAGCGCTCAAGTCTGAAACCGCACACCCGCTTGTCGGCGTGGATGCCCGGGCCCCGCCCGGGCATGACGGAAAACGACGGTAGAAAGCCAACCCTACCGCCTTTGCGCCCAAACAAAAACCCCGACCGCGAGGCCGTGGGCGCTGGACGCCCTGACCCGATGACGATCACTCGCAAGCGAAGGTGATCTTGCCATCGCGGCGTTCGCGTTCAAAATAGGTGCGGAAGTCTGGTCGTATGTCCAGAGTTTTCAGGCAACGTCCCGAATTCCAGTCGCCATATTCGTGACACACGTAATATCTAAGCAGAAATCGGCAGGTTGACCAACGGATGGCGGGCTGATTCTATAGACGCCTCGAATCGCGGTGGTTAGCATGACAGGTAAATCGCCCCTTTTGGCGACCAAGGAACAGCAGGCAGAGTTGATGGCGCTTGCCAGTCCGCGTGATCGCGGCGAGGCGGATCGCGCCCGCGCCGTGTTGCTGACGCTGACGGCTTGGACGGCCTCACAACTCCCCTCATTTTCAAACGAAACCGAAGGTCTGGGAGAAGGTTCGGTTTTGCGTGAGTAATTTTTGATATCGCTCGATGAGCGGGCGCAGGCGGTGTTCTGGCATGTTGGGGATGAGTTCGTAGAGCAGGCAGCCTTGGCGGAACAGCGAGTGGACGCGACGC
>JANLPL010000112.1:0-5671 GCA_031367195.1 Bradyrhizobium sp.
CGCGCGACGGTTCCCTCGGGATTTTTGTACGGGCCCGGGTCTTTGTAATCGCCGTGAGCAAGGCCCTCGCGCACCTTCAGCACCGTGAACATGCCGCCCATCTCGACTGGCCCGAATTGCGCGAAGCCGGTCATCATCGGCAGCGTATTGTCGGGCAGCGGCATCTCCATTGAGCCCATGTCTGCCATGCCCTTGCTTCCCATCGCCATATAGCCGGGCGCGCTTTTCGCGATTTTCGGCTGCATCGCGTCGAGCTTGACGCCGATGTAGGTCTTCACGGTGTGGCCCATGGCGTTCATTGTGTGATGCGACTTGTGGCAATGCATCGCCCAGTCGCCGGGCTCGTCGGCGACGAACTCGATTGAACGCATCTGGCCGACGGCGACGTCGACCGTCACCTCCGGCCACGCCGCCCCCGAGGGAACCCAGCCGCCGTCGGTGCCGGTCACGGTGAATTCGTGGCCGTGAATATGGATGGGATGGTTGGTCATCGTCAGATTGCCGACCCGCACCCGCATCTTGTCGCCCTTGCCCGCGACCAGCGGGTCGATGCCGGGAAAGGCGCGGCTGTTGAACGTCCACAGGTTGAATTCGAGCATGGTGTTGACCTTCGGCACGTAAGAGCCGGGCTCGATGTCGAAAGCGTTCAGCAGGAAAGCGTAATCGCGGTCGACCCGCCGTTCGGCGGGATCGCGCGGGTGCACGATGAAAAGGCCCATCATGCCCATCGCCATCTGGGTCATTTCGTCGGCGTGCGGGTGGTACATGAACGTGCCGGACCGCCGCAACTGGAATTCGTAAACGAAGGTCTCGCCGGGTTTGATGGCCGGCTGCGTGAGCCCGCCGACGCCGTCCATGCCGTTGGGCAAGCGCTGACCGTGCCAATGCACGGCGGTGTGTTCCGGCAGCCGGTTGGTGACGTAAATGCGAACCTTGTCGCCCTCGACCGCTTCGAGGGTCGGGCCGGGCGACTGGCCGTTATAGCCCCAGAGATAGGCTTTCATGCCCGGCGCGATCTCGCGCACCACCGGCTCGGCGACGAGATGGAATTCCTTCCAGTCGCCGTTCATGCGCCACGGCAGCGTCCAGCCGTTCAGCGTGACGACGGGATTGTAGTCGGGGCCGCTGGTGGGAACCAGCGGCGGCTGGGTGGCGGGGTCTTTCGTGCGCGGCGCCTCGGGCACGGCGGCGAAGGCGGCGCGGCCGCCGACAATCGCGACGGACACGAGAGACGCGTCGAGCAGTTGGCGTCGGGTCAGCATGTTGGATCCCTCAGTTGGCGGCGTTCGACGCCACGGAGGCGGGTTTGGCGTCGCTTCCCGCCATGCCGGCCCCATTGAGGGCGGCATGTAGATCGACATCAGCAAGCCAAAAGTCGCGCTGCGCGTCGAGCGCCGTGACATTACTGAGGATGCGCGCGCGGGCGTCCTGCAACAGCACGAACAGGTCGGCGAGCATTCCGTTGTACTGTAACTGCGAATTCTCCTGGATGAGTTGTCGCAACGGCAAAACCTTCGATTGATAGAGGCGGGCGACGTCCCACGCGCCGCGATAGGCGGTGTAGGCTTCGCGCACTTCGGAACGGGCGTTGACGGCTTTCTCGGCGAGCCGATTGGCGGCGCGCATATAAGTTTCTTGCGCCTCGCGCGACCGCGCCTCGCCCCAATCGAACAGGGGGATTTCGAGCCGAAGTTCGACCCCGTCCAGCCGTTCTTTCACTGGCCCGGACTGCGTGACGTTCTCGGCCGCCGAAAGTTCGAACGCGTTGACGTAGCGGGTCGCGCGGGTGAGGCTGAATTCCTTGGCGACGCGATCAAGCTCGCCGCGCGCCAGGGCGATGTCGATGCGACGGGTCAGCGCCGTCGACTCCAGCGCGGCGAACCCGCGTGGGGTCTTCGGCAACCGCGGCAGGCTCGCGGGCAGCGCAAAATCGACGTCGCGGCCCCAGAGTCCGAGAAGACGGGTCAGGCGCTCCTTCTCGACTTTTTCCTGCGTGCGCGCTTTCGCAAGTTCCGCCGAAATCTCGGCGTAGAAGGCGAACTCGCGGGACTGATCGAGCTTGTTGAGCGCGCCGGTTTCCCCGAGCTTGTGCGCGAGATCGGCGATTGTCTCCGTGGCGGCGCGCGCGTCGGCGAGGTAACGGGTTTGCGCCCGCGCGGCGACGGCCCGCCCATATTGCCGCCGGACTTCGGCGGCGAGTTTCAACGTAGCGCCAGCGGCTTCGAGTTTCGCGCCCTGCCAGGCGGTTTCGGCGATTTCCTGGCGCGCCGGGAGGGTCGCCAGCGCCAGCACGTCCGCCACCAGCCGTCGCTCGATGTCGAGTGAAACATCGTTGCGAATGTCGAGGAGGGAGAGCGCGGGGTTCGGCGGCAGGCTGGCCTCCACATATTTGGCCTCGGAAATTCCGAGATCGTTGTAGGCGGCCTGCAAGCCCTTGTGGCGCAAGAACGCGACGCGAACGGCGACATCGGCCGTCAACGGCTTGCGCAGGAGCGCGCGGGCGCGTTCGCCGGCCGTAGTTTCCGCGCCTTCCGCGGCGATCTTCGCGGGTTCGGCATGTTCTTCCCTGAGCGCGCTCGCGCGCACGAGGTCCATGCCGCCGTCCGGCGAGAAGCCGACGCAGCCGGAGAGCGTCAGCAGGATCGGCAAAATGAGCGCGAGCCGCTTCATTTCTGGCCCCCGTGCGGCGCGACCGCGCGATTGATCGCGTCCCAATCGCCGGCCTTGGCGGGCGCGTAGTTGCGCGTGCCTTCGGTCGCATCGACGACATAGGGCGCGCGCACCTTCGCCGAAGGATCGGCCGCCCTGGTAAGAAAGGCTGAAGGCGGCGGCGGCTCGCACGCGGCTAGCGTCGCGCATAGCGCCAGTAGAAACATACGGATCAGGGGATCACCGGAGCGAAGGAAAGCCGATCCGCCGCGCCTCCGGAACCGGAGCGCGAAGACGCGAGCGAAGCGCGGTGTCGGGCGCCTTAAGCTCTGGGCGGGCGTTCGATGGTCAAGGGCGTCAAGCCGTCGGCGCGACGATCCTGATGGCCAATCATGCGCCCTGATTCAAAAGCGAGAGGGGCGGACGCTGTAATGGCGACCCCGATCAAGGCGCAACATCCCGGAGCGCAGCAATCGCCGCCACAAAGATCGCCGGCGACGGCATGGTCCGTAAGGCGGCTATGATCCACATCGTGGCCGATCGCGGCGGTTTCATCGGCGCTATGGTGATGAACCGTCACCGCGCCGCGCTCGTGGCAACCGAGCAAGCCGGGAAACACTGCGCCCACGGTCAGGAACGCGAAAAGGCCGACGATGACGCCGCTCCTCTTCATGATCCTAAGCAGGGCGCGTAACATCGTGTCCTGAATTCGCTCGGGCTGGAAGCGCCCGGAGCCGTCCTAGCCGACCGAACGCCCTCTGAAAACCGCGCGCGAAAACCCAAGTTTCGGGCAGGTGCAGAGCCAAAAGTCTCGTCGGCGCCCGAAATCTTACTTGACGCGCCTCAAGACAATCGCGGTTGAGTGGTGCTAAAATACAGCCATGCGTCGCTTTCTACCCGCGCTGGTTTTGATTCTGATCGCCCTCGCCCTCACCTTGTCCGTGGGGAGGCCGGCGAGCGCGATGCCTCGCGAGCAGAGCGTCGCGCCGGTAGTGATGGCCTTTTGTGACGCCGACCCGGATGGGAGCTGCAATCATGAAGGTTGCCATGACAGCAAATGCATCCATGCTTGTTGTTCGACGGGAGCGGTAGTGGCCTTTCCTGTTCCGGTGGCGAACCTTCGGCGCGTAGCGCTTTCCGCTGCCCTCGATCTTCCCGCGGATTCCTGGCGTGACGGCATCACCGTCCGGCCGGTCACAGGTCCACCGAGGCTTTCCGTCTGATCGAACGCGAACGGCCGCCAGGCCGCAATCCGCGTTGCCGCCAATTCCCATCGCCATGGCGTGGGAAGCGCATGCCGCGCGTTCCGCACTGCCGGGCCTCGATCAGCTTGAAAGCGAAACCATTATGAACCGTCGTCATTTTTTGAAGTTAGCTGCTGCCGGCGCTGCGGGCGGCGCGCTCGCCCCTTTCCTGCGGACGCCCGTATGGGCGCAGGCGGCGACCCCGACCGACGCCGCGCCAACGGTCATCAGGGCTGTGCAGCGAACCATCGAAGTCAAAGGAAAAGCTGCCAGCGTGTTCGGACTGACGCGCGAAAACGGCGCGCGCGGCCTCGTCCTGGAGCCGGGAGAAAAGTTCAATGTCGCTCTGACCAACGATCTCGGCGAGGCGACCTTGATCCATTGGCATGGGCTGACGCCGCCCTGGTCGATGGACGGCGTGCCCGACAACCCTTCGGCCGTATTGAAGCCCGGCGAAACGCGAAACTACCGGTTCCCCGCGGGCGCGGGCGGTACGCATTGGATGCACGCGCACACGCTGCAGGAACAGAAGCTGCTCGCCGCCCCCCTCATTGTGCACAGCGAAGGCGACGGCAAGCGTGACGAGCAGGAGGTGGTGATCCTGCTCCACGACTTCACCTTCAAAGCGCCCGAAGAGGTGCTGGCCGGGCTCAAAGGCGGATCGACTGCGACGCCGAAGAACCATAGCGCAATGATGGGCCAGATGACGAGCGGCCCGATGTCCGGCATGATGCAAAAGCACATGGCCGCGATGATGAAGAACGGCGGCATGTCCGGGATGGGCATGATGGACGTCAACGATATCGAGTTCGACGCCTATCTCGCCAATGATCGCACGCTCGACGATCCTGAAGTCGTCGCCGTCGAAAAGGGCGGCCGGGTGCGGCTGCGCATCATCAATGGGGCGACCGCCACCGCATTTACGATCGATACCGGCGCTGTAGCCGGCGAGTTGATCGCCGTCGATGGGCAGCCCGTTCAATTGATCAAGGGCACGCAATTTCCGGTCGCCATGGGGCAGCGGTTGGATATCCGATTGCAACTGCCTCCCGGCGGCGGCGCGTTTCCGGTGCTCGCGTTGCGCGAAGGGGGGAGGGAGCGGACCGGCGTCGTGCTTGCTTCGGCGGGCGCGACCGTGTCGAGGATTCCGGACGTCAGCGCCAGCAAGTCTCCCGTGCTCGGCCTCGATCTCGAAAATCGCCTGCGCGGGGTTCGGCCGCTTGCGTCGCGAACGGCGGACCGGCGTTACGCCTTGATCCTGACCGGCGGGATGGACGGTTACAATTGGGCGATTGCCGGGGAACCGCTCAAGGTCAAGCCGGGCGAGCGCGTCGAAATCACGATGCGCAACATGTCGATGATGAGCCATCCGATGCATTTGCACGGTCACCATTTTCAGGTGGTGGCGATTGACGGTGAGCCCCTCGTTGGCGCGGTGCGCGACACGGTGATGATCCCGCCTATGGCGGTGGTCACGATCGCTTTCGACGCCAACAATCCCGGCAAGTGGCCGCTGCACTGCCATCAGCTTTATCACATGGCGTCCGGGATGATGACGTTCGTCGTCTATGAAGGCGTGAGCTGATTGCGCCGCCGTGCGGAGCGGCGTCGCCAGGCCGTTCCGCGGTGGATTTCACAATTCCTTTGGCGAACGACAAGAGGCGATATTATGACAAGCTTCAATGCCCAACGCTTGAGAGTAGCCGGGAGGGCCGCGTTCTTCGGCTTCTGCGCCGTCGCAGCGGTATTCCTGATCTACGAACACACGGCGCATGTGC
>JANLPL010000119.1:0-20796 GCA_031367195.1 Bradyrhizobium sp.
GCATTCCGGATCTATTGGATCTACGCTAGGCACGGTCCGGCTCCCCATTTACCCCAAATGTTGTCCCCAACCCATCAATTTCGACGCCGAGAAATATTCCTCGCCCATCGCATAGTGGTGCTCGGCCATCGCGTCGCCGCAAAGCGCAACAAACGTGGCGACGTCCTCCGCGCTCCAACCATAAGCATCAATAGCGGATGGCTTTGTCAAGTTCTGCGACGTTCGCTCAGGCTTGTCCTCGGAAAACGCCTTCGCCAACTGCCGTTGTTCGGTCGAAGTGAGGTCGATCCCCTTGGCGAGCGTTTCGGCCACCCCGCCCGGGTCGGTGGCGAGTTCGAGCTGATCGACTTCCAGCGCGGCGGTTCCCAGACGGTCGCGGACGCTGACCCAGGTGTTCATGCACGCAACCCAATCCCGGCAATGCTGGGCGAAGGAGAGGTTGGGGAATTTCCGCAGTCTCGAAGCGACGTTCTCAATCCCCCGACGCTTCATGAACACGAATCTCGCGTTCGGGAAAATCTCTTGCATCAACGGCGCCGCGGCGATCATCTCAAAGCGCGGCGTTTTGTCCGACCACATGCGGGTGGGAAACGCCAAACGACAAAACTCCACGAAAATCTGCTTAACGCCGTCGGAGACGAAGTCCTTGGGAGCCATCGCAATCAGGGTGGAGTCGCGGGCGGCCCATTCCTCCGCGCGCGCTACGTAAAAGCGATCGACGAGACTGAGCAGTTGCGGCGCCAAATCGAGGAAGTGTCCCTCTTCGGGTCCCTTGTAACGGGTCGCGGTCAAAAGCCCCTGCGTCATGGCGCTCGTCCCCGAGCGCGCGGCGCCGAGGACAAAAACCGGCCGCTGATCCGAATCGAACGCCGAACGCGGGAAACGCAAGATAGGTCCGCTGGGCGTCGGCGCCACCGCCGTGCGATTGGAGGCTTCCGCGACCGGCCTCACAAGGGTCAACTTCCGCTGTCGGCCGCTCACGTCTTCCGCGTAAGCGACAATCGCACGCGCCGGCGCCATCAGATCTTCTTTGATTGAATATGTGAACCCGTGCTCCGCATGCCCCTCGCAGACGGCGACCAAATCGGGACGAAATTGGGCAGCGACAAGTTCGGTGATTGTCTCCTCCGCCGCCCGAATCTGAATCTTGAGCGGGACAGAAGGCGCCTGAGTATCATATGCCCACCCTGCCACGACGCCATCGTTAATTGAAAAATACCCCACCGCGTGGCTGTCCGGTTCAGCCGGGTTGTCACGGGAGACTTGAACCGACTCGATTTGGAAAGTGTCAGCCAGCGGAAGCCTCACGGCTCTCTGCTGGTCTATGCGCACAAATACCCCGAGCTTTTCGGGATCGTCGGTCGGCAGCGTCTTGTCGACATTTATCACGAAGCCATGCGCTCCGTCCCCAACGCCGGCCGCGGCGAGATCGCTGCGGAACTGATCGGCGACGGCATTGCCCAAGACATCAGCGCCCGCGCGCAATTCCACTACTACGTGTTGACCTACGGCGGAGATGTCGTAGGCCCACCCTCTCACTTGAAAGGCGCGCAGATTCTCGACATATCCTCTAATCATTCAAATTGGTCGCCCCGCCCAAATAAGAGCAGCTCGGGATCGTATTTTCAAATTTACGTCTAACATCACCGAGGTTCTTTTAACAGCGCCGTCGAAAACTTCTCCCCAACTCCATCCGACCTTGAACTCGCGCTCGCCTCCCTCCCCTCCTCCCAAACCGTCATATGGGCGTCAAACATGTCGAGGTGGGTCCAATCCGGCCGGATCGCCTTGTGCGCCCGCTCCCACTCCCGCGTATCGCCCGTCAGAGTCTGAATCAGGTCGGCCAGGGCTGCGCTGTCGCGGGCGCGAAACGTGTAGCCGTTGACGCCATGTTTGACCCGCTCGCCGAGCCCAGCGATGTCGCTAACGATCACCGGGCGGCCAAACATCCAGGCTTCCGACACCACCAGTCCGAACACTTCCCACCAGGTCGAGGGCGCGATCACCCAGTCGATCGCCGCCATCCGATTGGCCAGTTCGTCGCGGGCGTAGCGGCCCGGGATGCGGATGCGGATTTTCCCGCCCGCGAGCTTGTCCACCTCTTCGATCAGGCTGTCGATCCGGGCGGCGTAGTCGGCGGTGGCGTAGTGACGGTTGCCCCCGTTGATGACGAACTCGATTCCGCCCGCGGGCACGCGATCCTGAACCGCGAGCAACCGCAGCGCATCGAGGATCACGTCAATGCCCTTGTTGTCGACGAATTGGCCGAAGAAGCCGAACCGGTTGAGTTCGCGGCTGTGACGGTCGCGCGACGCGTCGGGCGCGGGATGAACCTGACCGTTGGGAATGACCACGCATTTCTCGGGCGCGAGTCCCCAGGCCGTGTAGCGCCCGGCGAGGAACTCGGTGGGAAAGAAAAACGTATCGCATTCGTTCAGCGCTGCCTTGAGGCGCGCGGCGCGCAGTACGAAAAACTCCGGCCGGAGGTGCTCGAAGCAGCGATGGCAATCGATCGGCGTCGAGGCGCGGCAGAGATCGCGCGAGCCGCGCTTGACCATTTGACCCTCGGCCAGGCAGATCGCCAGCATCTCGTGAAACGTCAAGCCAATCTGGGCCTGCGGCGCGGCCAGGCGCGCCGCCCGGATCGATTCGACGCCAACGCGATGATAGTGATGGAAGTGAATAATGTCCGGGCGCAACCGCTCAACCAATTCCCTGAAGAACTTGATTGAGCGCCAATCGGTCACGGACAGGTGCAGGAAATCGTAATGCTGCGGGAAGTAGAAATATTGCCGCGTCTCGCCGGGCATGGGCACGATCGGCGCGCCGGGCTTTCCGTATTCGCCTTCTTGTTCGAGTTCGAGCGCGGCGATCAGGTAAACGTCGTGGCCTCGGGCGAGCGCGGCGCAAAACATTTCATACGCCACCTGCTGCTCGCCGCCGGGCGTCACGGAGGGATGCATATAGCAGACGATCAGAATGCGCGGCGCAAGCGGATCGATGGAGATCATTGCGCTGCGATCGGAAGTTCGAAAGATTTCGTCATCGACTCCGCGTCCCTGAACAGAGCCTCGTTGTGGCGAGCGGAAAATAGATATCGGTTCAAAATCTGGGCGCCGCGATATTGTCCTCCGCTCGACCGCGACCCCTGACCTTCCAGATGCACGAAACGCAGGTCCGGATCGATCATCACCGGTCCATTGGCGTCCGCCCATCGCAACGAAAGATCCGCATCTTCGTAGTGCCCATAGATATAGCGGGTCGAAAAGCCGCCGATCCGCTCGAACAGCGGCCGCTTGAACGCCATCACCGCGCCCGAAATGGCGGGGACGACCTTGGGCTGCCGCCAATTCTCCGCTCGAAATGGCGCCCCTTTGTCAAAATGTTCGACGCGGACCAGCTTTACGTGTTCCTCCGTGCGGCCGCTCGCCTTCTTCTGATAGGTGTGACTTCGGACAAACACATCGTGTTCAATGAACATGCCGGAATGCATGAGATTTTCGTCGTCGTAGAACAGCAAGCCGCCCCACATCGCGTCACCGAGCGTCCTCTCATCCAACGCCCGGGTCAAAGGCCCGGTCTGCGAATTCATCGCAAAAACATCGGGGTTGACGATGTAAATGGAATCGCTCCGAGCGAATGAAATTCCGACATTGTTGGCCGCTCCAAAGCCAACATTGTCCGTCATGGCCACGACTGTGATTGTCAGATCGTAGAGATCAGAGATCAATTTGGCGATTCTCAATACGTCGCGCGCATCTTCAGGTGAATTACAAACAAAAATCCACTCTCCAAAGTCGATTCCCATATTTCTAAACAGCATTGGCTGCATCAATATTGGCTCCGTGGAGCCAAATAAGACCGTTACAAAAGATCTTTTGACGGACCGGGGTCGAAATCGCTCTACATATGGTTTTGATACATGCATATTTACGTGGTTTTGAAATAATTGGGTGATCGATTCCCCCGGATCGGCAGACAGAAAGTGGTAGAGTCCCACTTCCAAGCCCGAATGAGATTGGCAAGACGATAAATGTATTAACAGGACGTCAAGCAATCGTTTATCCGTGGCGCTCTCCGGAACGACCTTGATTTGAAAACTTCCAGTCAAGGACTGAATTTGGAGCAAGAACGGTTGAGTAAGTAAAGTTTTCGATGGGGTCCGGCCAAACACCACGAAGCCATAGTCGTAGGGTCCGTCGCGGTAGGCCGCCTCGACGTCTTGTCGCGCGTAACGAAATATGGACGAGGCCGGAATTGTCACGCCGAAGTCGCCGCCAAAAAGCCGCCACTGCGCCCCGGCGCAACCCTCGTCTCCGAGCCAGCCAAATATAGCCACGTAACCTGATTCTGAAACCAGGCAACGACCAACATCGCCCGAATACGAAAGTCGATCCCTGGAAATTTTGGGAGAACGATTTTCGTCGATTCCATGCTTTAGGAAATGGGACCATCCATCGGTTGCTTTACCCTCATCAATCCCCTTTTTTACGTCGGGATTGCGCTCAATATAGTCCAATTCTCTGAATTTTGGGATCGAGACCGTTAACATATTCATCTCGTCCTTTTGGCCGTGACGTCACGCGCTTTTTAGTCTCGGCAACGCTCCGTTCAAGTATCCAACGGACTTGAAATGCGCGATGCAATCAGACATTTTCGCCTTACTTCCCTCGGTTACGCCGAGATAGGTGCGGGCATACCATGGCGCGTCGATTTCCGGACCCTCTGCAAGTCTACCTTCATTGTAACCCGACACACGGAAATGTTGAGTTGCGCTCTCGAAAGTCCCTTGCAATATCGCAGCCGCTACGTCTGGATAATTCGTCATATACCAGGTGGTATCTATTGCAGGCTTTATCGGAAGCCGTCCCTCCAAATAGCCAATAGCGCAGAAATGTGCGAACCCAGAGGGAAAATCCTTGGATGGGATGGCGCCGGCTAAATCGGGATAATTCGAGAGATACCAATTTTCATCAAAATCCCAATTTGATAAATACAAATTGACCCAATTAACGGCAGCCCGATCGCTGTCGCGCAATTCAAATAAGCGCTTAATCGAAGGAGCGATCGCGTTATAATTTGGTATCAAAGCCACCGGTTACTCCTACACGCGATCTTAGTATCGCCCATGACCGCCAGAGAACAAAATATCCTCTCTGCAAAAAAAGATAAATACTTTGCTATTTATTGTAATTCTACACTAAGCATCGCAATATACTGTGCATAATTAGTCGTAATCGCCTAAATATATAGTCTAAATCGTACCTAGTGTTCACATAGAGACATGATCAAGCAATGACGCAATTCGATTCCTATCGTTGTCATTTCGCTTCCCTTGCATCATGCTTTATCCGCACAGTACCAAATTAACATCTTATAAACAAGTCTGGTTTCGCCCAATTTGCGCTGCTTTTTTGCCACGCCCTCAGCTTCGACGACGTCGATCCGGGCGGCGCCGCTCTTTTCGTGCCTAATTACCGAGGGATAGCGCCGCGACGCGTGACGGCGCGCGGCGTCGTCGCCGCATCGAGGCGGCCGGCGCCTGCGCGGAGGCGTCAACACGGCGCGTTTTCGCGCGGCAGTGGCGAAATTGGCGCCCGTCGTCGTACAAACGTGCGACGCTGCCCCATGCCCCGCCCGCCCGCAAATCCCGCGCAACCCCTGCGGACTCTCGCTTGAGCCGCGCCGCCGACGCCGCCATTAGCGGCTATTTCGGCCGACGTGGCTGGAAGCCGTTCGCGTTCCAGCGCGAGGTTTGGGCGGCGATGAAGGCCGGGCGCAGCGGCTTGCTGCACGCCACCACCGGCGCCGGTAAGACACTGGCCGTCGGCTTCGGGGCGTGGGCCGCCGCGCACGAGCCGGAGCGCACGGGTCTGCGCGTGCTGTGGATCACGCCCATGCGCGCCCTTGCCGCCGACACGGCGCGCACGCTCGAAAGCGCGCTCGGCGAGGTCGCCGGCTTCAGCGTCGGCATCCGCACTGGCGACACCGACGACAAGACCCGCGCCGCCCAACGCAAGCGGCTGCCCGCTCTGCTCGTCACCACGCCGGAAAGCCTGACGCTGATGCTGGCCCATCCCGACACAAGCGAGCGCTTCGCCGGCTTGCAGGCGATCGTGGTCGATGAATGGCACGAATTGCTCGGCAACAAGCGCGGCGTGCAGACCCAGCTCGCGCTGGCGCGTCTCCGGCGCTGGCGTCCGCAAGCGCCGATCTGGGGCCTGTCGGCGACGTTGGGCGATCTCGACGCCGCCAGGCGCACGCTGGTGGGACCGGGCCGCGAGGCGATGCTGGTGCGCGGGAACCTCGACAAGCGGCTCGTCATCGACACGGCTCTGCCTGAACGGCCGGAGCGCATCCCCTGGGGCGGTCATCTCGGCATCGCCATGCTGAAAACCGTAATCGCGGAGATAGATAGCGCCGCAAGCTCGCTGGTTTTCACCAACACGCGCAGCCAGGCGGAAATCTGGTTCAAGGAATTGTTGAACGCGCGGCCGGATTGGGCGGGAATCCTTGCGCTTCATCACGCCTCGATGGAGCGCGCGACGCGCGAATGGGTCGAGCGCGGCCTCAAATCCGGCGCGCTGAAGGCGGTGGTATGCACTTCGAGCCTCGATCTCGGCGTCGATTTCCTGCCCGTCGAGCGGGTGTTGCAGATTGGCTCGCCCAAGGGCGTGGCGCGGTTGTTGCAGCGCGCCGGGCGCTCCGGCCATGCGCCCGGGCGGGCCTCGCGCATCACGATCGTGCCGAGCCACAGTCTCGAACTGGTGGAATCCGCCGCCGCGCAGATGGCCGTGCGCGAGGGCCGGATCGAAAGCCAGATCAGCCCCGATGCGCCGCTCGACGCGCTGGCGCAGCATCTCGTCACCATCGCGCTCGGAGGGGGGTTCCGCCCCGAAGACCTGCTACGGGAGGTGCGCGACACCGTGGCTTACGAGAGGCTCGGCGACGAGGACTGGCGATGGTGCCTCGATTTCGTGCGCCACGGCGGGCCGACGCTGGCGGTCTATCCCGATTTCAAACGGGTCGAGCCGGACAACGACGGGATATGGCGCGTGCCCAATGCGCGGATCGCGATGCTGCACCGGTTCAACATCGGCACGATCACCGCCGATGCGGGGCTGGTGGTGCAATATGGTCCGACGCCGCCGGGCGGGCGACTTGGCGTGGTGGAGGAGAGTTTTGTTACAAGGCTCCGGAATGGCGACAAGTTCTGGTTTGCGGGCAAGTTACTGGAGCTGGTGCGGGTGCGCGACCAGACGGCTTATGTGAAAAAGACGACGGGCGGGCGCGCGACGATTCCGCGCTGGGGCGGCGGCCGGATGCCGCTTTCCACCACGCTCGCCGACGCCATGGTCGAACTGATGGGCGCGGCGGCGGAAGGGATTTTCGAGGGGCCGGAGATGCAAACGGCGCGGCCGCTGCTTGAATTGCAGGCGCGCTGGTCGAGGCTGCCGACGCCCGACACGCTGCTGGCCGAGACGCTGAAAACCCGCGACGGCTGGCATCTGTTTCTCTATCCCTTCGCCGGCCGCAATGTGCATTTAGGCATGGCGAGCCTGTTCGCCTGGAGAGCGGCGCAGATCTCGCCCGGCACCTTCTCGCTCGCGGTCAACGACTATGGCTTTGAGGTTTTGAGCGCGACCGAGCGCGATTGGCGCGCCGAACTGCCCGCTTTGCTTGACGCTTCGCTGAGCCGCGACGAATTGATGCGACAAACCCTGGCGAGCCTGAACGCCGGGGAACTGACCCGCCGTCGGTTCCGCGACATCGCCCGCATTTCCGGCCTGACGCCTGCCGCGCATCCCGGCGCGCGGCGCACGGCGCGGCAGTTGCAAGCCTCCTCCGGGCTGTTCTACGATGTGTTTCGCAAATACGATCCCGGCCACGCCCTGATTCGCCAAGCCGAGCGCGAAGTGCTTGAAGCGGAACTCGACGTGAAGCTGATCGACGCGAATTTGCGGCGCCTTGCGGGGAGAAGGCTCGTCGTGACCGCTTTGAAACGCTGCTCCCCGCTCGCCTTTCCGCTGATGGTCGAAGGTTTTCGTGAAAAGCTGACCAACGAGGCGCTGTCGGCGCGGATCGAGCGTATGGCCGCGGCGCTTGAGCGCGCCGCCGCGCGATGAAAGTGTTTATCTGGAACGATCTGACGCTGCTGCCGCAACGCGCCGTCTGGCGCGAGGCGACGCGGACCCTGTTCGTCGCCGACGTGCACATCGGCAAGGCGGCGACGTTCCGCGCCGCGGGTCTGCCCGTCCCCGCCGGCACGACGCGAGAGAATCTGACCCGGCTCGATGCGCTGATCGAGGCGTTCAACCCCCGCGCGCTCGTCGTGCTCGGCGATCTCTTCCATGCGCGAGAGGCCTATCGCGCGGCTACACTCGGCGAATTGGCCGCCTGGCGCGCGCGCCGCCCCGCGCTGGCGATCACGCTCGTCGCCGGCAACCACGACGCACGGGCGGGCGCGCCGCCAGCAGCGCTCGGGCTGGAGCTGGCGGCAGAGCCGTTCGCGCTCGACGGGCTGGAATGCCGCCACCAGCCGCTCGAACAGACTTCGTGCGACGGGCCGCTGACGCTCGCCGGCCATATCCATCCCGCCGCCCGCTTGTATGGACCCGGCCACGACAGGTTGCGCGCGCCCTGTTTCGTGATGCGCGGGCGTCAGCTCGTCCTGCCCGCGTTCGGCGAGTTCACGGGCGGCGCGCGGGCGGAAACGGACGCCGACACGGCGCTCTGCGTCGTCGCCGGAGACTGTCTGATTCACATGCCGGCGAAGCGGACGCCCGCGGGGCGCCGCGCCGGATTTTTCTGAGAAAATCACGTCGCTGCCGAATTAAAAAACTCGAAACCGCGACGATGCTGCGAAGAAGCAAATCGTTGATTTTCAGGATGCGGAGGCGAGATACATTGCATTTATGCGCTCCATGATCGGCTTCGTTCGCAAACCTTTGAATTTCAAAACAGCGCAAGAATCGAAAAATTACGTTGCGTAACAAAGATTTCCCGTGCAGGTTGTTCGCGTCTAGGTTGCCTTATAATGTGGGCGAGAACAACGATGGTGAAGCCAATCCCTTTGTTCGCCTTCGTTTTCGCTGCCTATGCCGCGACAAACACCGGCACGGTCCCTATTTCGGCCCGACAGCGAAAGAAGATTGGCGTCGTCGAGAACAAATTTGGAAATGTTCAGTATCCGCCAACATCTGTTGTGCCCATCTGGCGCACGTTGCTTGAGCGTAGCGCAGATATCTGCGTGAAGGTTGGGGTCGTGGGCGACATCAGCGGCAAGCAACTTGACTTGGCGAGCGCCGACAGAGTACCGCGCGACGGCGTTGAGGAAATCTGGCTTTCCGAATTATCCCAAACCGCACGCGGTTTCGCTGGCGTAATCAGCCACAGCGCCTCCCCGAAGGTCAAAATCGGGCGAAAGGTGTGCTTCAAGCGCGATCACGTCCTGGATTGGACGTTGCGATTGAGCGCTCGAAAAGCGGGCGAGGCGTGCGAAACGCTCGATGAGCAGGAAGCCCCGGCGCTGCGCGAGAGTATTCCGACGTAAGCGTCGTCGCAAACAATCTCCCCCGCCGAAGCGGGGGAGCGACTTTGAAACCCGGGATCAGGCGCCGACTTGCGCCGCCGTCTGCACCGTTGAGAGATCGAGCTTAACGCCCGGCCCCATGGTGGAGGAGATCGCGGCGCGCAGCATATAGGTGCCCTTGGCGCCGGTCGGCTTGGACTTGTTCACCGCATCGACAAAGGCGCGGATGTTGGCGGAAAGCTGGCTTTCGCCAAACGACGCCTTGCCGACCGAGCCCTGCACGATGCCGGCTTTCTCGGCGCGGAACTCGACCGCGCCGCCCTTCGACGCCTTGACCGCCGCCGTGACGTCGGTCGTCACGGTGCCGACCTTCGGGTTCGGCATCAGGCCGCGCGGGCCCAGAACCTTACCGAGACGGCCAACCAGCGGCATCATGTCGGGCGTGGCGATGCAGCGATCGAAATCGATCGTGCCGCCCTGCACGCTGGCGACGAGATCCTCGGCGCCGACGACATCGGCGCCGGCGTTGCGCGCTTCGTCCGCCTTGGCCCCGCGCGCGAACACTGCGACGCGCAGGGTGCGCCCCGTTCCGTTGGGCAGGTTGACGACGCCGCGCACCATCTGGTCGGCGTGCTTGGGATCGACGCCGAGATTGATGGAAAGCTCCACCGTCTCGTCGAATTTGGCGCTGGCCTTGGCCTTGACCATCTTCACTGCGTCGTCAAGCCCGTACAGCTTGGTGCGCTCGATGCCTTCGCGGGCCTTTTTGATCCGTTTTCCGATGTGAGCCATGGCTTACCCCACCACCTCGACGCCCATCGAACGGGCGGAGCCTTCGATCATCTTCATCGCGGATTCGATCGTCTCGCAATTGAGGTCGACGATCTTCTTCTCGGCGATCTCCTTGATCTGATCGCGGCTGATCTTGCCGACAAATCCGCCCTTGCCCGGCGTCTTCGAACCGGAGGCGGGCTTCTTGCCGATCTTCAGGCCGACCGCCTTCTTGATGAAGAAGGTGACGGGGGGCTGGCGCATCTCGAAGGTGAAGGAGCGGTCCTGATACGCGGTGATCACGACCGGAATCGGCGAGCCCTTCTCCAATTGCGCGGTGCGCGCATTGAATGCCTTGCAGAACTCCATGATGTTGAGCCCGCGCTGACCCAGCGCGGGACCGATGGGGGGCGACGGATTGGCGGCGCCCGCCGGCACTTGCAGTTTGATATAGCCGGCGATTTTCTTCGCCATGAGGCTGCTCCAAAAACGACAGGGCCGTCGCGGGAATGGTCCCGAACGGCCTCAGCCTGGGTTGCAGTTCGTGGTGCGAACGAGGGTCCGGCTGGCGACCGGGCGTCCTTCCACGGGGTGAAGAGGCAGCGGCTAACAGATTTGCACGACGGGCGCAACTCGGGCAAAGTGGAACGGTTTGGAGGTTCGGACGATGACCGTCGCCAAGGCGCGGAGCGCGCGAGCGCATGCGCGATACGAAGACGATGTCCTGCTATGGTCGCAACAACAGGCGCGGGCTTTGCGCGACCGACGCTTCGCGGAACTCGACATAGAACATCTGGCGGACGAGATCGAGGACGTGGGCAAGAGCGAAAAGCGAGAACTCGCAAGCCGCTTGGCGGTCTTGCTGGCGCATCTGTTGAAGTGGCGATTCCAGCCGAACTTGCGTTCGAACTCTTGGCGCGCGACGATACGACTCCAGCGGCGGCGCGTAGCCTTGGCGTTGAGAGAAACCCCGAGCCTGATTTCGATTATGCGTGACCCGGACTGGCGCGAATCCGCCTGGCTCGACGCGGTCGCTCGCGCGGCCAAGGAAACCGGACGCCCCGAGGACGAATTTCCCGAATCCTGTCCCTGGTCCTACGATCAGGCCTGCGATTCGGAGTTTTGGCCTGACTAGCAATCCAATTGGTCTTCGCGAACACGCGACATTGCCCTCGACGCGCCGCCGCGTCGCGTTGACCCGATGCGAGCCCGCCTCAAGCCACCTTCTCGACATTCCCGAACATCGCCGTCAGCTCATGCACCGGGCGGGGCTTGCCGAAGTAGTAGCCCTGCACGTTGGTGCACCCCGGGGATCGCACCTGGCGCAACTGCTCCGCGGTTTCGACGCCCTCGGCGGTCGTTTTCATGCCCAGCTCCGCGCCCAATCCCGCAACCGCCCGCACGATCGCCGAACAATCGGTCTTTTTCCCTAAGTTCATGACGAAGCGGCGGTCGATCTTGATATTGTCGAACGGAAATCGTCTGATGTAGCTCAGCGACGAATAGCCGGCGCCAAAGTCGTCCAGGGCGATGCGTACGCCGAGCGCGCGCAGATGGTTGAGGGTCGCGATCGTGTTCTCGCAGTCGGCGAGCAGGATCGATTCCGTGATTTCCAGTTCGAGGCGCAACGGCGACAGGCCGCTCGCGTCGAGCGCGGCGACGACGGTCTGAACCAGCGACAGGCCCTTGAACTGCTTCGACGACAGGTTGACCGCGACGCTGATGTGGTTCGGCCAGGTCACGGCGTCGCGACAGGCTTGCTGAAGCACCCAGGCGCCCAGCGGCACGATGACGCCGATCTCTTCCGCTACCGGGATGAAATCGTTAGGCGGCGCCATGCCGCGCGTCGGGTGGCGCCAGCGCACCAGCGCCTCTCAGCCGGTGATGGTTTCGGTTCGCGCGTCGATCTGCGGCTGATAGTGAAGTTCGAACTCCTCGTTCGCCATCGCGCGTCGCAAATCGAACTCCACCAGGCGCCGCGCCTGAATGCGCGCGTTCATCGCCGATTCGAAGAAGCGATAGGTGTTTCGGCCTTCCGATTTCGCCCGGTACATCGCCATGTCAGCGTTCTTCAGCAGGATCTCCGCGTCGGCTCCCTCGTAAGGACAGACCGAGACGCCGAAGCTGACCCCGATGAAGGCTTGTCGGCCGTCGAGATCGAACGGTTCGACCAACGCTTCGACGAGGCGCCTGGCGAGATCGCCCGCATGGCGCGGCGTGTCGAGGTTTGCTTGCAACACGACGAATTCATCGCCGCCGATCCGGGCGGGCGTGTCGATCTCGCGCAGGCGCGCTCGAAGCCGCGCGGCGACCTGCTTGAGCAGGAGGTCGCCGATCAAATGACCAAAGGCGTCGTTGACGGGTTTGAAATTGTCGAGATCGAGGTAAAGCAGGCCAAACATTTCGCCCCGGCGCGCGCGCACCAGCGCTTCGTCGATCCGCTCGCGCAGCGCCGCTCTATTGGGCATTCCGGTCAGGGCGTCGTGCGATCCCAGGAATTGAATCCGTTGTTCCGCCTTCACCGCTTCGGTGACGTCCTCGTGCGTGCCCACGAAGCCGCCGCTGTGCGCCATTCGGATCGTGCGGCCGTCCTGAAGCGCGACATGGGTGGTTCGCGCGGTTCCTGTCGTCTCGGCCTCGTTGATGAAATCGAAGTATGCCTTCATGTCGACCGGCAGGCTGCCCATCAGGGCGCGATGGTCGAAAATACGCCCAATCGGCGTCCCCGCCACCGTCAATTCCGGCGGCAGCGCGTAGAGCCGAGCATATTCGGCGCCGCACAGCATCAGGCGGCGGTCCCGGTCGAACATTGCAACCCCGACGGGGATATTGCGCAAAACCGCCTGCAGGCGTTCGCTTTGCTCCCGCAGCTCATCTTCCGCGTTGACCCGCGCGGAAATGTCCTCGTAGTTGATGATCCAATCGCCCTCCGCGAAAGGCATACAGCCGATTTTCAGGGTTCGACCATCCGATGAAAGACTGCGATGGCGTCCGGGCACGCGATTTTTGAGCCGCTGGGTCCAAAGACTATAGGCTTCGTCGATGGTGCTGCCGGGATAATGGCCAAGCGCCACCGAGGCGCTGATCAGACTAAAGGCGGTGGCCCCTTCAAGCAGCACGCCGGGGGGAAAACCGATGAGTTCGCGTAGTCGTCGATTGAAACAACGGACTTGCAAAAGGTCGTCCAACAGCAGGAAGCCCTGGCGCACGTTATTGAAGGTCGCGGTCAGCATGGCCGCGCCCACCGACCAGGCGGCCGCAGTCGCCTGACTGCGCCCCAGATCGTCGTCGGCAGGAACTACATGCTTTGCGGCGACGTCCCGCATTCCCCCTCCCGCGAGGTCTGCGCGCCGCCTCGAAGCGTCAGATTCATCTCGAACCGCGGCGACTATGTCTGCTCATACTTAAAACATGTCTAAGCCAAATAGCTCCCGTCGCCGCGCAACCGACCCTCGTCGCGCGGGGCGATCTCAGTCAGCCGCTCCTGCGGACGCGGGGCAGGCGTCGGGCGAGCGCCGACCGTTTCGATCTCGCGGCGAAAACAGCGCCTCCGGTCGCCTCGCGCCCGCCGGCGCGGCCGAGAATGGGTCGATCGGCGTTCGCGCAGCCGGGTTTTCGGTCAGTGGCGCATAAAGCCGTTGCCGAACCCATTTCCCAGGCCAAAGAAGAACTGGCCCATAATGTCCCCCGACGGCCCCGGGCCATAACCTTGCGAGCGATGGCGGCTGTGCGAAGCGTAGTTTCGCGCGGGACGCTCTTCGTATGCGCGCGCGCGGGCGACGGGGCGCGGTTTCGACACCGGAGCGATTTCGCGCAGGTTCTGATAGTCGGCCTCAGTCTCGGCTTTGAGCGCGGCGAGTTGCAGCGCCCCGAGATAGCCGGTGACGGCGACGCTGTGCGACCTTTGCCAATCGCGGAGCGCGGAGCGCGCCGGATCCTTGAGCGCCCAGACCGGCGTGCCGACATTGAACTTCAGGATCGCAAGGCGGCGATAGATCTCGACGTTCGCATTGCCGTCGAGCTTAAGGGCCTTTTCTGTGTCGTCAGTCCCGATTTCCGCTCGCAGCGCCTCGGCGCTGGGCGAGGGCGGCGCGGTCGGAGTTGACGGCTCAGCCGCCTTTTTATCGCCAGGCGCGGCGATCCGATTGTGCGCCATCTTTGCGAATGCGCCGTCCGGAAAGGCGTCGAGATAGGCTTGATAATCCGCGCCCGTGTTCGACCGTTGCGCCGATTCCCACAATTCGGCTTCGAATTTAGGCCGCTCTCCCGAACCCTGGCCAGCGGTAGGCGCTACGGGTTCGATCTTCACCGCCGGCGCCGGCGCTTTCTCGTTCAATTGGAATTCGCCAATGAGCGAAGTATTGACCCACGGTAATTGCTGGTTGTTGGTCGCCGCCCAAACGTCGGAACGGACGCGGGTCATAACGGTTTCGATCGGCGCGTCGGAATCTTTCAGATGCGCCAGCAGCGCCTTGGTGAAGGGGCTGTGTTCGCCCTCCTTGCCGTCGAAGGCGGCGCTCTTGGGATCGCTGGCGAAAGCGATCATCGCGCCGCGCGCCAGGTTGCTGTCGATCGCGCTGAGGCCGCGCTCCTGCACCAGCGAGCGGGTCTTCGAGCGTTTAAGAGAAGACGCGAAGGGGTTGTTGCGGCAGGCGTCGAGAATGACGATGTTGGCGCGCTCGTCCCGCTTAAGCTGTTTGAGAATCAAAGAGACGCTAAGCGCGTTGATCTCCAGATCAGCGGCAGACTTCAGCACGATATCGGTAGGCAGGAGGTAGTTTTCCTCGTCGACCGAAACGCCGTGACCGGCATAGTAAACGACCGCCGCCGTGGAATCCGGCAGCGTCGCGACAAATGTCCCTAGCAATGTGCGCAGGCCAGCGGTGTCGAGGTCGTAACCGTCGGTCACTTCAAACCCGAGGTCGCGCAATGACTGCGCGACCGCCCGCGCGTCATAGACCGAGTTGCCCAGCCCCGGTACGCTCTTGTAGGCGCCGTTGCCCACAACGAGCGCGACCCGCCTTTCAACATTGGCGGAAGCCGGCGCCGCCAATAGCGCCAACGCCATGAAAATCAGCGCAAAAATTGTCAATAATGCGCCGCCCCTTCGAAAAGTAAGGAACATGATCAAAATCCATGTTTGAAACGCGTATTGCTTTGATAATCGAAAGCAACTTCGACCTCAAGTGGCCGCTGTAAAATAATATGAGGACTCCGCAACATGCGGCCGGTCCGATTTTTCGCCGCGGACGTCCCCCTATCCCGCCTTTTCGATCAGGCTCTTGGCCGCCGCGCGGGCCTCGCGCGTCACCTCCGCCCCGGCGAGCATACGGGCGATCTCTTCGCGCCGCTCGCTTGCGCCGAGCGTGATGACGCGGGTGACGACGCGGGCGCCGACGTCGTCCTTCACGATCTTGAAATGGCGCTGCGAGCGCGCCGCGACCTGCGGCGCATGGGTCACCGCCAGCACCTGCGCGCGCGCGGCGAGGCGGGCGAGACGCTGGCCGATCGCGTCGGCGACGGCGCCGCCGACGCCGGTGTCGATCTCGTCGAACACCAGCGTCGGCGCGGTTTCGCGCTCGGCCAGAGTCACTTTGAGCGCCAGCAGGAAGCGGGAAAGCTCGCCGCCCGAGGCCACTTTCATCAGCGGGCCGGGGCGCGAGCCGGGATTGGTCTGCACCACGAATTCGACCCGGTCGTAGCCATCGGGCGAAATCGCCCCCGGCTCGACGGCGACTTCCGCCGAAAAGCGCGCGCGCTCCAGCTTCAGCGGCGGCAGTTCGGCGTTGACGGCGCCGCTCAGCTCCACGGCGGCCTTGGCGCGCGCGGCGGAGAGCGCGCGCGCGGCTTCGGCATAGGCCGCGCCGGCGGCGGCGAAATCGCGCTCCAACTGGACCACGCGCGCGCGGCCCTCGCTGAGGTCCGCCAGTTCGCCGGCGTACTTTTCCGCCAGCGCCGGCAGCGCATCGACGGCGACGGAATATTTGCGCGCCATGCCGCGTAGCGCGAACAAACGCTCTTCGCAGGTCTCCAGTTCGCGCGGATCGAAGTCGCAGGCGCGCATCGCCGCCTCGACCGATTGCGAGGCGATTTCGAGCGCCTCCATCGCCTCGTCGAGCGCTTTCACACTGGGCTCGATGATCTCGGGCGCCTGCACGGCCCGGCGTTGCAGCCGGCGCGAGATCGAGGCCAGCATCGGCAGGATCGCGGAATCGCCGCTGAGCGATTTCAAGGCGTCGGCGATGTCTGCGGCGACCTTCTCGCCCTGCATCATCGTCTGCCGGCGCGCCGCGAGCCGGTCTTCCTCGCCTTGTTCGATCGCCAGCTTGGCAAGCTCCTGGCTGGCGTGGCGGGCGAAATCGGCTTCCTTCTCGCGCGCCGCGACATCGGCCCGCGCTTCGCGCAATTCGCGCTCGCAAGCCTTCAGCGCGGCATGGGCGGCGCGTGTGCGCTCGACCGCGGGGCTAAGCCCGCCATAGGCGTCGACCAGCGCGCGATGGCTCGCTGAATCGAGCAGCGCGCGCTCGTCGTGCTGGCCGTGAATTTCGACCAGACCCGCCGCCAGCGCGCGCAGCGTCTGCGCCCCGACGCTCTGGTCGTTGACATAGGCGCGGGTGCGCCCGTCCGCCATCTGCACGCGGCGCAGGATCAACTCACCCTCGACGGCGAGATCTTGCGCCGCCAGCAGGGCGTGGACGGGATGCCCGGCGGGCGGCTCGAACACCGCCGTCACCTGACCCTGCCCCGCGCCGGCGCGCACCAGACCGCCGTCGCCGCGAGCCCCCAGCGCCAGCGAAAGAGCGTCGAGCAGGATCGACTTGCCGGCGCCGGTCTCGCCGGTCAGGATGGTCAGCCCCCGCGAAAAATCCAGCTCAAGCTGATCGATCAACACGATGTCGCGGATGGTCAGCCGGGCGAGCATCGACGCCGCCCGCCTTCAGGTCGGGACGATGGCGTGGAACAGTTTTGTCAGCCAGGAGCCGGGGTGCTCCTGTGGGCTCAGGCCGCCGCTCTTGAGCAGGTTATAGGCGTCCTTGTACCATTGACCGTCGGGGAAATTGTGCCCCAGAATCGCCCCCGCCGTTTCCGCCTCGTCGGTGACCCCCAGACCCATATAGGACTCGACCAGGCGATAGAGCGCCTCCTCGGAATGGCGGGTCGTCTGGAAATAGGTCAACACGTTGCGGAAGCGGTTGATCGCCGCGGTGTAGTTGCGCCGGTGCAGGTAGAACCGCCCGATCGACATCTCCTTGCCGCCGAGTTGGTCGCTGGTCACCTGGATCTTGACCTTGGAATCGGCGACATATTCGGAGGTCGGATAGGTCTGCGCGAGTTGCCTGAACAGCTCCAGCGCCTTTTGGGCATGGTCCTGATCGCGGGAGATGTCGAGAATCTGGGCGTAATGGCTGCTGGCCTGGAGGTAAAGCGCGTAGGGCGCCTCGGACGAGCGCGGATATTCCTTGACATATCGCATCGCCGAGCCGCTGGCGCCGTCATAGTCGCCGGCCTGGTATTGCGCGTAGGTGGTCATCAGCAGACCTTTGCGCGCCCAATCGGAAGAAGGGTATTTCTTGCCCAGATCGGTGAACTTCTTGGCCGCTTCGGTCGGATCGCCGTTGGCCAGTTTCGCCAGGCCCTGATCATAGACCTGGCTCGCCGGCACCACCGGTTCGACCACCGTCTTGTAGCGTTCGCCCGCGAAGGGGTTGAAATCCTCCAGCGAGGAGCAGCCGCTCAGCGCGGTCGCCAGCGCCACAACCCAGGTCACGCCGCGCAGCCGCGACACCGAGAGGCGCTCAAAAATTACTAAGGTCATACACCCTTCCCCGACGGCCCGCCGCGCCGACCGACCGCTGCTTAACCCAACGCGCGCCGGTGGCCTAGTCCCGTCCCGACCCAGCGATCAACATGGGAATATGGCGCGATGACGCCCAACGGCCGATTTCTGTCGTTGCGCGCTGAAATTCAGTCCGCACTGGCCGCGAAAGCCGCCGCCGCCCGGCGCGGCGCGACGCCGGCGCGCACGAAACGGCGAGAAGTCCCCTCAACGATTTCGTAATTCGCCTTGTCGGCGAACAGGGCGCCCAGAATCGCGGAATTGAGCGCATGACCGGGGCGATAGGCGTGATAGGCGCCCAGAATCGGCGCGCCGGCGAGCGCGAGATCGCCGATCACGTCGAGCGCCTTGTGGCGCACGAACTCGTCGCGATAGCGCAAGCCCTCGGGGTTCAGCACGCGCTCGCCGTCGAGCGCGACAGAATTTTCGAGGCTGGAGCCGAGCGCGAAACCCGCGGCCCACAGCTTCTGCACCTCGGCGACGAAGCCGAAGGTGCGCGCCCGCGAGATTTCGGTGCGGAAGGTCTGGGGGTCGATATCGAAGGCGCGCCGTTGCCGGCCGATCGCAGCGACTTCGAAATCGATCTCCACATCCACGCTGAAACCATTCTCCGCGGGTTTCAGTCCGGCGCGGCTGCGTCCGTTCTCTACATAGACGGATTTGAGCACTTTGAGATATTTGCGGCGGCGGGCCTGGGTCAGGAGGCCGACGCCGTCGATGGCGGCGACGAACTGGGCGGACGAACCGTCCATAATCGGCGTTTCCGCCCCGTCGATCTCGATCAGCGCGTTATCGACGCCGAGGCCCGCCAGCGCGGCCATCAGATGCTCGATTGTCGCCACCGTCGCGCCAGCCCGGTCGCCGATGACGGTGCAAAGCGAGGTCTGGAGCACGTTGCGCCAATGCGCCTCGACGAGATGGTCGACGCCGTCGGGCATTCCGGTGCGAAGGAACACGACGCCGTGATCGGCGTCGGCGGGGTGGATGACCATACGGGCGGGAGCGGCTGAATGGACACCAACGCCACGGATTTCAACGCGATCGGCGACCGTCTTTTGAAATCCATGCTTCATCGCCAGTCCAAGCCCCTGCTCTTCTGCGCGTCGCCTACATGAGCGAAAGTCGAACCCGTCTCACTTGGGCGATCTCCCCCCGATACTCAGCGTGTATCGCGGGGATAGTATGCTCGCGCACTTATGAAGCCTATTAGCCATGCGTTTGGAAAAAGACCAAATCACCTTTGATTACCAATCGTTACATAGCCAGAAGTTCTAAATACTCATTACATTTCAGAGATCTAACTTCACAAGCAAGAATCGCGCCGCCCTGAATCCGCGATTTGGCGGACCCGCGGCGGCGCGAGGGCGGAGTTGCGGCCGAATCAAGTCCCGTTGGAGCGACGCAGGAACGCCGGGATCTCCAACTGGTCGTCGTCGTGGGCGACGACGCGCGGCTGCTGGCGGCCCTGCGCGTCGAGCTGACCTTGCGCCGGGCGCGGCGGCTGACGCAGTTGCGCCGGTGCCGGCTGGGCGAGTTGGCGCGGCGGCGCGAGCGCCGGGCTTTGCCGCGGCGCCACATCCTCCGGGCGGCTGATGCCGAAGGCGGCGAGCTTTTCGAGCAACGAACGGCGACGCTCCGGCGCGGCCGGCGGCGCGGCGATCAGTTCGCCGCGCGCCTGACGCACGACCGGCTGCACGACGGCGGGCAGCTCGTCGAGGGTGGGCATGCGGACGCTGCGAATGATCGGCTCCGGCGCCGGCGGGATCATCTCCTGTGCGAAGGACTCTCCCTCATAAGCCAGGACGGGCGCGGGGGCTGGCTCCATCGGCTTGATCGAGGGACGCAGTTCGATCTCCTCAACCGTCTGTTCGGGGGCGACCGGCGCCGGGATCGGCTCCAGCGTCACAATGATCGGCGCGGGCGCGGCGGCGACCGGAGCCGGCGCGACGACGGGCGCGGTCGGGGACGAGGCGGCCGGACGCATCGCGGCGCGCGAGGGGCCCGGCTCCATGCGATGCGCGGGCAGCGGCTCGGCGCGCTCGATGGTCGCCTGATCGATGCCGGTGGCGACGACGGAGACGCGCACCACGCCGTCGAGCGCGGAATCGAAGGTCGCGCCGAGGATGATGTTGGCCTCCTCGTCGACTTCCTGGCGAATGCGGCTGGCCGCCTCGTCGACTTCGTACAAGGTCAGGTCGTTGCCGCCGGTGATCGAGATCAGCAGGCCGCGCGCGCCCTTCATCGAGACTTCATCGAGCAGCGGGTTGGAGATGGCGGCTTCGGCCGCCAGCACCGCGCGGCGCTCGCCGGTCGCCTCGCCGGTGCCCATCATCGCCTTGCCCATCTCACTCATGATCGAGCGCACGTCGGCGAAATCGAGGTTGATGAGGCCTTCTTTCACCATCAGGTCGGTGATGCAGGCGACGCCGGAATAGAGCACCTGGTCGGCCATCGAGAAGGCGTCGGCGAAGGTGGTCTTTTCGTTGGCGACCCGGAACAGGTTCTGGTTCGGGATGATGATCAGCGTATCGACCGCCTTATGCAGTTCGGCGATGCCGCCCTCGGCCAGACGCATCCGGCGCCCGCCCTCGAAGTGGAACGGCTTGGTCACGACGCCGACCGTCAGGATGCCCATTTCGCGCGCGGCGCGGGCGAT
>JANLPL010000126.1:0-7377 GCA_031367195.1 Bradyrhizobium sp.
GGCTATCGCGTGATGCGCTACAAGCTGATGGCCTTCGTGCTGTCGGCGGCGCTGGCGGGTCTGGCCGGGGGAACCAAGGCGCTGGTGGTGCAGAACGCCTCGCTCAGCGACGTCGGCTTCCAGATGTCGGGCGAAGTGGTCCTGATGACCCTGCTCGGCGGAATGGGCACGCTGTACGGCCCCGTGGTCGGCGCCGTAGTCGTGGTGGCGATGCAGAATTATCTCGCCCAGTACGGCCAATGGGTGACGGTGATCCAGGGCGCCGTGTTCGTCGCCTGCGTGTTGCTGTTCCGGCGCGGGATTGTGGGGGAGATTGGCAAGTGGGCGGGGTGGGCGTTGTAGGGGGGCTCAGTCGGGCTCGAACTCGGCGCGATCCTGGGCGCCGTGAAAAAGGGCTAGGATCGTAACAACCTCGGCGGCGCGGTCGATTTGATAGTAGGCCACGAAGGGCGTTCTAGCGATGACGACCCGAAAGACTTTCCTTGCTGGCAGAAATCGGCCCAAATAGGGTTGCGCGCCGAGCGTCTCGTTGAGGGCTCGGTCGATCTTTTGAAATGTGCGCTCGGCCGCAAGAACTCCGAATTTGGCGACTCCATCGGCCAAATATCGATCAATCTCAGTGCGAACTCTTGCACTGTAGATGACGTTCATACTCTCGAAAAGCCGAATTTTTTAGCGAGGTTGTCAAACAACTCGTCGCCATCGATCGTCTCGCCGCGTTCGGCTTGCGCGATCCCCTCCTCGATCGCCGCTATTTCCTCGGCGCTAAGATCGTCGTAAACGCCAACGTCTATGACGGACTCGGCCAATTGTGGCAATAGCGATTCTTTCTCGTCGGGACTTAGCGCCCGAAACAATTCCAAAATTTGGGACTGGGCGGAGGTCATGCCAGCAGTTTAGCAGACGGAAAAAGCGCGCGCCAGTTTCAGCCGTCCTTGCGCGCCCCGCGTTTTCCGCTATTCGCTGCGCCGCCCCAACCCGATAAGGCGCGCCCGCGTGAAACTGACCCTCTCCTGGCTGAAAGACCATCTCGACACCACGGCCTCGCTGGCCGAGATCGTCGAGACCCTGACCCGCATCGGCCTTGAGGTCGAGGGCGTCGAGGACGCGAGCGCCAAGTTCAAGGGTTTCGTGGTCGCCCGCGTGATCGAGGCGAAGCCGCACCCCAACGCCGACCGGCTGCGGGTCTGCATGGTCGATGCGGGCGGCGAACCTGTGCAGGTGGTCTGCGGCGCACCGAACGCGCGCACCGGCATGAAGAGCGTGTTCTCAGCCGTCGGCACCTACATTCCGGGCAAGAAGATCACGCTGGTCAAAGGCGTCATTCGCGGCGTCGAATCGAACGGCATGTTGTGCTCGGCCGCCGAGCTGGAGCTGTCCGAGGATCACGACGGCATCCTCGATCTGCCCGACGATGCGCCCGTCGGCGTTCCCTACGCGACCTACGCCGGCCTCGACGACGCGGTCATCGACATCAACCTGACGCCGAACCGCCCCGACGCGACCGGCATCTCCGGCATCGCCCGCGATCTCGCCGCCGCCGGCCTCGGCACGCTCAAAACGCGCGCGGTCGAGCCGGTCAACGGCGGCTTCGATTGCGCCGTCAAGGTCCGGCGCGACCTCGACGCCCACCTCTGCCCCGCCTTCGCGCTGCGGCTGGTGCGCGGCGTGAAGAACGGTCCCTCGCCGGAATGGATGCAGCGGCGCCTGCGCGCCATCGGCCTGCGTCCCATCAACGCGCTGGTGGACATCACCAATTACCTGACCTTCGACCGAGGCCGGCCGCTGCATGTGTTCGACGCCGCCAAGGTGAACGGCGATCTCGTCGTGCGTCGCGCCCGCGCTGGCGAAACCGTCGTCGCGCTCGACGGGCGCACCTATACGCTGAACGAGGCGAATGTCGTGATCGCCGACGCGCACGGCGTCGAATCGATCGCCGGCGTGATAGGCGGCGAGGCCTCCGGCTGCAACGAGACGACGACCGATGTTTTGATTGAAAGCGCGTTGTGGGACGCGGCGAACATCGCCCGCACGGGGCGTGACTTGGGCATCGTCACCGACGCGCGCTATCGCTTCGAGCGCGGCGTCGATCCCGATTTCTGCGTCCCCGGCGCGGAACTCGCCACAAGACTGGTCATGCACCTTTGTGGCGGCGAGCCGTCGCGGCTGACCGTCGCGGGCGATCCGACCCATCCCAGGAAGCGCATCGATTTCTCCTATAGCGAGGTCAGGCGCCTGACCGGCCTCGACGTGCCGCAGCCTGAGGGCGACGCGATCCTCGCCCGCCTCGGCTTCGAGGTGGAAAACGGGCAAGTCCTCGTGCCGAACTGGCGGCCCGACATCGACGGCAAGGCGGATATCGTCGAGCAGATCGTGCGCATCGCCGGGCTCGACCGCGTCGTCTCGACCCCCCTGCCCCGCATGGCGCCCGGCGTGCCGGCGCCCGTGCTGACGCTGCTGCAAAAGCGCACCCGCACGGCCAAGCGCGCGCTGGCCGCGCTCGGGCTCGACGAGGCGGTGACGTGGTCGTTCATCCCCAAAGCCCACGCCGAGTTGTTCGGCGGCGGCGCGCCCGCGCTGACGCTCGCCAACCCCATCGCCGCCGACATGTCGGATATGCGCCCGAGCCTCATTCCCGGCCTCGCGGCGGCGGCCGAGCGCAACGCGCGGCGGGCGTTCAGCGACGTCGCTCTGTTCGAGGTCGGACAGGTTTTCTCAGGCGCCGGCGAAACGGATCAGCGCATCGCGGCGGCGGGCCTCAGGCGCGGCCGCGCCAAGCGCATCGGCGAGGGGCGACACTGGAGCGGGGGGGGCGGCGTCGATGTGTTTGACGCCAAGGGCGACGCGCTGAGCCTGCTCGCCGCGCTCGGCGTGCCGCAAGGCGCCGTGCAGGTCGTGCCGGGGGGCCCGGCTTTCCTGCATCCCGGCCGCTCGGCGATTCTGCAATTCGGGCCGAAGAACGTGGCCGGCTGGTTCGGCGAGCTGCATCCCAGCGCCTGCGAAGCGCTCGACGTCGAGGGGCCGCTGGTCGCGTTCGAGATCACGCTCGACGCGCTGCCGCCGCCCAAGGCCAAGGCCACCCGAATCAAGCCGAAACTCGAACGTTCCGAGTTCATGGCTGTCGAGCGCGACCTCGCCTTTGTGACGCCGGAGGCGACGCGCGCCGCCGATATCCTGAAGGCTGCGCTGAGCGCGGATCGGGCGCTGCTGACGGACGCGCAGATCTTCGACGTCTATCGCGGCGCGGGCGTCGCCGAGGGCTGCAAGTCGGTCGCCGTCAGCGTGACGCTGCAGCCGCGCGAAAAGACGCTCACCGACGCGGAGATCGACGCCGTGGTGGCCAGGATCGTCGCCGAGGTCGCCAGGAAGACGGGGGCGACGCTGCGGGGATGAGGCTGTCGCTGTTCCTCCTGGCTCTGTTCGCCGCCATTGCGCCGGCTGCGGCGGAGGACGCTTGCGCCCAATTCAACGAGCCGCTCGCCTATAATTCCTGCCTCGCCCATCGGGGACCGGCGGCGCGAGCGGTCCACGTCGGCGCGGCGCCGGCGGCCCATCGCGCCCACGGCCGCATCGTCGTCACGCCCCGGCGCGGCCGGGCCTCGATGGCGTTCAGCGTCGGAAAGTAGTTCACGCTCGCCCGCGCGCCGATTTCATCGGTCGGACGCAGCTGTCAATGAAATTCGTCAGTTCGAGCCCGCGCGCCTGCTGCGTCAGCACGCTGTCGCCGAGGCCCAGCCGCCAGGCGGCGCCCTTATCCTCATCCAACGCCCGCCATTCGCGCGCGGCGGCCAACGCGGCGTCTTGGTCGGGAACGAGGCCTTCGCGCACGAGCGCGGCCGCGCGGCGCTCGACGATCGAAGCGACCTCGGCGAACGAATATTCGGGGTGATATTGCACGCCCCAGAACAGGCCGCCGTCAAACGCGATCTCCGCCGCCTGCACCGGCGCCAGCGCATTGGCGGCCAGCGCGACGCCGCCCGGCGGCAATTCGACGATGTCGAGATGGCTGCACAAAGCCTCGTAGGCCGGCGGGCGGCCTTGCAGCAGCGGATGGTTACGCCCGGCCTCGGTCAGCCAGATCCCCCGCGCCACACCGATTTCGCGCCCGCGCGGGTTCTTGAGCACTTGGCCGCCGGCGGCGGCGCAGGCGACCTGCAAGCCCCAGCAGGAGCCAAACATCGGCGTGGCGCAAGCAAACACCGCGCGCGCCAGCGCGATCTGCCGCTCCGCCGCCGGCCCGCCCTCGTACAGATTGAGCGCGGAGCCAGTGATGAACACGCCGTCGTAGTCCGCCAGCGCGGCGGGGGCCTCAGCGCCCGAATCGGCGGCGAGCAGTAGTTCGCAGGAAGCCTCCGGCGCCAGCGCGCGCAGAGTTTGGGCGTAAGCCTCGCCAGCGGTTTGGCCGAAGCCGAGGCGATAGGCGGCGCGGCCTTGCGCGTCATTGCCTTCGACGACCAAAAATCTCAGTGTCATGGCGCCCACTCATGCCGTTCCGGCCGAGTTTGCGCAAGCGCTCGACGCGAGCGCCGCGAGGCGCCAGAGTAAGGAAAAAAGGGGACGTTCGATGCGCGGCATGTTGTCGTTCGAGAGATTGAAGAGCGCGGTGGCGTCGGGCGAGATCGACACCGTCGTCGTCGCCTTCGCCGACATGGCGGGGCAACTCGTCGGCAAGAGGTTCCACGCCGAACATTTCGTCGAAAGCGCGCATGACGAAACGCACGCCTGCAATTATCTGCTCGCCAACGACATTGAGATGGAGCCGGTGCCGGGCTATTCCGCCGCGAGCTGGGGCCAGGGTTATGGCGATTTCGTACTGAGGCCGGATCTCGGCACTTTGCGCCGGATTCCCTGGCTGCCCGCCACCGCGCTGGTGCTGGCCGACGTGACCGATCACCACGGCGCCGACATTCCCCACAGCCCGCGCGCAATGCTGAAGAAACAGATCGCGCGGCTGACCGAGCGCGGCTGGAAGGCGTATCTGGCCTCCGAACTCGAATTCTATCTGTTCGACGAGACCTATTCCGACCTGTTCGCGCGTGGCTATCGCGATCCGAAGACGGCCGGCTATTACATCGAGGATTATCACGTCTTCCAGACGTCCAAGGAAGAGCCCGTCATGCGCGCGATCCGCAACGGCCTGATGGGCGCGGGCGTGCCGGTGGAAAACTCCAAGGGCGAATGGGGGCCGGGGCAGGAAGAGATCAACGTGCGCTACGCCGAGGCGCTGGAAATGGCCGACCGGCATGCGATCCTGAAGAACGGCATCAAGGAGATCGCCTATGGCGCCGGCAAGGCGGTGACTTTCATGGCGAAATGGCGCGGCGATCTCGCGGGCTCGTCGAGCCACATCCACGCCTCGCTGTGGGATCTCAACGGGCGCTCGCCGCTGTTTCCCGAAACCGGCGCGCCGCACTCGATGTCGGCGCTGATGCGACGGTTCGTGGCCGGCCAGCTCGCCCACGCCGCCGAGATCACCTATTTTCTCGCGCCGTTCATCAATTCCTACAAGCGGTTCCAATCGGCCACGTTCGCGCCGACGCGGGTGGTGTGGAGCATCGATAACCGCACCGCCGGCTTTCGCCTGTGCGGCGAGGGCACGAAAGCGGCGCGGATAGAATGCCGCATCGGCGGCGCCGATCTGAACCCGTACTTGGCCTTCGCCGCGCTGATCGCGGCGGGGCTCGCCGGGGTGGACGGGGGGTTGGAGTTAGAGGAGCCCTCGGTCGGCGACGCCTACCGTGGCGAGGCGCGCCGCATCCCCGGCACCTTGCGCGCGGCGACCGAGACATTGCGGGGATCTGCGATGTTGAGGAGGGCATTCGGCGACGCGGTGGTGGACCATTACGTCCATGCGGCGGAATGGGAACAGGGAGAATATGATCGCCGGGTGACGGATTGGGAGTTGAAAAGGGGGTTTGAGCGGGCGTGAGGAAGCTCGGCAACGAACGAATAAAGATGCCCGATATGCGCTGAGCGCAATATACAAAGATTCTGACTATCGCCGGAAATACCTAGCCCACTTGTTCCTGCTGTCGAGGTGGGAATGAGCGGCGCCTGCTCGGCACCCTTGCTTTGTGCACGTCCGTCTGCTATGAATTCCTGCGCAACCTGAAGAATTTCAAATTCATTTTAAAGCAGGTGCACCATGCACGGTATTTTCCGGGGCGCGATTGTTTTCAATGTTCTCGCCATGACGCTGAGTTTAGCGTCGGCGGGCGCGCTATTTGAAGCGCCTTCGCGAGGCGGCGCTCCTGCGCCGCCTTCGCCACCCGCTGTCGATAGCGTGCTGACGTTGACCGGCTTCATGTCGTATTCATCGCTGCAAAGGCTCAGCGACGCGAAGATTCCCGTCTCAACCCCGCTTAGCGGTGGCGGGCGCGCTGCGTGCGCCAATATTCCCCGACTGGTCGGCGGTCATCTCGGGCATCATACGGAGTGCCGACGCGTCTTCACTGCGCGGATATGTACAGAGGTTCCCGACGTTACTGCCCCCAGTGTCACGACCTCTGGAGCCTGCGCCGACTATCACTGGAGCGCGACGGTCACGAAGGACGGACCGCTGAGCGTTTCGCAGGCGGGCGCCGCCGTCCACGTCGCGCAACCGCTTCACATCACAGGACAGGCAGGGTTGAATGGGACGCTGGCACAAATTCTATCGCTGAACGCGAAGAATTTCGACCTGCGACTCTCACCTGCCGTCGATGTGAGCCTCGACATCAGCCCGCAGTGGTGTCCCGTCGTCGTGGCGCCCCCTACGGGCGCTCGGGTCAGTAGCGCGACGGTCGAAATCGTAGGGCGAAGCTGTTTGTCGTTCAACCTCGGCCCCTTCGGCCACCGCGATGTCTGCGCTGGCCCGGTTCCGCTCGGAATCGCGAACTTGCTGAACGACGCGTTGGCGCGAAATCGTCCCGAAATCGAGAAGAAGGCCTCTGAAGCCATATCTTGTGACGTCGTCCGCTCGAAAATCGCTGCGTTTTGGCGACCGTTCGCCGTCAAGATCCCCCTTGACGGCGACAATGCGCTCTATCTCGACGTTACACCGTCCAAAGCCGCATTTTCGGGCTTTGTCGCTAACCCAGACGGCATTCGCGTGGCCGTTCGTGTGAATGCGCGGACTTCAATCGAGGCCATCCCTATCTCGGGCGACCCGTTGCCATTGCCTGCCCTGGAGCGACTAGGGGCGAACGAAGGTCGTCTCGACGCCTTCGTCACCATTGGCGCGCCCTACGATCTCCTAAAAAACCAGCGCGGTTTGATGCCGCCTGTGGGGATAGAAACGATTTGCGCTATCCTGGCTACGGAAGGGAGCGGCCGTCTACTTTTTGGTGGCGCGTGACCCCGTAAAAAAACATGGCCCATGGGTTGTTGCGAACTTGA
>JANLPL010000155.1:0-2213 GCA_031367195.1 Bradyrhizobium sp.
AGCAGTGGCTGTCCGAACGCCGGCGCGCCGCGCAAGGCGCTTTCGGGCGTCGAACCCCGCATCCTGAGATCGCCGACAAGCGCGACCGGGCTCTTCAGGACGGCGGGGCCGGACACGCGGATCACGCCGCCGCTCGCGTTCGACCATTTCGCCGCCGCGATCAGGGCGGCCGCCGCGTCGCCCTTGCCGTAGGTCGCGCCGAAGCTCGACAGATCCCGCTCCTCGGTTTGCGCCGAGGCCGGGCCGATCGCCAGCCGAGCGGCCGAGACGGTCAGAAATTGAAGCAGGGCGCGGCGAGTGAATGTCCGCATGGCGCAAATCTTTCGGGTTACGACAGCAGGGCTCGCAACCGATTTTCCAGGAGAGCGGCCGCTTCGTTGTGCATTTCCTGCGAGGGATAGTAGCCGTTCTCCGTCTTGAGCGGCGACATGCCCTGAATTTCCTGCGGTTCGCCTGTGATCCGGTTGATCAGTTTCGAAGGCAAACCCGCCCGGCTGACGAGCTTGACGATTTCGACGCCCTCGGCGCCCAACTGGGCCAGCAACGAGGGCGAAATGTAATGCGGGAAGCGGTAGCTCTCCGCGCTGGCGTCCTCCGTCGGCTCGTATTGGGAGATATAGAGCACTATCGCCTTGCGCGAGAGGGCGAAGATTTCCTTCATGTCGCGCAAATAGCCGCGCCGCATCTGTGCGACGGCTTCGCTCGCCAACGCGGAAAGCGCGTCGGATTTGAGCAACTTCATCCAAATCCGGTCGGCGAAGACGGGAGAGGGAAGATCACGCAAGCCTGAAACCCTCCGGCCCGCTTCGCTTATCACGACCATGTTCGTCGTGCTCGCCGTTGGGGTGAACAACGCGTTGCTGTAGCCGCGCGCCGACATCGCCTCGACGACGACGACCTTGGCGCGGCTGATGAATTCGCGCGCTTTCGGCTGGACGAGATAGGTCTCCGGCCGCGCGCCGCCGATCGCCAGATTGGCGACGCGAACATTCAAACGATCGGCAAGCCGATCGGAGTAGGGCGTCTGCACGAACCGGCCGAAACTCGCCGCCGAGCCCAAGATGCAGATGTCGGCCTCGGGCGCAGGCGCGGCGCCGCGCACGCGGCGGACCTGAAACGACAGTCCCTCGATGGCGGCGTAGGGATATTCGACGACTGGGGAATCGGTCTCGTATTTGCGCAGCGACCCATCCTTCGGCGTCTTCGCCACGGCGGCGCGCGGCGGCGCGGGCTTGGCGGCGTGTCTCGCCACGATCTCGCGATAGAGCTGGACCCGCGCCTCGAGGAGAATGTTCGCCTTGGTCTTGGGCGACAAAACGTCGATGGTCTCCTTGCGCGCTTTGAGGGGGGGGGACGGCACGTTCAGGCCGAGAAACGCGGAGATGCGGTCCCACCCCGTCATGTCCACGAACAGATCTTCGTAGATCACAACGAGCACGTTCGGCGAATGCGCCTGCGCGGCGACATCAACGAGAGCGCGATTCCATTGCCCGATCGCGGCGTCCGCGTTGCGGGATTTCGGCCAGTAACGGCCGCTGCGCGCCCGATTCTCGAACGAAGCGCAGACGTCGATCAGGTTTCTGACGATGCAGATGATCCGGGCGTCGGGAAAGTCCTTGAGGATTTGGGACAAATGTCCGGTGAGGGCGGGAATCTTGTCGCCGACGTATTTCGCCGTCGCGAATTTCTCGCGCGAGAGCGCGTAATGTTTCTCGAAGAAGCCGAGGTTGTCATAGAAAGTGTCTCCCGGCCGCACATCGAAGAAGCGCTCGCGCTGAAACAAGTCGGGCGACAGCGAGCCGTGGGTCGCCAGATACGAGATGTAGCGCTCCAGGCCGAGCACGATGTCGGGACGGGCGTTCAGCGCCGCGGCCAAAGCGGACGTGCCCGATCTAGCGCAGCCGCAGACGAACAGCGGCCGGGCGGAAGGGACGTTATCTGGCATGGCGACCTTTTATGATGATCGAGAGCGACGCGGGCTCAGTGAGCCCGGTCATGGCGCGGCGGTGAGGCGGCTGCGTAAATCCTGCGACAAGGCGGAGATCGGCGCCAGGCCGCCTTCCGCCTCGACGAGATCGTAAAACGCCTGGAACGCCTCGAACCAGTCGCGTTCGGCCTCGTCGTCCAGGAACGAGCGGATCAGGCTGGCGTCGTCGTCGCGGAAATTCACCTTGGCGGCGTCAATCGGCGCCGGGCTCTGGCCGATGTTGCGG
>JANLPL010000189.1:0-2708 GCA_031367195.1 Bradyrhizobium sp.
GAAATCGCGGTTGCGGTAGAGCGCCATCATCCGCGCATGGGCGCCCGCCAGCGCGGCGAATTCGCGTGAGATCGCGACATCGGCGCCGCCGACCAGCGCAAACACTCCGACCGGCCGCGTCTTGTTCTTGAACACGACCGAATCGACTTCCAACCACGCGAAGCCCGACGCCTCCGCCCGCGTCGCCTCGCTGGCGACGATATCGACGCCGAACATCTTGCTCGCGCTCTCCAGCCGCGAGGCGACATTCACCTCGTCGCCGATCACGGAATAGTCGAACCGGCGCAGCGAGCCGAGATTGCCGACGCAGGCCTCGCCGGTGTTGAGGCCGACGCCAAACTTGACCGGGGAGAACGGCCGCCCCGCCGCCTGCGCCACGCTCGACCATTGCGCGTTGAGCGTAGCCAGCGCCTCGCGCATCCCCAGCGCCGCCTCGACCGCGTGGGCGGCGTGGCGCTCGTCGTCGAGCGGCGCGTTCCAGAACGCCATGATCGCGTCGCCGATATATTTATCGACCGTGCCGCGCTGTTGCAGCACGAGGTCGGTCATCGGCGTCAGATATTCGTTGAGGAATCGGGTCAGCTCGGTCGCCGTCTTGCCTTCCGACAAAGTGGTGAAGCCGCGCAGGTCGGAGAACATCAGTGTCACCCGCCGCTCCTCGCCGCCCAGCCGCAGTACGGTCGGATCGGCGGCCAGTTTCGCCACCACGGTCGGCGACACATAGCGACCGAACGCGGAGCGGATCGCGCGCGCCTCGCCCTGCTTGCGCGCGAACAGCGCCAGCACGCCGCAGAGATAGACCACGCCGGACGCGACCGAGGGCATGATCGGATCGAGCAGCAGGCCGTGGCGGCTGAACGCCCACCAGCTGCCCGCCACCGAGCCCGCCGCCGCCACCATCCCGATCAGGGTGCCGCCGAGCGTCGACAGCAGGGGCAGCGAGATCGCCAGCACGACCGAGAGCGAGACGGTGTAGAGGAACTCCGCGCCCGGCGCCCAATCGGGCCGGGTCAGCCGGTCATTCATCAAAATCTGGCCGGCGATTTCGGCATGTTGCACTACGCCGGGGGCGGCCGGCGACAGCGGCGTGGCGACGATGTCGTAGAGCAATTGCGCGCTGACGCCGATGAACACGATCTTGCCCGCGAAGGCGGTGAGATCGGCGTTCGGCTCGAACAGGCTCGCGGCGGACACGCGGATGCGCGGATCGTCGCCGGCGAAATGGATACGGAAATCGCCGCGCGGCCCGGTCTCCACCACGGCGTCGCCGTCGCGGATCGCCACCATGCCGGTATGCGCGCCAAAACCGTATTCCCCGCTCGCATTGGACGATTTCAGGGTGTAGGTCGACGCGCCCTGCGCAACCCGCAACGCCTCCATCGCGAAGCTCGGCGTCAGACGGCCGTTGCTGTTGAGCACCAGCGGCACGCGGCGCACGACGCGATCGTTGTCGGGCAGCCAGTTGAGAAAGCCGATCCCGGCGGCGGCGGAGGCGAACATCGGCAGCGGCGTCATGGCGCCGCGAAAGCCGTAGGCGAAGCCGGTGGGATCGTCGCCGGCGAAAGCAAAGCCCGCTTTCTCCGCGAGCCGCGGCGCATTGCCGTCGTTGGTGAAGAACTGGCCGAGCACGACGGGGCGCCCCTTGATCGCCTGCGCCAGCTTGGCGTCGTCTTCGGGATCGCCGGGGTCGTAGAGCAGAATGTCGATCGCGACCACGGCCGCGCCGGCTTGGGCGATCTTTTCGATCATCTCTCCCAGCCGGGCGCGCGGCCATGGCCAGCGGCCGAGCTTGGCGATCGAAGCGTCGTCGATCTCGACCACGCGGATCGGCGGCGGCTCGTCGCTGATTCGCGGTCGCCAGCGCTGGAATTCGTCGAACAGCAGATTATGCACCGCCACCCGCTCGGTCGAATTGACCAGCGCCCAGGGCGCGGAGACGAAAATAGCGAGCCCTACCACGATCCAATAGGAAAGGCGCGAGCCGAGCCGGCGCATTCTCTGGCTGCGTGCGGATTGCTCAACGATAGGAAGTAAAGCGACCTTGTCCAGCATCTGCGCCCCGTTAGGGCGCCACCATATCCGAGCGCGGGCGGGGCGCGAAGCGTCGCTTGCGTTTATGCGAGACGCCGCCCGCGACGACACGCGCCTGTCGCAAAACCTTCGCCGCTCCGTCGCATGGCGGGCGCATGGGGCATGTGCGCTTCTCGCTGGCGCGAGCGAAAAGCCGGCGGGCCGATCGCTTTTTAATTGCCAACCCTCGGTCAGTGTGTTTCCCGATGGACTTGCCGTTCTGGTCGCCGGAGTCCCGCGCCGTTAGCCAGACAAAAGGCGCCGGGGGTCCGTCAATGTCGCCACTCCACGCGGTGGCCGCCTATGGGCGGCGCGCGCTGCCAAACCATTGGGACGTGGTGGCGCTGGCCTCGATTCTGGCCGTGTTCGCGGCGGTCGCGCGCGCCTATCACGGCATTTCCGCGCCCTTACCCGACGCGCATCAGGCGGCGGTCTCGCTCGACTATTGGCAATTGCCCTATTACGCTTTGCGCACGACGCTGCGCATGTTCGCCGCGCTGTTCTTCTCGCTGATTTTCACCTTTACCTTCGCCACGCTCGCCGCCAAGAGCCGGCGCTGGGAAATGGTGCTGATTCCCGTGCTCGACATTTTGCAGTCGGTGCCGATCCTGGGCTTTCTCTCGTTCACCGTCACCTTT
>JANLPL010000289.1:0-9380 GCA_031367195.1 Bradyrhizobium sp.
TCGTCCTCGTCGTCAATCAACCGGGCGTGGCCGAACGCCATCGCCGCGCGATAGTCGGCGGAAGGGTTGAAGCCGCTGCGCGCCATCACGAGACTGTCGAGATGGGCGACCGTCAGACAGACCGGCTCGCCCTCGGACTGGTTGCGTAACATGCGGCTGGCGCTACTGCTGTGCCAGTAGAGCCTGGTCCCCGCGCGCCAGAACGGCGTCGGCGTGCAATAGGGCTGGCCGTCGACGACATAGGCGACATGGCACATCATCGACGCGTCGAGCAGCGCATGGATTGTCGCATGATCGTAGGCGGCGCGCTCGTGCAGACGCTTGACGCGATTGGTCGGCGTAACGGGGTAGCTGTCGTTCATCTCGCTTATCTTATTTGGAGGTGAAGGTCGTCAGGCTGGCGCCGCGCGCTTTCAGCTCGTCCTCGCCCCCGCTCAGCGTGATAGCGCGGCCGGCACGCCACAGCGGCATCAGGTCGCGATAATGGCGTGAGAAAATATGACCGGACTGGCCGGTGGCGATAACGAAACGCGAGCGCGTGGGATCGGCGAGATCGAACAATCCGCGATACCCGCCGGCCTGGGTGCGGGCGAGCGGTTGGTCCCTGGGCGTGTCAAATCCGCCGCCGCGATCGAGCGAATAGAAATCGCCGCTGGAGGGAAACGAGAGATCGCTGAGGACGTCGAGACCCGGCACATGGCTGAAGACCTTGTGCGTCACGACAGCCGTCTGCTCGGCGCCCCAGCTCCATTTGCTGCTGTCCGCGCCCTGTTTGGCGATGATGCGCGCGAGCGCGCGGTCGAGCGCGTCGCTCAACGTTTTCGCGCAATCGGGGTCTGGCTCCGTCGGCGTCGAACACATGTCCCGATGGTCCTTGACCAGCGACATCGTCGCGGTGGCGACGAGCGGGCCGAATTCCGCGTCGAGATCGACTTGCGTCCGCTCCGTCAGAAGCGCCTTGTGCAGCTCATTGAGGAAAGTTTCGGCGAGCAGCGGCTCAGGCCTCGCGGCGTCGGTCACGCCGTCCCATTCCGCGACCAGCGCCAGCGCCTGCCGCGCCCGCTCGTCGGTCGGCTTGATTGTCGCCATCAGGGGTTTGAGCGCCAGCATCGCCAGCGACAGATGGTCCATCTGCATGGCGGCGGATATGTCGAGATCGTGCTTCTCCGGCCGGTCGAGCCATTGCTGGAGGCGTCGCGCCCGCCATGGCTCCTCCCAGTCGCGGCCGAACGTCGCCTCTTGCGACGTCGGCGTCACCGCATTATTGGCGTTGAACAGAAAGCCCACCGCGGGATTGAACGCCTGCGGCTGCTGCTCGAACGGGACATATCCCGTCCAATCGAACTGGCCGGAGGCGCCGTCGGCCGGCGTCAGGCCGTCGCCGGATTTGCGCACCGGCACGAGGCCGGGGCTGAAATAGCCGATGTTTCCATCGACGTCGGCATAGACGATGTTTTGCGTTGGCGTCTGGAACAGGCGCATCGCGGCCAAGAACTCGTCCCAGTTTTTCGCTGCGTCGAGCTTGACGACGGCCTCGAACGTCGTGTCCTTCTCGCCCAGACCCGTGAACGCGAGCGCCATCGCTTTGCCCGGCCCGATAAAGTCGCGCATCTCGGCGTCGATGTCGGACATCACCGGCCCGTGCTGCGTCGCGCGCACTGTCAAAGTCACGTCGGGCGCGTTCTTGACGTGAATGATCTCCTGCCGGGTCTCGAACGGCTTGCCGCCCTCCGGCGTCAGATATTTGGTGGGATCGGCGGGATCGAGTGTTTCGACGAACAGATCCTGCGTGTCGGTCAGGGCGGTGGTGAAGCCCCAGGCGATGCGGTCGTTCTGGCCCAGACCACCGGCGTGCCGGGAATCGTGACGCCTTTCACGAAGCCTTGCGGCGTGACGATACGCGCGAGATACCACAGGATCGGCGCGCCGAGGTCGAGATGCGGATCGTTGGCGAGGATCGGTTTGCCGGTCGTGGTGCGCGCGCCCGCCACCGCCCATTCGTTCGAGGCGCCGTGCGCGAACGGCGACCAGCGGCCGAGCTCCTCATAAGGATCGAGCGCGGAATGGTCGGGATGGGTTTCCGGCGCTGTGGTGATCGGCGAATTCAGCGTGAGATCGGGAAACACCCACGCCGCCTTCTCCGCGCCGAGTTTGGCTGCGACTCGTGCGCGCAAAAGCTCGATTCTGTAATTGTGGCTGAGTTGCAGACCCAGCAACTTGCCGATCACCAGCGAGTCGACAGGCGTCCAATGTTCCGGCGCGTCGCCGACGATAAAGAATTCCGGCGGCAGGTGGTTCTTGTGCGCGTCGAGCCACGCATTGACGCCGTCGGCATAGGCGTTGAGCCGCGAACGCGCCTCCTCGCTCAGCGCGTCGA
This sequence comes from Bradyrhizobium sp., assembly GCA_031367195.1. Classification (GTDB taxonomy): domain Bacteria; phylum Pseudomonadota; class Alphaproteobacteria; order Rhizobiales; family Beijerinckiaceae; genus Roseiarcus. The sequence continues at coordinate 2,378 of JANLPL010000289.1, forward strand.
GGCTCGATCGCGCGAGCCGGAAAATGCCCAGCGTGCGGATGAAGCGATCGACCCGCACGAGATCGCTGCCCAGCATTTCCGCCAGCCGCCCTTCTCCGGCGCGGCGCTGCGTCTCCATCTGGAACAGCCGCTCGCTCGCGTGCAGCCAGCCGAGCGCGCGCGCGGCGGAATCGGGGTCGGCGGCGAAAATATGCGGCACGCCGTAGGAGTCGCTCCAGACCCGCGCCTCGCCGCGCAAGCCGGGCAAGGTTTCGCGCCCCGCGTGATCCGGCATGGCGCGAACGAACAGCCAGGCGACGAAACCCAGCGCGAACACGGCGCCAACCAGCGCGAGCCGCAGCACGATGCCGATGATCCTTCGCGCCATGCCGCTCCCCCAACATCCCATGCCGCTATCATAGCGCATTTGCGCGTGCGATCACGAAAACGTCAACAGATCGCGAAAACCCGGAGCGCTCCTGGACCGTAACGTCTGTGTCACCCCAAGAGGGCTAAGGGAGTAAGTTAGATGAGCAAGTTCAATCTTCGCGCCGCCATGTTGATCGCCGGAGTCGCTCTGGCCGCGCCGCTCGGCGCCGGGTTCGCCTATGCCGAAATGACCAAGATGGTCGGCGGCGCCCCTATGTACCCCAGCAAGAACATCGTTCAGAACGCCGTGCACTCCAAGGATCACACCACGCTGGTCGCGGCCGTCAAGGCGGCCGGCCTTGTCCCGACGCTCGAAAGCGCCGGGCCGTTCACGGTGTTTGCGCCGACCAATGCGGCCTTCGGCAAATTGCCGGCCGGCACAGTCAAGACCCTGTTGGAACCCGCCAACAAGGACAAGCTGACGGCGGTGCTTACCTATCACGTCGTTCCCGGCCGTATGACGGCGGAAGATCTCTCCAAAAAGATCGACGAGATGGGCGGCCACTACACCGTCGCCACGGTTCAGGGCGGCTCGCTGTCATTCTCGAAGATGGGCGGCGGAATCGCTATTACCGACGCCAAGGGCGACACCGCGATGGTGACGATCCCCGATGTCATGCAATCGAATGGCGTGATCCACGTCATCAACACTGTGCTGCTGCCGGGCTGATTTGCCCTATCATCCCAAGCGCACAAGGCCGGGGGCAATGCTCCCGGCCTTTCAGCTTTGGGGAACAATCCTCGCCAAGGCGCGTTTAGGCTCCACACTCAAGAGGAGCGCGAACAATGAGCGGCAAGAATCCGAACGAGGAGATTTGGCGCCTGATGAACGACATCGGATTAGCCATGGTTGTGACCCATTCGGGACAGGGCGACGCGATCCGCGCCCGCCCGATGGCGGCCCGCCCCGAGGTCGAGGACAATGCGATCTATTTCCTCACCGACGCAGATGCGCCTAAGGATCACGAGATCGCCAATAATGCGAATGTCTGCCTTTCCTTCGCCGATCCGAAAGGCAATCGCTTCGTATCGCTATCCGGAACGGCTCAAGTGTTCGCCAATTCCGCGCTGGCGGCGCGCCTATGGAAGCCGATTGACAAGGCGTTCTGGAGCGACGCCAATGACGCGGGCATCCGCGTAATCCGCGTCACGCCGAATCGCGGCGAATATTGGGAAGGCGCCGGGCTCATCGCCAGTGTCGTCTCTGTGTTGACGGCAGGCGCCAAGCACGAACGGCCCAAGCTTGGCGACGGCGAGAAAGTCGCGATGGACGCCTAATCCGCCCTGACCCTGCGCCAGATGTTCATTTCCACCTGCTGCGTCGCGTCGAGCTCGATCCTTTCGGCGTGATGCAGCCCGTATTTCGTCAGCACGTCCTCGGCGGATAGGCCGTCCTTGCACTCGGAAAACACCGCACGGCCGCCGAGCAGCTTCACGCCTCGCGCCCGCGCGAGGTGGAACACGTCGTAGCCGATCGTGAGGAACAGATCGAACACGCCCTGCCCTCCGGGCGCGGCGACTTCGCCGCCCTCGGGCAAAATGGTCTTGACCACCTCCCGCCAATCCATGTCCGCAGGATTCCACCACCAGGCGTCGGCGCGATTCTCCAGCCCTTTGGCGTCACGCGAGACGACCACGCGCGGATCGCCGCGCGTGTTGGGCTCGTTGTCGTGGCTGACGCGGGCGAACACGACCAGATCGCTGCGCGCCAGCGCAGCCTGATATTGCTCCCAATCCCTGTCGTTGCGAAGGCTCGGCGGAATGAGACCGTCCGCGTCGGCGATCCTGTCGTCGTCGGACACGATGGCGTAGCCGTGGATCTCGATGGGTCGCTTGCTCATGGCGGTCTCCTGCCCCGTAGCTTATACGCAAGTTGCCGCGCGGCGGTTTCGTCAGAGCTGGCCGAGCAGTTTTTCCAGCAAATTCTTGTCGCGTTTGGGCGAACCGCCGCCGACCGGCGCCGGGGGAATCGGCCCGGTCTCCACCTTCGCCCCTCGGCGCGTCTGCGTCGCCGCGGGCGCAGCCATCGCCTCGCCGATCTTGTTGATCGCCAGCGGCGCGGCGGGGCTGACGGGCGCGGGTGCGGCTTGCGGCTGTGGTTCGCCGGCGTCGAGACTTCGCCAATCGCCGAGCGGCAGTCCCGCTGCCGGCACGCCGGCATGAGCGTCGCGCATGAAGCGGCTCCAGATCTCCACCGGCAGATTGCCGCCCGAGACTTTTTTCGTCGATGTCCCGTCGTCATTGCCGAGCCACACGGCGGCGACCAAATGCGAGGTGAAGCCGATGAACCACGCGTCGCGGAAGTCCTGGCTGGTGCCGGTCTTGCCCGCCGCCTGCCAGCCCGGCAGATCGACCTTGTGCGCCGTGCCGGTGGTCAGCGTCTCCTGCATCATGGCGTTCATCATCGCGACATAGCGCGGCTCGATCACGCGGCCATAGTTGTAAGGATGGCGCCGGTACAGCAGCCGCCCGTTGGCCGTGCGCACCGTCAGGATGACATAGGGGCGCACGCCTATGCCGCCATTGGCGAAGGCGGCGTAGGCCGAGGCCATCTCCAGCGGCGTCGTCTCCGAAGTGCCGAGCGCGATGGAGGCGTTCGCCGTGAGATCGGAGAGGATGCCGAGCCGGTGCGCCACCCGCACCACCGCCTTGGGGCCGACTTCGAGGCAGAGCCGCACCGCGACCGTGTTGAGCGAAAGCGCCAGCGCCTTGGTCAGCGTCACGGGGCCGAAATATTCGTGGCTGTAGTTCTCCGGCGTCCAGCCTTTGACGTTGATCGGCGCGTCCTGGCGGATATCGTCGGGTCGATCGCCTTTCTCCAGCGCGGCGAGATAGACGAACGGCTTGAACGAGGAGCCCGGCTGCCGCTTGGCGGCGATGGCGCGGTTGAACTGGCTTTCCGCATAATTGCGCCCGCCGACCAGCGCCTTGACCCCGCCGTCGGGGTCAAGCGCCACCAGCGCGCCCTGATCGACGTTGAATTTGGCGCCCTTGGCGTCGAGTTCGCCGGCGAGCGCCCGCTCGGCCGCCGCCTGTAGCGCCGGATTGATCGTCGTCATCACGACGATGTCTTCGTCGATCGCCCCGACGGTGTCGTCGAGCGCGTCCATAACGTAATCGGCGGCGTAATTGACCGAGCCCGCGCCTTTGGTGTTGGCGACCTGAGCCGGGGCGCCGAGCGCGACCTTCGCCATCGCCTGCGTGACGTAGCCCTGCTCGACCATCGCGGTGACGACCTGCGCCGCGCGCTCATTGGCGCCCTTGAGGTTGCGGTTGGGCGCGAGCTTGCTGGGGGACTTCATCAAGCCCGCCAACAGCGCGGCCTCCGACAACGTCACGTCCTTGGCGTCGTGGCCAAAATATTTGCGCGCCGCCGCCTCGACGCCATAGGCGCCGGAGCCGAAATAGACGCGGTTGAGATAGAGTTCGAGGATCTGGTCCTTCGAATATTTCCGCTCCAGCCACAAAGCCAGGATCGTCTCCTGGAATTTGCGGCTGATCGTGCGCTCCTGGGTCAGAAACAGGTTCTTGGCGAGTTGCTGGGTCAGCGTCGAGCCGCCCTGCATCCCGCCGGAGCCCGCGACATTGCTGATCACGGCGCGCGCGATGCCGATCGGGTCGACGCCGAAATGGTAATAGAAACGCCGGTCCTCGATGGCGATGAGGGCCTTGGGCAGATAGGGCGGCAGGTCGCCGAGCCGCACCGCCGCCCCGCCCGTGTCGCCGCGATCGGCGAGCACGGAGCCGTCTAGCCCCAGAATCTGGATGTCGGGCGGGCGCTTAGGCACCGCCAGCTCGTCGATCGGCGGCAACTGGCTGGCGTAATAGGCGAACAGCCCGCCCAGAGCGACAAAAGCCCAGACGCCGAGCACGAAGCTCCAATAGACGAGCATGCCCAGGAACGAACGGCGGCGTTTGCGCGGGCGCTTCTTTTCCGCTTTGCGACGCGCCGGCGGCCGGTCGGCGGGATCGGCACGCAATTCGGGTTCCGCGCCGTCGGGCGCATCGTCGAAGCGCGGCTCGATCCGCTGCCCTCCCCGCTTGCCGCTTGATCCGAACATGCCCTCTTTCCCGCGGAGCCCGGTTTCTCGCGGCCGGATCTAGAATTAAGCCGACCGTATTAAGGCGCCGTAAAGGCTCCCGCGCGGCGGCGGCGAAGGAGTTAGTAAATCGAAAAAAAACGCCTTCGCCGCCCTTGCGCGCGGGCGACTGAAAAGGCAAATTCCGGCTCCTTTTCGAAGCGGCTAGGCGCGACATATGCGCGGCGTGAGCAGCTTTTAGGATATCGAGATGAAAGTCACCATCGAGCGCACCGCTCTGCTGAAGGCGCTCAGCCACATTCACCGCATCGTCGAGCGGCGCAACACGATTCCGATCCTCTCCAACGTGCTGATCGAGGCGCGCGAGGGCCAACTCGAACTGAAGGCGACCGACCTCGACCTGGAGGCGACCGAAGTCGCGCCCGCTGACGTGGCGGCGGCGGGCGCGACCACCGTCTCGGCGCATATCTTCCACGACATCGTGCGAAAACTGCCCGAAGGCGCGCAGGTGAGCCTGGAAATCACGCCCGACACGGGGCAGTTGCTGCTGCGCTCGGGGCGCTCGCGCTTTCACCTGCAATGCCTGCCGGCGACCGACTTCCCCGATCTCACCGCCGGCGAGTTCGCCCATAAGTTCGAGCTGCCCGCCGTCGAGTTGCGCCGCCTGATCGACAACGCGCAATTCGCGATCTCGACCGAGGAAACGCGCTACTACCTCAACGGCATCTATTTCCACACCACGGAATCGAACGGCGCGACAGTTTTGCGCGCGGTGGCGACCGACGGGCACCGGCTCGCCCGGATCGAGGTTCCCGCTCCGCCGGGCGCCGCGGGAATGCCGGGCGTGATCGCGCCGCGCAAGGCCGTCGGCGAGATTCTGAAACTGCTCGAAGACCTCTCACGCGACGTCACCATCGAGATCAGCCAGGTCAAAGCGCGGTTCCGGTTCGGCGAGGTGACGCTGACGACCAAACTGATCGACGGCACCTTCCCCGATTACACCAGAGTCATTCCGCTCAACAACGACAAGCGGCTGGTGGTCGACAAAGAGCAGTTCCAGCGCGCGGTGGACCGGGTGTCGACGATCTCGTCGGATCGCGGGCGGGCGATAAAACTGTCGATCGGCGACAACCGCATGACGCTGTCCGTCAACAATCCCGATTCCGGCTCGGCGAGCGAGGAGATCGAGGTCGATTACGATTCCACCCCGATGGATATCGGCTTCAACTCGCGCTACCTGCTGGAGATCGCGCAACAGCTTTCCGGCGACACCGCGCTGATGAAACTCGCCGACCCCGGCTCGCCCACCATCATCATGGACCGCGACGGCGCGCAGGCGCTCTACGTGCTGATGCCGTTGCGGGTGTGAGGCGCGGCGGCTTCTTTGGCCTTGACCTAGTCGATTTACTTGCCTGCAAGGAAATCACCGAAATGGCGCCCAGAATCAATATCTTAGCCCCGAAATCAAGCTCCAAGGAAATCAAGCAGCTTTCCCTTGACATAGCCAAAGACGCCGAGATTAGCGGCATCGGTATGGGCGTCCTCTCGGACGGAACCCCTTACTTAAACCAGCGGGGCCTTGCAACGCTGTGCGGGGTGCAAAACGCGCATATCGGGACGATTAGTTCTCAGTGGTTCGAGGTAGATCAAAAGCCAAGGATCGCCGCGATCAAGTCTATACTGGTGAAAGCTGGCTCATTCGCGACAATTCCCCACGTTGAGGTTGTGCATCTAGGTAAGACTCATTTTTGTTATCCGGCAGATGTTTGTCTTGCGATACTTGAATATTACGCGTTCGACGCAGGAACAAATTGCCAGCCACAGGCAAGAGATAACTTTCGTATTTTGGCTGGGTCAAAATTACGCGATTTGATCTATAGCCAGGTTGGGTACGATCCCAGCGGAACAAAAGCCAACAAGTTTGAAAAATGGCATGAACGAATCGCCCTCAATTACCAATCTGCACCAAAAGGGTATTTCCACGTCTTCAACGAAGCAAACACAATTATATATGAATTGATATTGGCGGGTGCCGAGATAGGGAACAAGTTCGTTGTCGACATTTCAATAGGACAGCACTGGTCAAAATATTGGGCCGAGAGCGGACTAGAGCAAGAGTTCGGGGACCGCGACAAATATCCGCACAGATACCCCGACAGCCACCCCCAGGCGAAATCTAACCCTCAAGAATCTTGGTGTTACCCTCTTGGCGCGTTGGGCCATTTTCGCGAATGGCTGCAAACCACCTATCTGGAGGGCGGAAAATTCGGCGCATATCTGAAGGGTAAGGTAGCGAAGGGCGAATTGCCTCCGTCTATCGCCCAACTCGCCATCGCCACATTAGCACCCCCGCAAATCACTGCTAGTTGACCGCCCGAGCGTGAAAGCCGTTCTCACCGCACGGCAAACAGGAAAGTTCACAAAAAAAGGCGGCCTCTCGGCCGCCTTTTTTGTTGGAAGCGTAAAACCCCTCAGCGCGAGTAGAACTCGATCACCTGGTTGGGCTCCATGTGCGTGGGATACGGCACTTCCGAGAGCCCGGGAATGCGCGTCAT
>JANLPL010000233.1:0-13024 GCA_031367195.1 Bradyrhizobium sp.
GACCGGCAGCGGCATACTTGGCCGTGAATTCGGCGTCGAAGATTTCCTGAAACAGGTTCTTGAAGCGACCATCATAGACCTTGAGAATGGTGTTCTTGGTCGACAGATACACCGCGTAGTTGCGCTGCAAACCGTAGTTCAGGCAGGCGCGCGCGAACCCTTTGATCGATTCGTCAAGGTTGTACATGGCCATCGCCACGCCGGCGCCGGGGAATTTGAACACTTCTTTCTCGATCACGCTCCCGTCGTCGCCCTCGAACTTGACGGTGAGACGGCCCTTGCCGGGCACCTTGAAATCGGTGGCGCGATACTGGTCGCCATAGGCGTGGCGCCCGACCACGATGGGCTGCGTCCAGCCCGGCACGAGGCGCGGCACGTTTTTGGCGATGATCGGCTCGCGGAAGATCACGCCCCCTAGGATGTTGCGGATCGTGCCGTTCGGGCTCTTCCACATTTCCTTGAGATGGAACTCCTTCACGCGCGCCTCGTCGGGCGTGATGGTGGCGCATTTGACGCCGACGCCCGCCTTCATGATTGCGTGGGCGGAATCGATCGTGATCTGATCGTTGGTGGCGTCGCGGTTCTCGACCGAGAGATCGAAATATTGCAGGTTGATGTCGAGATAGGGATGGATCAGCTTGTCGCGGATCAGCCGCCAGATGATGCGCGTCATCTCGTCGCCGTCGAGCTCGACGACGGGGTTGGCGACCTTGATCTTGGACATTTCGGCTTCCTGACTGGCGCGAAGGGCGGATCGCGCCGCTATACAACTTCCGTTTTGCGCCGCAAAGCCAGGCTTTTGGGCAAGGCTGGGGCGCCGGTGGGGCAGGTTCGCGCGAAGTGGCCGGGACAGACCGGCTTGAGGAAAGAACAAGGGGTTAGGCGGTAAATGCTGTCCATGGGGCAAGGGGCTGGAATCGGAATAATACATTTCTTAATTGTTAAAACTTTGCCCATTTTGAGCCGATTGGTTGCCCGCACGCCAAATCGGGAAGCGGCGGCGGCAGACTGTCGTTGACGCCCGCAGCCTTGATCGAACGCGGCAAACCTGCACTGATGCGTCGCGGGGAATGGGGGCATGGCTTTATCGGCTCGGGCGTGCGACAAACGCTTGGTCGGAGTCTTTTGGACGTCCGCAGGCTTTCGAGGAGCCGGTCATGATCAAATTTATGCCTGACGTTCCGCCGGGAAATCGCAGCCCCAAAGGGCCGGACGACCCGCATGCGAATATCAAGGACACGGCGGGGAAACAGGCCAAGGGCGACGTCCACACCTCCGAGCAGGGCGAGAGCGCCAACATCGAACAGAACACGACTAACAAGGGCGGCTTCAAAGGGCGGCGGATGAAGTAGGCTCAGCCACTCAATGCGATAGCGCCCGCATCGCCGCCTCGATGCCGTCGGGTGTGAGCGGGAACATGCGCTCGCCGAACAAAGTCGAGATGATGCGGGTGGATTGCGAATAGGGCCAGTTTTCACGGGGCGTCGGGTTGATCCAGACGCTGCGCGGCCAAGTCGTCGTCACGCGCTTCAGCCAGACCTCGCCCGCCTCCGGGTTGAGATGCTCGACCGAGCCGCCGGGATGCACAATCTCGTGCGGACTCATGGAGGCGTCGCCGACGAAGATGGCGCGATGATCGCGGCCGTAGGCGTTGAGGAGGTCGGCGGTGGGCAAGCGCTCCTCGAACCGGCGGCGGTTGTGCTTCCACACGCTCTCGTAGAGGCAGTTGTGGAAATAGAAGTGCTCCAGCCGCTTGAACTGTAGCCGCGCGGCGGAGAACAGGGCCTCGGCCTCCTCGACGTGCCAATCCATCGAGCCGCCGACGTCGAGAAACAACAGCACTTTGACCGCATTGCGCCGCTCCGGGCGCAGTTTTACGTCGATGTAGCCGTGTTCCGCCGTGGCGCGAATCGTGCCGTCGAGGTCCAACTCCTCCTCGGCGCCCTCGCGCGCGAATTTACGCAGCCGGCGCAGCGCGACGCGCAGGTTGCGGGGACCGAGCGCCTCGTCGCCAGCGAAATCCTTGAACTCGCGCTTGTCCCAGACTTTGATCGCGCTGCCTTTTCGGCCCTTGTCCTGACCGATGCGGACGCCCTCGGAATGGTCGCCATAGGCGCCGAACGGTGAGGTTCCGCCCGTGCCGATCCATTTCGAGCCGCCCTGATGGCGGCCCTTCTGCTCGGCCAGGCGCTGGCGCAAAGTCTCCATCAGTTTGTCGAAGCCGAGCTTTTCGAGTTCGGCGCGTTCGAGCGGAGAAAGGTGCTTCTCGATCAGCTTGCGCAGCCACTCCTGCGGAATCGCCGCCGCCTCGACCGCGTCGGACAGCGACAAAACCCCCTTGAACACGGCGGCGAAGGCGACGTCGAAGGCGTCGAGATTGCGTTCGTCCTTGACCAGCAGCGCCCGCGAAAGGCGGTAGAAATCCTCGGCCGAATGGTCGGCGACGTCGCGTTCCAACGCGCGCATCAGGTCCAGGTATTCGCGCGGCGTGACAGGGATGCGCGCCTTGCGCAATTCGGCGAAGAAGGTGAGGAACATGGGGATTGAGCTTACCCGCGCGGGCCGCAAGCCGCAATCGCCCTCGCGTCGCGGCGCGGCGATACCTAAATGGGCGCCATGCGATTCACCCGCGAGACCCACGCGCTGCCGCGCGCGATCGAACCCGATGTCGAGATCGTCGCCATCGGCGACATTCACGGTCGCGCCGACCTGCTCGACGCGCTGCTTGACGAGGCGGCGGCGACGCGCGTCCAGGCGCGGGCGCGGCGGCTGGTGTTGCTGGGCGATCTGATCGACCGCGGCCCGGATTCGCTCGGCGCGCTGGCGTTGGCGCGGCAAGGGGGCGAGCGGATCGGCGCGGGCGAGACAATTCCGCTAATGGGCAACCACGAAATCCTGATGCGGATGACGCTCGATCCCGCGATTCCCGTAAAGGCGGGCTTGCGGGCGTTGCAGGTCTGGCTCGGCAATGGCGGCGCGGCGGTGGTGGAAGAATTGTTCGGCTTCGACGCCGGCTGGCGCGACCTCGGCGCGCTGCTGCGGGCTTTGCGCGAGACCGCGCCGGAGGAGGTCGTGGGCTGGCTCGACGGCTTGCGCGCGAACTATCGCTCGGGCGGCGTGCTGTTCGTCCATGCCGGGGTCAATCCGACGCTGCCGCTGGAAAGCTTTCTCAGCCTGCCGTGGGACACGCCGCTGGCGGGGCTGAAGGAGGCGGCGCATTGGGCCTGGGTGCGGGCGCCGTTCCTCGACCATAGACCGGGGGCGGATGGATTTTCCGGCTATTTCGTCGTGCATGGGCATACGCCGCTGGATCGCGGCCACACGCACGACGCTGCCGAGCAGGTCGCGCGCTTCCGGCTCAATCTCGACGGCGGGTCGGCGATGACGGGGGAAGCGAAAATGGCGATCCTGCGCGGCGGCGTGGCCGAGGTGGTCAGCGTGCAGGGCGAGCCGCCGGATTGAGGCGGCGGGCCTCGAAGGCGGCGAGACTTTGCAACAGAAACGCCCGGGTCGCGGGGTCCGCCTCCAGTCCGATGGCGCGCGCATAGGCCTCGCCGGCGCTTGCGAGCCCGGCGCGCGCCTCCAGATCCGCGCGCGCCGCCCAATAGGCCTGGAATTGCGCCAGGGCGTCGCCGGCCTCGATGGCGCGCAGCGCGCAGAGGCCGGCCACTGCGCGCTCGACATGCGAGATCGCCACCGCGCGGTTGACGGCGACAACCGGCGAGCCGGTCAGCGCCAGCAACGCGTCGTACAGCGCGGCGACCGCCGGCCAGTCGGTTGTCCCGTCGCGCCGACGCGCGACATGGGCGGACTGGATCGCCGCCTCCAACTGGAACCGGCCGGGGCAGCCGCGCGCGGCGGCGGCGAGGCGGCTCTCGGCTTCGTCGATGGCGGCGTGGTCCCAGGCGCCGACGTCCTGCTCGCTCCGCGGCACGAAGCGGCCGGCCGAATCGCGTCGGGCGGCGCGGCGGGCGTGGGCGTAGAGCATCAGCGCCAGCAGGCCGCCGGCCTCGGGCTCGTCGGGCGCGAGGGAGGCGGCGACGCGGCCAAGCCAGATCGCTTCTTCCGCGAGGTTTCGCGCCCGCGCGTCCGTCGTTTCCAGCCAGCCGTGGCTGAAGGCGGCGTAGATCGCGTCGAGCACGGCGCCGATGCGCTCGGGCCACAGTTCGGGGGAAGGCGCGCGGAAAGGGATTCCGGCGAGTTTTATCCGCGCCTTGGCGCGGGCGAGCCGCTGGCACATCGCGGCGGGCGCGACAAGAGAGGCGGAGGCTGTCGCCGCCGCGTCGAGACCGAGGATGGTCTGCAACATCAAAGGCGCGCGCACATGCGCCTCGATGGCGGGATGGACGCAGGCGAACATCAGCGCGAGGCGCCGATCGGGCAGCGCGTGCGGCTCGGCCTCGGCGAGTTCCTCGGCGACCAGCCGCAGCGCCTGCTCGGCGGCGACGATCAGCCAGCCCTCGGGATCGGCCGGCGCGCCCTGCGCCGGCCAGGATTGCAGCGCGGCGGCGAAGGTGTCGGACAACGCATCCTCCGCCGCCGGCACGTCGCGGTCGCGCGCGGCGAGATAGGCGATCAGCCGCCCGTAGCTTTCGCGGCCGATGCGGGCGGCGAGCTCTTCAGCCGTGCGGTTCACATCGCCCAGACCGGCCGCACTTCGATGGTCCCATGCGCGGCGCCGGGGCAGCGGGCAGCCCAGGCGATGGCGGCGTCGAGATCGGGCGCCTCGATCAGGAAATAGCCGCCGAGCTGCTCTTAGGCCTCGGCGTAAGGGCCGTTGACGACCGAAGTCTTGCCGTCGCGCGCGCGCACCAGCGCGGCGCTCGCGGCAGGATGCAGCCGCTCGCCGCCGCGCGAGACGTCGGCCTCACGCATCGCTTTGGCGTAGGCGCCGTAGGCGGCCATCATGCCCGCCACATCTTCCTTGCGCGCCGCCGCCATCGCTGTCTCGTCGCCGTGGATCAAAAGCAGATATTGCATGTCGCTCTCCTTCGCGCCTGAGACGGCGCCGTTGAATAGACGCGCGGCCGGTCCTCATTTCGACAAGGAGGGCAAAAATGTGCGCGCATGTTCGCAATGTGGCGCAGGAACATAGGTCCGGCCCCGCCATGTGGCGCAGGAACATATCCCGTAAAGCCCCAACGTTACCCCTTGGTCATCAAAGGGTGGCGAAGGAGCAGGCGATGCGCGCGAAAGTGGCTCGGCTCGGAGAGCTGATCAAGGCGCTGCTGGGCGGCCGTGAGCCGCGGTCGCCGGCGTTCCGCCAATTCTGGTTCAGCTTCTACGAAGAGCGCGACTATCCGCGCCATCGGCTCGACGTCGAGGCGCTGGTCTCGTTGCAGGGGCGCGAGCGCGACCTCGCCGAGCGGATGCTGATCGAGGCGCTGCCTGATCTGCGCGCCGTCGTCGGGCTGGGAGAACTGGTCTCGTTCAGAGCCTACAACAGACTTGCGGCGCAGTTCGAGGCCGAATGCGAGGCCGCGCGCGTCGGCAAGTGCGACTGGTCCGGCGTGCGGCTGATCGCGACGGCCGAGGCGCTCTGGCGCATCGAACCCTGTCCGCGCTACCAGCGCGCGCTGATCGGCCGGCTCAGATATGCCGGCGCCTGGAGCGAGCGGATGGACGCGGCCGCCGCGCTGGCCCGGATGCCGGGCGCTGAGGTCGAGGCGGCGCTCAATGCGGCGCTCGATGATCGCGACGCGCTGGTGCGCCATCATGCCGCCCGCTCGCTGCTGGCGATTCACGGCGTCGAGGTGGATGCGCGGGCCGCCCATCGCATGGTGTTTTGCCTGATGGGCGCCGGGCCGCGCCGCGACCAGGATTTCGTCGCCGCGCTGCGCCACGATCGGCTTGCCGAAACAGAACGGTTGCAGCCGCCGGCGTGAGGGGTCAGGCCTCGTTCGGCGCCTCGATGCAAAAGCCGGAATTCGGCTCGATCCAGGCGAGCCGGTCGCGCACGCTTTTGACGCCAGGCACTGTCTCCGCCAGCGCCTTGAGACCTTCGCGCAGCTTGTCGTCGGTGATGGCTCCCTGGAAAGTCACGACGCCGTCCTGCACGCCGACGCGCACGGTCCCGGCCGGGGCCCAGGGCTGACGCTCCATCTCGGCTTCGACATCGGCCTGGATCGCGGCGTCGTCGCGCGGGCCGCCTGTGTCCGGCAGCGCCCGCATCAGCGCGCGCACGAGATCGGAGCGCGAGATCACGCCGATGGGCGTTTGCCCCTGCATCACCAACAGCCGGCGCACGCGGGCGCTCAACATCAGATCGACCGCCTCGGCGATCTCGGCGTTGGCGTCGACGGTGAGCACGCCGCGCGTCATGATCTCATCGACGCGGCGGCCGTGGCTGCGGGCGTAATCGCGCGCGGCGCGTCCGCTGAGCAGGAAATCGAGCCAGCGCGGGCGTTTCATCTCAGCGCCCAGTTCGGCGCGGCGCATCAGGTCGCCGTCGCTTAGGATTCCCGCCACCGCGCCGATGGCGTCGAACGCCAGCAAAGCGCTGACGTTGCGATCGACCATCACATGCAGGGCCTCTTCCAGCGAGGCGGTTTCGGCCACGCCGATCAGGCCGGGGGACATCACCTCTTTGACGAGCATGGCGAGCTTTCCTTTCGCCCTTGTCCAGCATGACGGGGTGTTTGCCGCCTTGACGTCGCGCAAGCCGTTGCGCAGGTTCGCCGCCAGGGAGACGCCCATGACCCAGATCACGCAATTGCTGCGCCGCGCGGTGCAGACCGCGCCGCGCCGCATCGCCACGCAGCATCTCGACCGCACGCGAAACTGGATGGAATTCGGCGAGCGCGTCGCGCGGCTGGCGGGCGGACTGGGCGGGCTCGGGCTGCAAATTGGCGACCGGGTCGGCGTGCTGGCGCTGAATTCCGACCGCTATCTGGAGGCGCTGTTCGCCATGCCCTGGGGCGGTTTCGTCGTGGTGCCGATCAACACCCGGCTGGCGCCGCGCGAGGTCGAGTTCTGGCTCGGCGATTCGGAATGCGCGGGCCTGCTGGTCGATGAGACTTTTGCCGAAATGGCGGCGGCCCTGCGGCCGCGCCTGCCGCGCCTGAAGCGGTTGATCTTCATCGGCGAGGGCGCGACGCCGGAAGGGATGCTCGACTATGAGTCGTTGCTGGCGGACGCGCCGCCCGCGCCGGACGCCGGGCGCGGCGGCGACGATCTGGCGGCGCTGTTCTACACCGGCGGCACGACGGGGCGCTCCAAGGGCGTGATGCTGAGTCATCGCAACATCGTCGCCAATGCGCTCAACACGGCGCCAGCGCTGGCGGGCGATGAGGACACGATCTATCTGCATGCCGCGCCGATGTTTCACGTCGCCGACAACGCGGTCAATTTCGTCGTGACGGCGGAAGGCGGCAAGCACCTGTTCATGCCGCGCTTCGACGCCAGCCTGTTTCTCCAACGGGTCGAACGCGAAAAAGTGACGGCGACGCTGATCGTGCCGACCATGATCAACATGATCGTCCATCACCCGCAAGTCGAGGCGACCGACACCTCCAGCCTGAAGCGGCTGCTCTACGGCGCCTCGCCGATGCCGGAGGCGGTGATCCGGCGCGCTTTCGTCGCGCTGCCCGCGACCGGCTTCGTGCAGGCCTACGGCCAGAGCGAGGCGGCGCCCTGCATGACGTTCCTCTACCCTGACCGGCATGTGCTGGAGGGGCGACAAGCGGGCAAGCTGAAATCGGCGGGCCGGGGGGCGATGGGCTGCGAGGTCGCCATTCTCGACGAGCGAGGCCATGAGGCGCCGCGCGGCGAAGTCGGCGAGATCTGCGGCCGCGGCGACAATGTGATGCTGGGCTATTGGCGCCAGCCCGAACTGACGGAGAAGGCGTTGCGCGGCGGCTGGCTGCACACGGGCGACGGCGGTTATATGGACGAGGACGGGTTCGTCTATGTCGTCGACCGGATGAAGGACATGATCGTGTCCGGCGGCGAGAACGTCTATTCCGCCGAAGTGGAGCAGGCGCTCTACAGCCACATCGCGGTGGCGGAATGCGCCGTGATCGGCGTGCCGGACGCCAAATGGGGCGAGGCGGTGCACGCGGTCGTGCGGCTGAAGCCGGACACGGCGGCCTCGGCGGAAGCATTGATCGCGCATTGCCACGCGCTGATCGCGGGCTACAAATGTCCGCGCTCGGTCTCGCTGCGCGCGGAACCGCTGCCGCTGTCGGGGGCGGGCAAGATCCTCAAGACGGAGTTGCGTAAACCGTTCTGGGAGGGCAGGGACCGGGCGGTGAACTAAAGCGAGGCCCGCATGAGCAACCCCATCGTCGTCGAAGTCACGCGCGGCGGCCTTGTGGAATCCGCGCATCGCGGCGCGGGAATTGTGGTCGATGCGGACGGCGGCGTCGTGCTGCAATTCGGCGATGTCGGGCGGCCGGTGTTTCCGCGCTCGGCGGTGAAGCCGATCCAGGCGCTGCCGCTGATCGAGAGCGGGGCGGCGGCGCGGTTCGGGCTCACGCCGGAGGAGTTGGCGCTCGCCTGCGCCTCGCATTCCGGCGAACCTGAGCATGTGGCGCTGGCGGCGGGGATGCTGGCCAGGGCCGGATTGGACGAGACCGCGCTCGCCTGCGGCGCGCATTGGCCGACAAATGCGGAAGCTGCGCGGGCGGTCGCGCGCCCGAGCGCGCTGCACAACAATTGCTCGGGCAAGCACGTGGGGTTTTTGTGCGTGGCTTGCGTGGTCGGAGCGCCGACGCAGGGGTACGAAGACGCCGGGCATTGCGTGCAGCGCGAGGTGAAGGCGGCGCTGGAGGACGTGTGCGGCGAGCGGCTCGATGCGGCGGGGCTCGACGGCTGCTCGATCCCGACCTATGCGATTTCGCTGACGGGGTTGGCGCGCGGCTTTGCGCGGATGGCGACCGGGCGGGGGCTTGGCGTTCAGCGCGCGGCGGCGGCGCGGCGGCTGTTCGGCGCGATGGCGGCGCATCCGTTTCAGGTCGCGGGGACGGGCCGGTTCGATACGCGGGCGATGACGCTGCTGGGCGGTCGCGCGATCACCAAGACCGGCGCGGAAGGGGTGTATTGCGCCGCGCTGCCGGAGATTGGCCTCGGCCTCTCGGTCAAGGCCGACGATGGCGCGACACGGGCGGCCGAGGCGATGATCGCGGCGCTGATCGGGCGATTTCTGGCGCTGCCGGAGGATTTGGCGCGGCCGAAGCTGAGGAACTGGCGCGGGGCGGAGGTCGGGGAAATCCGACCGGCGGGGGCTTTGGCTGTCGGCGAAGGGACGCGGACTTGACCGAACGCGCGGGCGCGTGGGTCTGGGTCGCCTGCCTGCAATTCTTTGTCGCCGAGGCGTTCGCGGCGGCGGCCTTGCCCGGCTACAGCTACCGCTTCGGTTTTATCAGCGATCTCGGGGCGCAAGACTCAGCCCGCCACGCGGTGATGAACGGCTCCTTCGTGTTGCAGGGCGCGCTGATCGCGACGGGGCTGGCGCTGTCGTGGGGCGCGCTCGGGCGGGGCGGGCGGGCGCTCGGCGGCAAAGTGAGCCTGGCGGTCCGCGCGCTTGGCGTGGCGCTGGTCGGGCTGGCGCCGGAGGATGTCGCGTCGGGCTGGCACCATGCGGGCGCGGCGTCCCATCTGGTCGCAAGCAATCTGGGCGCGATGCTGATCGGGCGGCGCGGCGGCGTTGTGGCCGGCGCGATCGGTTTTGCCGCCTGTCTCGCGCTGTGGGCTGAGGTCTATGGCGGGCTGGGCGTGGGGATTGTGGAGCGGCTGGCGTCCTATCCGTTCCTCCTCTGGCTCGCGGGCTTCGGCGCCGCTGTTTTGATCCAGGCCAATCGGGTGAACAAATATTGAATGGCGCGGGCCATGGTTTTTCAGGCGCTTGGGCGCCGCTTTTGTCCTCTGCGCATGAGGTGGACTTGGCCAGCGGCGACGCAGCCCGAGATGGCGCTGTCACCGTAATTCCGTAACTCCGGCGAAACGTCTATCCAGTCGGGCGCGCCTGCAACTGTGATATCGGGCTTTCAGGCTTATGGCTCAAACAAACTGCCCCGTCGCCAAACGTCACGGGTGTATGCCCGTCCCCCCCAATCCACCGACGAGCCAAACCACGATGAGGACGATCAGGACGATCCCCAGGACACCGCCGAGCCCCGTGCCGCCATATCGGCTATGCGCATAGTATCCGCCGCCGCCGCCGAAAAGGAGGATCAGCACGATTATGAGAAGAATGGTGCTCATCCTGAAGCCTCCCGGCGGGGTTCGATCAAAACTCCCGGCTGTGCCGGGAGCGTCCGTTACTTCTTAGCCGCTTCGCGAGCGGCGTCTTTCAAGCCGCCAAGCGCATTTTGCAATTTTCCCTCGACTTGATCCGATTTTCCCTCGACTTTCAGCTTGGCGTCACCGACCACCTTGCCGACCGCTTCCTTTATCGCGCCTTTGATTTCCTTCGCCGATCCGGCGACCCGATCCTTGTCCATGACATCCTCCTCTGCAGGTCAGAAATCGACCGTCATTGCGGCTTGAGCGACCTATTGGTCTGGTCATTTTGTCGAGCTATTAAGTCACTTCCACTCGCAGCTGGCATTGATGTGGATCAGCTTCCTCGCGCCTTTCCGGGCTATCTGGGGCGAGGAACCCATCGGTTGCGTAGGTTGGGCGCTCCGACTTATTGGCGGATGGAGTTTCGCGCATCTCAGCGGCCTTTTGACGCGACCGCGTGTGGCACAACCGACCTCGCCGCCGCGACTCCGGCTCCAACCCCCCAACCGACGCGTCATCGCGCCGCGCGCCCGATAGGCGCGCCGCCCCCCGGTATGCTAGACCGCGACCGATGCCCGCCCTCGACCCGCCCCATCGCTCGTTCGACCTCGGCGCCGCCGTGGAGCGCAAAGCGCCTTACGGCATTGTCGATATCGGCTCGAACTCGGTCCGTCTCGTCGTCTATGACCAGTTGGGCCGCGCGCCGCTGCCCCGCTTCAACGAGAAATCCTTGTGCCGGCTCGGCGAGGGGCTGGCCGAGACCGGGGCGATCCGGGCCGACAATTTCCGCCGCACGGTCGAGGCGACGCGGCGATTCGCGGCCATCGCCGAGGCGATGCATGTGGGCGAACTCGACGTCACCGCGACCGAGGCGATCCGCCGCGCCAGCAACGGCCCGGAGCTTGCCGCCGCGATCGAGGCCGAATCGGGGCTCAAGGTGCGCGTGCTGACCGGAAACGAGGAAGCGTATTACGCGACGCTGGGCGTCATCTCCGGCTTTTTCCGCCCCGTCGGGTCGGTCGGCGACATGGGCGGCGGCTCGCTCGAAGTGGCGCTGGCGCTGGACGATAAGGTGGGCGAGGTCTCGGTAAGCTTAGCCCTGGGCGCGCTGCCGGTCGAGGCGATGCTGGCCAAGGGGCGCGAGGAGGCCAAGCGCGAGGTGGACGAGCGGCTACGCAGCGGCCTGCCAATGTCGCTGTCGAAGCCGGTGTTCTTCGCGGTCGGAGGCGGCTGGCGCGCGCTCGCCAAGGCGCACATGACCGTAACGAAAGCGCCGGTGCGGGTGACGCACGGTTACGCAATGTCGGCGGCCGAAGCGCGCGAATTCGCCAAATCGATCTGGCGGCCGGCGCCGGGCAAGGCCGTCGCCATTCCCGGCGTGCAATCGCGCCGCGCGCGCAGCCTGCCCGCCGCCGCGCTGGCGCTGGACCGGGTGCTGAAAAGGCTGGCGCCGGAAAGGATCGTGTTCTCGGCTTTGGGTCTGCGCGAGGGGCTGTTGTTCTCCAAATTGTCGCGCGAGGAGCAATATCGCGATCCCCTGGTCGAGGGCGCGCGGTTGATCGGGCTGCCGGCGGCGCGGGTGCCGGAATTCGCCGCCGCGCTGGCGGATTGGACGGCCGAGCTGTTCCCCGGCGAGACGGCGGGCGAGACGCGGCTGAGGGTCGCGGCCTGCGCCCTGTCCGACATCGCCTGGCGCGACGCGGCGGAATTGCGCGCGGAGGAGACGTTCCGCCGCGTGCTGCAATTCCCGTTCATCGGGCTCGATCATCCCGATCGCGTGTTTCTCGCCGCCGCGTTGCATTTTCGCTACGATTACAAGGCCGATGCGGCCTGGCTGGAGCCAGCGATCCGGCTGATCGGCGACGGCGCGCGGCGGCGGGCGCGCATTCTGGGTTCCGCGCTGCGGCTCGCCTATCGTTTCTCCGGCGTGAGCCAGGCGGTGCTGGAGAGCGCCCATTTGAAGACGGAAGGGGATCGGCTGGTGCTCGAAGTCGCGCCCGCCGCCCGCGCGCCCGACAGCGAGGTGGTGACGGAGCGGCTGAAATGGCTGGCGAACGCGATGGGCCTGCGCGGCGGGGTGGTGGTCGAGCGGGAGACGAACGCGACTTGATCAGTGGAAGGCGACGTGGTGGCGCGCGCGCTGCACCAGCGGCAGGCCGATCGCCGTCAGCCCCAGCGACCAATAGACCACATACATCGGGTCGTAATAATAGGTGATGTCGCCGCCGAACATGCCGGCGCGCAGCATCTCGATATTGCTGACCAAAGGCGACCACAGCAAAGCCTGGCGCCATTGCTGCGGCAACCACTCGGCCATGCTGAACACGCCGGTGAACGGCAACGTGATGTAGAGCATCGGCGGCAGGAATTGTTCGGTCGCCTCGTACATTTCGCTCATCGCGGAAACGCAGAGGCCGAAGGAGACGCCGAACCAGGCTTGCAGGAAATAGCCGCCGGCGAACAGCAGGGGGTCCGGCATCGGGTCGACGAAGCCGAGCAGACAGAGGGGGATGAAGGCGACGAAAAACGCCGTCAGGATGGCGACCACCTCCAACATCGAGCGGGCGAGCAACACGTCGATCAGGCTGACGTTGCGGTGAAACAGCAGCCCCATGCTCTGGCGGATGGCGTGGACCTGTTTGCCCGAGAGGTGGCGCCAGAGCGTGATCATCGTATAGCCCGACAGCGCGAACGGCACCACGCCGACGCCATGCCCGTGCGTCTGGCCGCCGATGGTCCACATCAGCATCACGCCGCAGGTGAGCACCAGCGGCTCGCCGATGACCCAGAAGAAGCCGAG
>JANLPL010000244.1:0-11090 GCA_031367195.1 Bradyrhizobium sp.
TGCGTCGGGCAGGGCGCGGCCTCGCGGCCGACAATCGCCACTTGCGCCGGCAGGCGTCCGCTGCGCATCAGCGTGACCAGTTGGGCCGCCGATGCCGCGGAGAAGCCGCCGGAAATCTCGCCGGTGGCGGAGGCGATCGGCGCGCGAATGACCGGATCGACGACGATTCTGTCATCGACGAGAATGGCGAGATTTCGCCCGATCGCCTCGACCGAAGCGGCCATCAAATTCTTCATCGCGGTCGGATCGAGACGGAAAGAAACCGCGCCATTGCGCGCCTCATCGGCGATACGCGGGTCCGCCTTCGCGACAAATTCGCGCAGATGCCGCTCGTCGAGGATGATCTGCGGCTCGACGCTCTCAGAACCCTCCCCCTGCCATCGCGTCCGAACGAGAGCCCCGGCGTCGTCAGGCTTTTGCGCGACAAGGCGGAATTCGATTTTGGCGGGCCTCGTCAGAAGCGCATCTTCGATGCCGGTCGGCAGCAATATGCGAAGACCGGCGCCCTCCGCTTCGACAGGCGATTTCACATCAGCGTCGTCCAACCGCCGGCGCAGCGCGGCGGCAACCTCCGGCGATTTCTCAACCGGTTGAATCGAGAGATGAACGATCTCGCCGCACGCGCTCTGCGCGGCGAACGCGGGCGCTGCAAGCAACACGCAAGCGATGCCCAAAGCGGCGACGCCCAATCTCATCCCCATCCTCCCGATCCGGCCATTCTGTTCCAGCGACATAACCCCGTGCGACGAAGGACGCAATCAGCCGCCCGACCAGACATCGAGCGCAAAGCGGCCGGATTCGCCGAGACGCGCCATCCACGCCTCGCTGTTCGACGCTGGCGCGCCTGTCTTTGCGCCATGCAGCGCCGTCAACGCGCGTTTGACGTCGGGCTCCATGCGCGCGCCATCGCCGCAGACGAACACGACGGCGCCCGCCTCCAGCAGCCGCCACAGCGCATCGCCCTCGCGCCGTATCAGGTCTTGCACATAGGTTTTCGGCCCCTGGAAATCGCGTGAGAACGCGACATGCAAATCGACCAGCCCCTCGGCCGCATAGCCCTGCAATTCCTGTGCGTAGAGAAAATCCTCGTCGGCGCGCCGGCAGCCGAAGAACAGCATCGCCGGCCCCAGCGCCGCGCCTTTCGACCGCAAGGCGGCGCGCTCGCGCAGGAAGCCGCGAAGCGGCGCGAGCCCGGCGCCCGGTCCCACCATCACCAGCGGCGTCGCCGGATTTTCCGGCAGCCGAAATCCGGCCTTGGTCTCGCGCACCGCCACATGTATATTGTCGCCCTCAGCGCGCGCGGCGAGATGGTTGGAGGCGACGCCGCGAAATTCGCCCAACCCCGAACGCGCCGGACCCCGCATCACGCCGACCGATATGCTGACTCGGCCAGCGTCCGCCAGCGGCGACGACGAGATCGAATAATAGCGCGGCTGCAACAGCGGCAGCATTTCGAGATAGACCGAAAACGGCAGCTCGCAGGCGGGGTGCGACCTCGCCAGGTGAAACACGGACAGTCGTTTGGCCAACACTTCCGCGCGATAGGCGTCGTCGCCCATCAGAGCCTGCAATTTCGGCCGCGTGACGGGGCAGCGCATGTGCTCCGCCAGCGCTTCGATCTGTTTGCGCGTCGCCACCTGTTGCAGCTCGACGAAATCGGTCAGCAGCCTGGCGACCGAGACGGGCGCGCCGACCGGCAACAGCGGCCGCCGGCCCGGCGTCGCCTCCAGCCGGATCGTGCTGTCGGGCGCCAGACCGAAGCGCGCCGCGACCTCGGCGACGAGCGCTGCATCATTGCGCGGCGCCACGGCGAGGTGATCGCCGGCGCGATAGCTGACGCCGTCCGGCAGCGCGATCTCGATATGACGCGTCGAGCGCTCCGTCCCGGTCAGCAGCTCGCGGTTTTCGAGCACGCGCAGAGCCTGCCCGCCGGTCGCCGCCGCCGCGGCGTTCGAGACCTGCGGCGCCAAAGTCTCGACGCGGTAAAGCGGCTCGACGCGGGTCTCCCGGTCGAGGCTTTCGCCCAGCGAAAAAGCGCGCGCGGCGGGACGCAAAGCGGCGAACCAGGCCTCGTAATGGCTGTCGAGATCCTCGCGCGCGTTGCCTTCGCCCCGCGCGGCGATGCGCTCGCCGCCGAGTTCGGCGATGCACCCATCAATGTAGCGAGGCACGGATTGATAGGTCGCCGCCCATTCGCTGTTGCCGCAACCACACACGACATATTTGACGCCGGTGAAAGCGTCCGCCGCCGCGCCTCGCAGCCACTCGACATATTTGCCCGCATTACCCGGCGGCGCGCCGTTGTAGGAGGCGCAGACGATGACGAGGCCGCCCTACTTGGGCGGCGGTCCGACATGGGCGTCGAGCGCTCCCAGCGTGGTGGCGAAGCCGTTGATCTCCACCGTCTCGGCGAGCCGATGCGTATTCCTCCGCCGTGCCGAGATTGAAGCCGAAGAGCACAAGGAGCGCGTTTTGTGGTTGGGAGGGGCGCCACGGCGGCCGGCGCGGGCGCCGTTGCGCGCGCATCCGCCGTCGGCGCCACCCCGCTCGGCCGCTCAGTGCGCGGCTTCGCCTTGATACGAAACCCCTCCGGCTTGATCGTCAAGGTCTCATTCTGCTTCAGTTGGTAGCGATGCACGTCGATGAGATCGAACCGTTGCAGAATGAGACCCAGCGCCAGCGCCGCCTCGTGCATGGCGAAGCCGCGCCCGATGCAGGCGCGCTGCCCATTGCCGAACGGCTTGAATGCGTAGGACGGCCGCTTCGCCTCGGCGTCGGTCGAGAAATTCTCCGGATCGAACACATCCGCGCGCGGGCCCCATACTTCGGGGTCGCGCCGCAGCGGACCAATCAACATATTGATCGTCATACCCCTGGGGATGGCGTAGCCGCCGATCGTCTCGTCTTTGTAGGGATAGAGCCCCACCGCTGGCGCCGGCGGCCACAGCGGCAGGCTCTCCTTCAGGATTTGATTGATGTAGTAAAGCTGCGTCACCTGCGCGTAGCTTGGCGTTACGCTGAAATCGCCGCCGAACACGCGGTCCACCTCGGCGCGCGCCTTGGCCAGCACGTCTGGGTTTTTCAACAGCGCATAAATCGAATAAGACAGCAGCCCGCTCGTCGTCTCGTGCCCGGCGATAAGAAAGGTGTTTATCTGATAGCGAATGTTGAGATCGTCAAGCTGCGCGCCGGTCTGTTTGTCGATGCCGGTCAGCATCGCGTTGAGCAAGTCCTTCTTCGCCGCCTCGGCCGCGCGGCGGCGCTCCTGCACCAGTGCATCGACGACGCCGTTCATGAACTCAAGGTCTTGGTTCATCGTGCGCCGTCGCGCGTGCAGCGCAAGGTTCTCCAGCGGCGGGCCGCGATGCAGCATCACCGTCTCCAGCGAGCGCACCAGGGCCTCCACGAACGGATGATAATCGAGGCGGTAGAACAAATTGAAGCGATAGTCGAAGCCGCACAGACCAATCGTGTCGAGCGTCAACGCGGTCATGTCGTGGACGACGTCGATCTCCTCGTCCGGGTTGAGCCGCTCCCATTTCTTGACGAGTTGTTCGGCGATATCGACCATTGCGGGATGGTAGGATTGCATCGCCCGCCCACCGAACGGCGACAGCATGATGTTGTGCGCCCCGGCCCAATTCGGCTCGCTCGTCTTGGCGGTGAACAGACCGTCGCCGCCGATGGCGCGCACGCGCGCGAGCGGCCCGCGCACCGCCTTGTCGAAACGCGTCTCGTCCCAAAGTTCGCTCGCAAGCTTCGCGCCTGCGACAAACACGACCTTGGCGCCCATCAGATCGAGCTGAACGATCGGTCCGAGTTTGCGAGCATATTCGTTCAGGCTGGCGATCGGGGCATAACGGTCGACCGACAAGGAATTGCCGACGATAGGCGCGCCTTTGGGTTGCGGAATTGGCTGCGCCGCCACGGTCCCTACTCCTGTTCGATAGCGAAACTCAGCCCCGCGCGGCTCGCCAGCCTTTGCGTGAAATCGACGCCGAACGCCGCGGCGGGCGTGAAAATTCCGCCCTGTCCGTCCGTCTCCGTCAGGAGAATCGCGCATTCCGCGATCATCTTGCAGGTCGAGCCATAGCCGGGATCGCGGTCGCCCTTGACGCACGCGGCGAGCCGCTCGCCGTTGCGACCTTCACCCACAAACAACAAATCGTAGAACCCGGTCTCGCGTTCCTCGCGCGACGGCCCCTCGCCGGCCCTGGGGCCGCTTTCGCCGGCCATTTCGTTGAGACCGGCGGCGATGGCGCGCGCGGCCTTCTCGCCCCGCTCGCCGGGTCCGGTCATGATCATCTCGTCATAGACGAAATCGGGGCCATAGGGATGGCCGAGCAGATAGTTGCTGCGATGCACGTTGCGGGTGTTGATCGCCGCCATGATGAACGGCGCCGCCCAGGCGCCGAGCGCCTCGTCGTATTCCGGCTTGGCGCCCGAGGGCTGTTTCGGCCCGGCGAATCCCGGCGTCAACGCGAACGGATCGCGCAGCAGATCGCGTATTGCTGGATCCTTCGTGGCCGCCGCGAGCGTCGCGCGAAAACTCGCCGCCGTCCCGCCGGAGAACGTACCCTTCATCTTTCGCACGCGGCCTTTCACGCGCGGGCACGGCGCGCCGAAACGCCGCCGCGCCTCATCCTGCAAATAGGCGACGCCGAAGTCGAAGGGAATCGAATCGAAACCGCAGGAGAATACGATGCGCGCGCCCGACGCCTTGGCCTGCGCCTCGTGCGCGTCAATCATCTCCCGCATCCAGGCCGTCTCGCCGCACAGATCGACATAATGCGTTCCCGCCGCAGCGCAGGTTGCAACCAGCGTCGAGCCGAAGAGCTGATAAGGCCCGACCGTCGTCAGGATGACACGCGAACGGCGGGCGAGATCGGCCAGCGATGACGGATCGCCGGAATCGGCGCGCAGGAGCGGCGTGTCCTTGGGCAGACCTGACTCGGCGCGCGCGGCGGCGAGTTTGCCAAGATCACGACCAGCGAGCGCAAGCCGCCGCGGGGGATCGCTGCCGGCGCGACCCGCCAGATATTCGGCTGCCAGCTTGCCGGTGAATCCGGTCGCGCCAAACACCGCGATGTCGAAATCCCGGCCCATCGCGTCTCTCCCTGCCGGCGTTTGCTTCGCTCTCGCGCTCGTAGTATCAGGGAGGCCACAAAAAACACAAGCGGCGGCGCGCTTTGCCGTCGGGAGGAGCGGGATGTCGCCATCAGCCGCGCGGTCCGACAAGGCGCTCAAGCCGCCGACCCCGCTGTTGCTGCTGAGCGAGGGCCGCGCCCTGCACGAGTTCGCCGCTTCGATCGCGCTGGGACCGTTGCTGCGCCTTGCGCCGCGCGGCGACGGCCATGCCGTTCTCGCTTTGCCCGGCTTCCTCGCCGGCGACGGCTCCACATGGTTGATGCGCCGCTATTTGCGTGCGCTGGGCTATCGCGCCGAGGGTTGGGATCTCGGCCGCAACATCGGCGGCTTCTACCGGATGCGGTCAGTGCTGCGGGCGCGGTTGGCGCGGTTGCGTAATGAAACGGGCGCGAAAGTCTCGCTGGTTGGCTGGAGCCTCGGCGGAATTTTCGCTCGCGACCTGGCGCTCAACATGCCTGACGCGGTGCGTTGCGTCATCACGCTCGGCAGCCCGTTCGCGCGCGAATTGCAGGCCACCAACGCAGGCAAGCTCTACGAGCAGGTGACGGGCGAGAAAGCCTCCGACGCGCGCGCCGAGGATTTGGTGGCGCTGGCGGGAGATCTGCCCGTGCCGGCGACTTCCATCTATTCAAGGACCGACGGCGTGGTGAACTGGCGTTGCTCGCTCGCCCGCGAGGGGCCGCGTGCGGAAAATATCGAGATCCTGCTGGCGAGCCACATTGGCCTGGGCGGCAATCCCGCCGCCTTATGGGCGATCGCCGACCGGCTCGCGCAGAAAGACGGGGAGTTCAGGCCGTTCGCGAGATCCGGCCCGTTCGCGCTGGCCTATGGCCGGCTGACGCCCGCTCAGGAGCAAAACCGATGAGCGGGCGGGGACCGAAGCTCACCAGCATCGACGGCGCGTTCCTGTATCTGGAGACGCCGGAAACGCCGATGCATGTGGGCAGCATGGCGATCTTCAAACTGCCCCCGGATTATCGCGGCGACTTCTTCGAGGATTTCAAGGCGCAGATCGCCGCGCGGGCGCATCTGGCGCCGATGCTGCGTTGGAAGCTCGCGCGTATGCCGCTCGACCTCGACAATCCAACCTGGGTCGAGGACGATCAGTTTGACCTTGATCGCCATATCTTTCGCGGCGCCCTGTCCGCTCCGCGCGACCGCGCGACGCTGGAGCGGCTGGTCTGCTGGATGCACGCCAAGCTGCTCAATCGCACGCGCCCGCTGTGGGAATTCTAAGTGTTCGAGGGTCTGGCCGACAACGAGATCGGTCTCTACTCCAAGGTGCATCACGCGCTGATCGACGGCGGCGCCGGCGCGGCGCTGACCGAGATCGTCTATGGCGACGGCGACGTCTCGCCGCCGCCCGCCGCGCCCGACGCGCCGGGTCAGGTCAACGAATTGTTCGCCGGCTATGCGAATTTCTGGGCGCAACCGCTCGGGCTCGATCCGGGACTGAAGGCGCAAGGCCGCGCCCCCAATCTCGGCGCGGCGTTGCTCGACATGTGGATGCAGCAATTGCAGCAGCCGCTGACCTTCCTCAAAGGCTTGCCTGATATGGCCAAGGCGATAGGGGGCATGCCGCGAAGTTTGGCCAGCCGGGCGCGGTCGGATCGCTCGGCGATATGATGGCGCCGTCGACCCCGCTCAACAAACAGATATCCTCGGAGCGCAGTTTCGCCGCCGTCTCCGTCTCGCTGTCGCGCGCCAAGGCGGTGGCCGCCGCCGCGGGAGGCAAACTCAACGACGTCGTGCTGGCCATTTCCAGCGGCATGTTGCGTCGGTATCTGACAAGCGTCCACGCCTTGCCCGACAAGTCGCTGCGCGCAGCCGTGCCGATTTCGCTGCGAGAGGCGGGCGATTCCGCCGCCAACAATCAAGTGTTCGGCATGTTTTGCTCGCTCGCCAGCGACATCGCGGAGCCGCGCGCGCTGCTGGAGAAGATCATCGAGGAAACCAAAAGGTCGAAGAGCCTCGCCGATCCGTTCAAATCGCTGGTTCCGAAGCTGACGCAGTTTTCCGCGCTCGGCGCGCCCATGCTGATCCAGATGCTGTCGCTGCTCTACAGCCGCACCAATCTTTCCGACCTTCGGCCCGTGCCCGCCAATGTGACGATCTCCAACGTGCCGGGGTCGCGCAAACCGCTCTGCGCGGCAGGCGCCGAACTCGCGCATATCTTCCCTGTCTCCATCGCCACCCATTCGCTGGCGCTCAACATCACCGTGCAGGGTTATCGCGACCAGCTTGATTTCGGCTTGATCGCCGGCGCCAACGTGCTGCCGGAGTTGCATTCGCTGGCGCGGATGCTGCCAGGGGAACTGGAAGCGCTGGAGCGCGCCTTCGGCCTAGCAACCGTGGCTCCTGTCGAGGCGGCGGCGCCTGAGGTAGCCCCGGCGACCAAGCCCGCCGTCGCGGCGAAGGCCAAGACGCGAGCATGACGGACTGGGAAGGCGCGACGTGTTGACCGACTTTCAGCGCTGGCAAGAATCCTATACGCAAGGCGCGCGCTGGGACGTGGTCCTGCCCACCGGGCCGGTTCAGGCCATTCTCGAACATTCCGCCCAACGCTTCGGCGATCTGCCCGCGCTCGAATTCATGGGCCGGCGAATCAGCTATCGCGAACTCGACGCGCTCGCCGACCGCGCCGCCGTGGGCTTGCAGAAGCTGGGCGTCGGTCCGGGCGTGCATGTAGGGCTTTATCTGCCCAACACGCCGCATTACGTGATCGCGTTTTTCGCGGTGCTGAAGGCGGGCGGCGCGGTCGTCAACTATTCCCCGCTCGACGCCGAACGCGTGCTCGAACACAAGGTCGAAGACAGCCAGACCGACATTTTGGTCACGCTCGATCTCGCCGCGCTCTATCCGCAGATGGAGCGGTTGCTCGGCAAGACGCGGCTCAGGACGCTGATCGTGGGCGAGCTCGCGGAGATGACCCCGGCGCCCGACATCGTGCGCGCGGCAATGGAGAAGGCGCAGCAATTAAGCCCCGTCGACTATGGCGGGCGCATCGTCGCCTTCCGCGATTCTCTGGCGGGCGAGGCGAAACTGAAGCTGCATCCGCTCGGCGATCCGACAGAGACCATCGCCGTGCTGCAATATACCGGCGGCACGACGGGGTTGCCGAAAGGGGCGATGCTGACCCACGCCAACCTGACGGCGGCCAACGCGCAATACCGCGAGACGCTGTCCGCCGGCGAGCGTGCCCTGCGCCCCGGCGAGGAGCGGATGCTGGCGGTCCTGCCGCCGTTCCACATCTATGCGCTGTCGGTCAACATGCGGCTTGGCCTCTCGCTCGGGGCTGAACTCGTGCTGCACGTCAGGTTCGATCCGACGGCGGCGGTCAAGGACATCTCGACGAAGAAGATCACGATCTTCTGCGGCGGGCCGACCATGTTCGTCGCCTTGCTCGGCCTGCCCGAGCTCAAACGCGAAGACCTCGCCTCGCTGCGCGCCTGCACCTCGGGCGGCGCGCCGCTGCCTGTCGAGGTGCAGCAGCGGTTTCAGGCGCTGTCGGGTTGCCGGCTATGCGAGGGCTGGGGGATGACGGAAACCTCGCCGACAGGCACGTTCACGCCCGCCGACGGACCGGTCAAGCCCGGCTCCTGCGGCATCCCGCTGCCTGGCGTGGAATTCCAATTCGGCGACCTGTCGCGCCCCGGTGAATTCGTGGCGCTGGGCGAGAAAGGCGAGATCTTCGTCCGCGGTCCCAACGTGATGAAGGGTTATTGGCGCCGGCCGGACGATTCCAAGACGCCGGAGGGTTACTTTCCCACTGGCGACGTCGGCTACATGGACGAGGACGGCTATGTCTATATCGTCGACCGCACCAAGGACATGCTGTTGTGCGGCGGCTTCAACGTCTATCCGCGCCTGATCGAGGAAGCGATCTATCAGCATCCCGCCGTGGAGGAAGCCAGCGTGATCGGCGTGCCCGATCCCTACCGCGGCCAGCAGCCCAAGGCGTTCGTCAAGCTCAAAGCCGGAGTAGCGGCCCCCAGCCTGGACAATATGAAGCAGTTTCTGAAAAACCGGATAGGAAAGCACGAGATGATCGGCGCGCTGGAGATTTTGGCCGAAATGCCGAAAACCCCGGTCGGCAAAATCTCCAAGAAAGATTTGTACGACCGCGCGGCCGCAAACAAGGATTGATATTCGGAGCGCGCTGTGGTGCAATGGCCAGCGTCGCGGGCGTAGTTCAATGGTAGAACGGAAGCTTCCCAAGCTTCATACGAGGGTTCGATTCCCTTCGCCCGCTCCAACACTTAGCACAATCCGCCGGCGAATTTAGCTCCGTTTTAGCTCGCACAAGTCAATTTGCGTGGTAGGCATGCGGCGAGTGAATTCTTGTCCGTAGGCGCGTCAGTCACTCAAATGTATTTGCGAGCTGAATTGCCCCCTACGGCTCGCCGACAGCTCATTTCTGAGTTCGCATTGACATACCCGTAGCCCTTGGCGAACCGCTTAGATTAAGCGTTCAGAGCGCACAAAACAAAAGCGCATAAAATTTGCGAGTTTCGTCGGCGCAACTGTCCTGGTAGATCACAATTTTGATACAGGGATGACAATTTCTTTCGCTTGTATCGGCATCCCTTTTCTAATCCTGTTATTTTGTAAATCGGTATTACCTCCATCGAGGCGGATGTGCGTTCCAACGGTTTGCTCACGCAACATCGATCTTTCGGGCTCAAGGCCGCGACGACGAAACTCAGCAAACAGCCTGAAGTGGACTTTCTCAGTCGCGTCGGCGCTTCGATCGGCCGCCGCCATGTTGCGACGCTGATGAAGCGCATGCGAACCGAAGCGCTCTATCGCACTCCAAGGCGTCGCCGCTCTCTGCATGATTGCTCGCAAAGTGTTTTGTCGAGGCCAATAGGCGGTGGTCAAGGATGGTGGAAAATCTCCGTCATGTCGGCCCACCAAGCGCCGGTCGCGCGAGTCTCATAAGGCTCCTGGCAAAGGTCGGTAATTTTCCACCATTCGCGGGTGACGGGATCCGCGGCCATTCTGGCCGCGTCGGCGGCAAAATCGACGCCGTGATAGTCCCAGCAGGCGAACAACAGCATTTCCGGTTCGCGCAGAAATATGCTAAAGTTTTGGATGTTGCAGGCGGAGATCGTCTTAAGCACGCCGGGCCAAGCCGCCGCGTGCAAGCGCTTGTAGTCGTCGGCCTTATCAGGCCGGAGCCGGTTGCACAGTCCCATTCGTTTCATTTCCGCCTCCCACAAATCAGCGTCACGCCGCCCGCAGATCGTGACGGCTTCCTTCGACGGTCAGGCGCTCGATCGCTGCAAATTCCCAGGCTATTCCGAGGCCGGGCGCGTCGCTGGGCTCCGCGTGGCCATCGCGGATACGCATCGGTTCGGTCGTAAGGTCGTCCAACTGCGGAATGTATTCCAGCCAGCGTGAATTCGGGATCGCGCAGCAGAGCGCGACATGAAGCTCCATCAGGAAGTGAGGGCAGACCGCGACATTGTACGCCTCCGCCAAATGGGCGACCTTCAGCCACGGCGTTACGCCGCCAATACGCGCGACATCGACCTGGACGATGGAGCAAGCGCCGCGCTGCAAATAGTCGCGGAAGTGCGAGAGCCCGTAGAGGCTTTCGCCAACCGCGATTGGAATCGAGGTCGACCGCGAGAGCCTCGCGTGTCCCTCGACGTCGTCCGCGGGTAGCGGCTCCTCGAACCAGCCGATGTCGGCGGACTCGTAGTGGCGGGCGCGGCGGATCGCCTCGTCGACGTTGAAGGCCTGATTGGCGTCGGTGAGGATCTCGAATTGAGCGCCGAGCGCCCCGCGCAGCGCTCCCAACCGTTCTACGTCCTCGGAAATAGAACGTCCAACCTTGACTTTCGACCCGCCGAAGCCCTGCGCTTTCGCCTGCAGCGCATCATCGACCAGCGCCTGTTTGGGCAGATGCAGCCAGCCGCCTTCCGTCGTGTAGAGGG
>JANLPL010000268.1:0-4796 GCA_031367195.1 Bradyrhizobium sp.
TCGTCCATCCTGGCGCCGCGCCAGACCGTGACTCGCGCCGGCGAAGAGACGGACATCGTCACCCGAGGCCGCCACGACCCCTGCGTGGGCATCCGCGCCGCCCCGGTCGCCGAGGCGATGGTCGCGATCGTGCTGGCCGACGCGTATCTGCGCCATAGGGGGCAGGTGGGGTGAGCCCGGAGCGCTAAGTAGGGAGAACCCGGAAAGCAATGTGACCGAAATGTGACGCTAGGGAATTATCGTGCAAGCCCCATTGCAACTCGCGCGGCGATCAAGCAACTCTTTCGGGGAGATTGCGCAAGGGGGAGATTGCGATGGCGCGTGTTACATCGACGGCCGGAAAAACGTCCGGCGCCCGGTCGGGAGGTTCTGCCCGCGCGGGCGCTTCGGCCGGTGGGGGCGATCCCCCCCCGCCGCCCAGGACGCCAACCTCGATCTTCACGGCGATGATGGAGGCGGTCGCCGGCGCCGCCGCGGTTCCGGGTTCGCCGTCGAAGGCGGAGGCTGACGCCGAACTGACGGCGCTCGACTTGCGGGCTAGGCGCGAGCACCCGGAGCTGCCGGAGACTTGTGTTTGCGCCGTCGCGACGCCGGATAAGCAGCCGATCACGGTGAAGACGGTGCGCGTGATTGCGTGCATGGCCTACAAGAACGGGCACGGCGCACTGCTCGTCGATTGCCAGTAACGCGGCCCCGCTCGTCCTGAAGCTTGGAGACTGTCATGATTGCGCGCTGGGCCGGCCTCGCGGCGGCAATGTGTATGGGCGGTTGCGCCGCGACCGTCCCGCAATTCGACGTGCCCCGCGAGGGCGACGCGCCGACAATCAGATCGATCAACAGGGAAATTACCTGCGAATTGCTGGGCATCGCCAGGGGCGCGCCCTTCGATCAGTACATCGCCAAATCGCGCGACGTCTACGTCGCTGCGCAGATCACGCTCGAAGTGACGGACGACGGGACGCTCGCACCAAGCTTGGGCTACGCCACCGCCCCCTTCACGTTCGGCGGCGGCCTTGCGTTCGAGCAGTCGCGCTCACAGTATTTCCACGCCGAGCTCAAATACGTGCTGTCGGACGTCAAAGGCGCCGCGGACCTTTCTGAGCCAGACTGCTCGCAGCCCGCCAACACCAATCTGGCCGGCGCGCTGGGCCTCAAAGAGATATGGGACCTCGGCTTGTCAGGTTCGCCCGACCTGAAATGGAAAGATGCCGGGGCGGAGGGGGCCTTCGGCGGCTCCGTCACCTTCGTCGTGCGCAAGGCGCTTACGGCGACTGGGCCTACCTGGACCTTCAGCCATTTCAGCGCTCCCGGCACCTTTCTGAGCGCCTCCGAGAACCACACCGACCGGCTCACCGTCGCTTTCGCCCAGGGCCCACGCGCCAAGGATCGCGCGTTGGGGCGGCTGGCGGCGGCGCAGTTCCTCAACTCGGTCGTGCAGGGCGACATCGCCACCAGCCTGATCCGGCGCTAACCGCGCGGCTGGACAAAGCCGCCCGCGCGTCGCCATAAACCGGAATGACGTCCCTGCCTGCCCCGCTCGCCGACCGGCTGCGCCCCCAAACCCTCGACGAGGTCGCCGGCCAGCCGCATCTGACTGGCCCGGACGGCGCGCTGACGAGGGCTTTGGTCGCCGATACGCTCGGCTCGATGATTTTCTGGGGGCCGCCGGGGACGGGCAAGACGACGGTGGCGCGGCTGATCGGCGCCCAGGCTAGGGCCGAATTCGTGCAGGTGTCGGCGATCCACACCGGCGTCGCCGATCTGAAGAAGCTGTTCGAGGCCGCCCGCGCCCGCCGCGCCGAGGGCCGCCGCACGGTGCTGTTCGTCGACGAAATCCACCGCTTCAACCGGGCGCAGCAGGATAGCTTCCTGCCCGTGATGGAGGACGGCGCGATCTCGCTGATCGGCGCGACCACGGAGAACCCCTCGTTCGATCTCAACGCCGCGTTGCTGTCGCGCGCGCGGGTGCTGGTGTTCAAGCCGCTCGACGCGGGGGCGATCGCTCAGTTGCTGGCGCGGGCCGAAGCCGAGACGGGCCAGCCGCTGCCGCTCGACGAGGGTGCGCGCGCCGCGCTGGTGGGCATGGCCGACGGCGACGGGCGCGCCGCGCTGACACTGGCCGAGGAAGTGTGGCGCGCGGCGCGGCCGGACGAAAACTTCGACACGGCGGGCCTGAGCGAGATCGTGCAGCGACGGGCGCCGATCTACGACAAGGCGCAGGACGGGCATTACAACCTGATCTCGGCGCTGCATAAATGCGTGCGCGGCTCCGACCCCGACGCGGCGCTGTATTATTTCGCGCGGATGCTCGACGCCGGCGAAGACCCGCTGTTTCTCGCCCGCCGCATTGTACGGATGGCTTCCGAGGATATTGGCCTGGCCGACCCGCAGGCGCTTGTGGTCGCCAATGCGGCCAAGGAGGCTTACGATTTTTTAGGGAGTCCCGAGGGGGAACTCGCGATCGCGCAGGCGCTGGTCTATTGCGCCACCGCGCCGAAATCGAACGCGCTCTACACCGCCTTCAAGGCGGCGCGGGCGCTGGCGGCTTCCAGCGGCTCGCCTGCTCCCCCGAAGACGATCCTCAACGCGCCGACCAAGCTGATGAAACGCGAGGGCTACGGGGCGGAT
Organism: Bradyrhizobium sp.; assembly: GCA_031367195.1. GTDB lineage: Bacteria > Pseudomonadota > Alphaproteobacteria > Rhizobiales > Beijerinckiaceae > Roseiarcus. Next base: position 2,629 of record JANLPL010000268.1, read on the forward strand.
TACGCATACGACCACGATGAACCCAACGCCTTCTCCGGCCAGAATTACTGGCCCGACGCGATCGGACGCCGCAAGCTGTACCAGCCGGTCGAGCGCGGGTTCGAGCGCGAGGTGAAGAAACGGCTCGACTACTGGGCGCGGTTGCGGGCGGCGCGGGAGAAGTAGCGCACCGCCTCAGAACGCTTTCGGCAACCCGGCCTGACGCAAAATCGCGTTCGCGGTATGCCGGCTCGGCATGCCGACGGGCACGGCAAAGTTGCGGCCCGTCACGGGACTGCGCCAGATTTCGTGGCTTCCACGCCCCTGTCTCACCATTGTGCAACGGGCTTCGGTGTGAAGCTCTCGCAACGGGCGATCAAATTGCGGCGCCACTTACGCGACCAAGAGAGTCGCATCGCGCAGCGCCACGATTTGGATAAAGATCGCGTCGGCGGACAACCCCGGATGATTGTCGGGCGCCAGATCCAGCGCCATGCGCGAAATCTTCGTCAGCAATTCGTCCAACGTTTCCGCATCGGCTGCGGCGGGAATGTCGTCGCAATGACCGCTCCATACCTTCGCCTCCTCGTCCCAAGCCGCCGAGACGGTAAAGATGACGGGTTTGCTCATCGACCAACCCTTCAAGACATTGCCACGTCGAGTCTCTCGGAAAAGTCTAGCACGGCCGCGGGAAATTCGGAAAATTGCGTCCCTCACCCCTTCACCGCGAACGGCGCCGCCAATTTCCTGATCGCCGAAGAGGCCGCGACCGCGTTGCGGTTGGCGAAGGCTTCGTGATTGGCCTCGATCTCATCGGGATCGTAGAGATAGTTGACCATCACGCCGAGCGACTGCCGCAAGCCGGCGGGCGAGAGATCGCCGCGCGGGTTGATGCGCTCCAGTCGCGCGCCGTTGCCGAGGTGGAAGCGGGCGACAGGATCGATCACACGGCCGGACCCCGTGCGCGCTTGCAGGAAATAGGCGGCGGCGAGCGCCGACAGCGCGCGCTCAGACCCCTCCGGCGTCTCGCCGGCTTCGATCGCCTCCAGCAGGCGCCGCGGCTCGGGTCCGAGAAAGCGCGAGGCTTCGTTGGCGCGCTCCTGCGCCAACCAGCGCGCGAAACCGGGACCGGGCGAGAGCGTGACGAAGCTTGCCAAGCGCGGCAATTCGCGGCGCAGATCCTCAACCACCTGTTTGATCAGGAAATTGCCGAAACTGACGCCGGCCAGACCTGCCTGCGCGTTGGAAATCGAATAGAACACGGCCGTCGTCGCGCTTTGGGGCGCAAGCGCGGCGCGGTCGGGCGCGAGCAACGGCTGGATCGCATTGGGAATGGCTGAGGTCAAAGCCACTTCGACGAAGATCAGCGGCTCGTCGGCCAGGGCGGGGTGGAAGAAGGCGTAGAGGCGCCGGTCGGGCGGATCGAGCCTTCGGCGCAATTCGTCCCAATTCGAGATTTCGTGCACCGCTTCGTAACGGATGATCTTTTCGAGAATATTGGCGGGCGTGGTCCATTCGATCCGGCGCAGCACGAGAAAGCCTGGGTTGAACCAGGAGGCGAACAGGTGCCGGAAATCGCGGTCGAAGGCTTCGAGCGCGGCGCCCTCTTTCAGGGCGCCTAGCAGCGTCTCGCGCATTTTCACCAGCGCGAACGTGCCGCCGGGGGCGTGATTGAGGCGGCGGATCAGTTCTTGGCGCATCGGCTCGGCGCGGGCGAACAATTCGGCGGCGCGGGCGGCGTCGGGCGCGTCGAGGAAGCCGCGCGCGGCGTCGCCGAGCGCGGCGAGGTCGGGGCCATAGACGGCGTTGGCGCGTTCGAGGAACGCGCGCTTGTCGGCGTCGCTCAGGGCGGAAAAGCCCGCCAGCAGCGTGGCCGCGGTCGCCGCGCCCGAGGCCTCGCCACGGCCAGAAAGCAGCTTGGCCGCAAGATCGACCAGCTCATCGACGTCGCGCGGCGTCGGGCGCCTTATGCCGACCAGCGCGCGGCCGCGATCGGCCACGCTCTGCCACAGGCCGGCGATATATTCGAAATGAGTGTTCGCTTCGGGCATCGCCGGGCTTGTCCTGAGAAGGCGCTCCCCTCTCTAGCAAAGCCCGGGCCGCGCGTCGCTAAGCAGGCATTCGTTGCAAAAGCAACGAATGCCTGCTTAGCGCCTTTTGCTTTAGCAGGATTTTTATCCGAAAATCGG
>JANLPL010000294.1:0-19892 GCA_031367195.1 Bradyrhizobium sp.
AACGAGCGCGGCGTGGCGGTGGCGCTGTACGATTACGCCTTCCACGCCCGACGCTGTCTCGGCGTCAACCCGGTGATCCTGCACGACGCGGAGCAGAGCGTGGACGCCGAGCAGGTCGCCCGCTTCGCCGCCGCTTTTCCCGTGCGCGCCTATCGCAGCGCCGCCGAGCGCGCCGCGTGGATCGAGGCTGAGGAAATAGAGGTCGCCTACGCCCTGAAATCGACCCGCCCGCGCTATCCGCTGAGCCCGCGCGGCCGCACCGTCGTGCACGAGGTGTTCCGGTTCTTCGACCCACACGGCGATTCCTACGCCTATATCTCGCCCTGGCTGGCTGAAGCCGCGGCGGCGGGGCGATATCCCGCCGTGCCGCATATCGTCGATCCGCCGCGCCCGCTCGGGAATTTGCGGGCGCAATACGGCGTGCCGCGCGAGGCGGTCGTGGTCGGTCGGCACGGCGGACCGGATCAGCTCAATGTTCCCTTCGTGCCCGCCGCGCTGGAGCGGGCGCTGGCGGCGCGGCCCGATCTCTGGGTGATGCTGCTCAACACCGCGCCGCTGCTGCGGCACGAACGGGTGATCCACGCGCCAAAAGCGCCGGATCGGCAGGGCGTGGCGGATTTCGTCGCCAGTTGCGACGTCGGGCTCAATGCAAGACGCGGCGGCGAGGCGTTCGGGCTCGCCATCGCCGAGTTTCTCGCGCAGGACAAGCCGGTGTTCGTCTGGGAGGGCGGGCGCGACCGCCATCACCTCGCGCTGGTGCACGATCCCGCCTTCCGCTTCCGCACGGGGGAAGACCTCGCGCAGGCGCTGATCCGGTTCGAGCCGAAGCCGGGACAGGGTCGCTGGCGCTCGCGTGTGGCGGCGTTCGCGCCGGACGCGGTGATGGAGGTTTTCGGGCAGGTGTTCCTGGAGCCGGGGGCGCGTGCGAGGCTGCGCTTGCCCCTAGGCTTCCGGCTCGGCGCGCGGTTGAAGGCGCGGGCGCAGAGGTGGCGGGATGGGCGGTGGATGGGGGGTGAGATATACTTGCTTAGCGATTGTACAATAGCGCACACGCCTCAAGCGGAAGCTCCGAGGTAACCCGACATTTGGAGGAGAGATCGGTTAAGTGATCGCGGCGGCAGCCTACGAGCTATTTGGGTCGCAAAGTTATTGTTTGCTGCCGACAACAACTAGTATTTCTGGATCCCCGCTAAATGAACTTACGCCATTTGACGAAGGTTCCAAGCCGGCATCGTCGTCAAACGGCTGCATTAAAGTCGAATCTATATTAATAGAATTCAAATAAGATACGAGAGTGTTTGCCTGCGAATCGGCAGATATGCCATTTCTTACAGAGACTAGCACCCCGGGAAACGACTTTCCGCTAAGAGATGTAGCTCTTGCGACATGCCAACCTGAATTCGAAAATACATTGATAAGATTTCCTGCCAGACTAGAAATATCGGGGCTCCCCGTCAAAATCCAAACTTTTACTTTACTTCCTTTGAATGGGGTTAATTTGGATGTTAATTCATCGTGCTGCGAATGCGTTAATGTTCTTGGCAATCTGAATTTTTCAAGAGCTAATTGTGCTTCGGCCGCCCGCGCGTTTGCTTCGGCGATTGCAACGCGCGACAAAACTACATCTTTTTCGAGGGCTTTGGTTCGCTCCCCAGCTTCGATCTTATACCTTTCGAAGGATTTAGCGTTCGCGTCCGCGTCGCGATCCTGAAGATAAATAACAGCGCGGGTCGTAACGAGCACCGCTATTGCAGCAAGTGCTGCCAAACCCAGCGACGCCAACATTGCGCCATTCCACCAAGATAACTCAAACCCAAGCATCCGATTGCCTTTCTCGGACGAGTTATTCTTCTCGGTTTGCGAACAATCGCGTGTTGCCATCGGATTGGATTTTCTTGGGCGAAGACTAAAATCGTCACGAAGGCGGTCGCCCGCTTCACCCCCGATCCCTCAGCACCCGGCTCTTATCCCGGTTCCAATCCCGCTCCTTCTCGGTCTCGCGCTTGTCGTGCAGCTTCTTGCCGCGGCCGAGCGCGATGGCGATCTTGGCGCGGCCCTTGTCGTTGAAATAGATCCGCAGCGGCACGATGGTCATGCCCTCGCGCTCGACACCCTTGGCGAATTTGACGATTTCCTTGGCGTGAACCAGCAGCTTGCGCGGCCGTTTCGGCTCGTGGTTGAAGCGGTTGCCTTGGAGATATTCCGGAATATTGGCGTTGTAGAGCATCAATTCGCCGTTGCGATCGACCGCGGCGTAGCTCTCCGCCACCGTCGCCTTGCCGCTGCGTAGCGATTTGACCTCGGTGCCGGTCAGCATGATGCCGGCCTCGATCACCTCGCCGATTTCGTAATCGAAGCGGGCGCGGCGGTTGTCGGCGGCGATTTTGTAGTTCGGATCTGATTTTTCGGCCAAAGCGTCACGCGTTCAGGATGCCGGCGTGCGCCATCGCGCGCCGGATCGCGCTTTCCACGCCGTCCGAGACCGGAAGGATCGGGAGGCGCGTCTCATTTTTGATCCGCCCCAGCAAGCTGAGGGCGTATTTGGCGCCGGAAACGCCGGGTTCAAGGAAGATCGCGGCGTGCAGCGGGATCAATTTGTCCTGCAAGGTCAGCGCGGCGGCGAAATCGCCCTTCAGCGTCGCCTCCATCAGTTCCGCGCACAGCACCGGCGCGACATTGGCGCTCACCGAGATGCAGCCATGCCCGCCCGCCGCCATATAGGCCAGCGCCGTCATATCCTCGCCCGAAAGCTGAATGAAATCGTGGCCCATGGCGTGGCGCTGGCGCGAGGTGCGGGCGAGATCGCCGGTCGCGTCCTTCACGCCGACGATCTTGTCGAGATCGTAGAGCCGCTTCATGGTGTCGACGCTCATGTCGACGACGCTGCGGCCGGGGATATTGTAGATGAGGATGGGGATGCCGATGGCGTCGTTGATGGCCTTGAAATGCTGGTAGAGCCCCTCCTGGGTCGGCTTGTTGTAATACGGCGTGACCACCAGCACCGCGTCCGCGCCGGCCTTTTCCGCGTGGCGGGCGAGTTCGATCGCCTCGACCGTATTGTTCGAGCCGGCGCCGGCGATGACGGGCAGGCGCCCGCGCGCCTCGTCGAGGCAGACGTCGATGACACGGCGATGCTCGGCATGGCTGAGCGTCGGGCTCTCGCCGGTGGTGCCGACCGGCACCAGGCCGTGGCTGCCGGAGGAGATTTGCCAATCTACGAGGGCGCGGAAAGACGGCTCGTCGAATTTCCCGTCCTTGAACGGCGTCACCAGAGCCGGCATCGAGCCGTGAAATTTCGCTCGCTTCTCCATCGCCACGTTCCCATATCTCCCGTGCGTCGCTGCACGACACATAGACCCTCGGCGCGGCCGGCGAAAGGGGCGTGGCGAGAGCGCCTGGTTTGGTTAACGCTTCTTAAACGCCGCCCGGCTAGGATCAGCGGCGGAGTTTTTGGATGAACCCTTCGTCCCGCCGCCTCAGCGCCTTCTGGCCGGCCGGCCCGTTGGCTGCGATGGTCGTCGCCGCCCTCGGCGTCGGCTTCGTCGCGCAGCGGCCGAAGCCGCCGGCGGAAGCGGTCGTCGCCGCCGTAGCGCCCGCCATCGACGCCGCGCCGACCGGCGCCATCTCCGCCAGCCCGTTCGGCGCGCTGCATCCCGCAATAGCGCCGCCGCTCGCGCCCGAGATCGCCCGCCTCGACGCGGGGGAACTGGCGCGTTTCAGCGACGCCGCCGGCTTCTACCGTAAGAACCAGTTTCCGCAGGGCGACGGGGCGGCAAGCGCGATCACCGACGCGGTCGCCCGCGCCGCGCTCGACTGGATCGCGCTGCGGGTCGCCGCGACCCCCGACCGGCTCGCCGCTTTCGAGACGGCGCATCCGGACTGGCCGATGCGCGACTGGATGCGCTCGGTGCGCGAGGGCTGGCTGTTCGCGGGCAAGCCGAGCCCAGCGGAGACGCTGGCGACGCTGGGCGAAACGCCGCCGCTGACCTCGGCCGGCAAAATCGCGCTCGCGCGCGCACAACTGGCGCTCGGTAAGCGCGACGAGGCGCAGGCGGTCATTCGCGCGCTGTGGCGCGACGGCGATATCGACGCCGCGACCGAGACTGTCCTGTTGCGCGAATTCGCCGCGATGCTGACGCGCGAGGATCATTCCGCCCGCACAAGCCGGCTGCTTTACGCCGAGCGCGGCGGGCCGGCGTGGCGGGCCGCGACGCTGGGCGGCGCCGATATCCAGGCCTTGACGCGGGCGCGCTGGGAGGCGGCGAAGGGGCCGCTGACGGCGCGCACCTCCTCGGCCGTGCCGCCGGCCGCGCGCAGCGATCCCGGCTTCCTGTTCGCCCACGTGCAGGACTCCCGCCGCGCCGGGCGGCTCGACGAGGCCGCCTCCTGGCTGGCGCTGGCGCCGCGCGACGCCGACAGACTGGTCGATCCCGACAAGTGGTGGAGCGAGCGGCGCATGGTGGCGCGGCTGTTCCTCGACCGCGGCGAATTTGAAAAGGCCTACAAGGTCAGCGACGCCGCGATTGCGCGCGCCTCGCCGGCCAAAGTCGACGCCGCCTTCTTCGCCGGCTGGATCGCGCTGCGCTTCCTCAACGATCCCGCCCGCGCCGCGCCGCATTTCGCCGCCGCGGTGCAAGCCGCCGAGACGCCGATCTCGATTTCGCGCGCGAACTACTGGCGCGGCCGCACGGCCGAAGCCCTGGGACAGAGCGACGACGCGCACGGCTTCTACAGCAAGGCCGCCGCTTACCCCATCGCCTATTACGGCCAACTCGCGGCGCAGAAACTGGGCGCGACCGAGATCAGCCTGCGCCGCCCCGCCGCCGCCGCGACCGGGGAGGAGCGCGCCGAGGCGACGCGGGTGATCGAGCTTTATCTCGCCGCCGGGCTCGACGATTTCGTCGGCCCCGTCGCTTATGCCGCCGCCAAAAGCTGGGACGAGGAGGCGCAACTGGCGGCGCTCGCCCTTGTTCTGCGGGCGCGAGCGGCGGCGTCGATCAATGTCGTGTTCGGCAAGATCGCCATCGAACGCGGCTTTCCGCTCGACGCGGTCGCGTTCCCGACCTTCGGGCTGCCGGATTTCGAGCCGCTGAGCGGGTCGGCGGCGCTGGGGCAGGTGATGGCGGTGGCGCGGCAGGAAAGCGAGTTCATCCCGCGCGCGGCCTCCGGCGCCGGCGCGAAGGGCCTGATGCAGATCCTGCCCGGCACGGCCGCCGACACCGCGCGCAAGGCGGGCGTGCCCTATGACTACAACAGGCTCATCTCCGACCCCGGCTATAACATGCAGCTTGGCGCGGCTTTCCTCGGCCAGCTCGTGACGGCGGAAGGCGGATCGCTGCCAATGGCGGCGGCGGCCTATAACGCCGGCGGGGGCCGAGTGGCGCAATGGGTCAACGCGTTCGGCGATCCGCGCAACGGCGCCGATATCGTCGATTGGGTCGAGCGCATCCCCTATGACGAAACCCGCGACTATGTGATGCGGGTGATGGAGAATTACAGCGTCTATCAGGCCCGCCTCGCGCAGGCGCCGGAGCCGCGCGCCAGCGGCGCTTTGGCCAAGCGGTGAGCGATTTAAAGATTCATCTGGCCGCGCAATATCTGCGGCCGGGCAATGGCGGCATCGCGGAAGTGGCGCGGGTGTCGGCCAAGGCGCTGGCGCGGCTGGCGCCGACGCGCGGCCACGCCTGTAGGGAGCGCGGCGATTTTGCGATCGAGGGCGCGGCGGTCGGCGCCTATGGCGGCTCGCGCGCGCGCTTTCTTATGGGGTTGGAGCGGGCGAGCCTGTCGTCGGGGCGGTTCGTTTACGATTTCGCCGGCACCGCGCGCATCGCGCGGCTGCTGTGGCCGCGCCGGCCTTATGCCGTCTGGGCGCATGGGATCGAAGTGTGGGACGAGGTCCGCCCCGACCGTGCAGCCGCTCTGGCGCGCGCCGATCTGGTGCTGGTCAACAGCGCCTATACGCTGGCTCGGGCGGAGCCGACGCTGGGCAGGCTCCACAACGTAAAACTCTGCCGTCTAGGCGCCTATGCCGACGAGGCGGCGCCGGTCGCGCGCAACGAAGGGCCGCCGACGGTGCTGCTGCTGGGGCGGGTCGAGCCGGGCTGGCCGAAGGGGCAGGGCGTGCTGGTCTCGCTATGGCCGCGCGTGGTCGCCGCCGTGCCCGACGCGCGGCTGCTGCTGGTCGGCAAGGGGCCGGCGCTGGAGGCGTTGCGCGATCTGGCGCGGCAGTCCAGCGCGGCGGGCTCGATCGAGGTTGCGGGCTTCGTGCCTGAAGCTGAAATCGATGGGGTGTGGGCGCGCACAAGCGTGTTTGCGATGCCGAGCCTCACCGAGGGGTTTGGATTGGTGTTCATCGAGGCGATGCGGCGCGGCCTGCCTGTGATCGCCTCGCTCGCCGACGCGGGCGCCGAGGTCAATCTCGACGGCGCGACCGGGTTCAATCTCGCGCGCGACAACGAGGGCCGGCTGGTCGAGGCGCTGGTCGCGCTGCTGCGCGAGCGCGATCTCGCCGCCAGACTGGGTGCGCGGGGACAGCAACGCTTTCGCACGGAGTTCAGCTTCTCCGCCTTCGCGCGGCGGCTCGAAGCGTCGATGGCGGATTTTCTCGGCTAGGGGTTGAAATCAGCTGTTGATACTCAGCGGTGCGTCGGCTGCAATCGAGCCGAAGCCGAAGTTGCGGCCGCTCCCTCCTTGAGCGATTGCAGCCCCCTTCAATTCAGCCGCTTCGATGGCAGATCGCCCTTCACGTATCGCTTTCCACAACCCGAGCGGCGCGAAAGGCATTGCCCGAGACTGGGACAGCGACTAAGTTGCACCCGAAGGGTTGGACGAACGTGGCGACACATGAAGAGTCGGAAAATCGCATAGCGAGACTTGAGCATCTTGTCTCAATGCTTACGTCGATTGCTACGAGAACGTATATCGCCTTACTAAGCATTCCTCCCGAAATTCGAAACCAAGATCCGGATTTCGACAAAAGTATGGATGAAATGGGCAATAAGCTGGACGAAATATATAAAATATTACTAGATAAAAAAGGAAGTGAGACGTGACGCCGCCAGTTTTGATATCTTCTCAAGATTTGGATGATTTTAGGGCGAAACGGGCACGCGAGGCGTCGATTGGTCACACACAAGCAGGTGGCAGCGGCGGAGGTCCTACGGGCAATGACGTGGAACGGCGAGTATCAGCGCTTGAGCGAGCCTTCGAAAAGTTCGATGGCAAACTGGATAGAATCGTGGACCAGGGCCACGCTGCGGACTTGCGACTTGAAAGCCGCTTCAATACTGTTGACGTGAAGCTAAGTTCTGTCGATGCGAAACTAGACGCGAAGGCGTCTGCGGCTACGGTCGCGGAAATTGCCGGTCGCATATCGGATTTGCCCACCAAATGGTTCGTAGGAACAACCGCGATTGCTGTGCTTTTCGGAGCTTCTGCATTCATTAGCGCTGTACTCGTGTATTTGGAAAAGCTTCGGCTGCTTCTAGGCGCGCAGTGAACTCCCGCGGAATTACCGTGACAGGCCCTCCAAACACTAATTTAACGTCCCCTACCCGCCCATCGCAGACATCCACGGCCGCGCGCCAAGCATCAGACCCGAATCCCTATGGTCCCGGCCACAGCGCGTCGCTGCGCCCCATCGCACGATAGCTCGCCAGCCCGAAATATTCGTGGGTCGCCAGATCGAGCGCGTCCAACCCGCCGCCGACGTCGAAGCCGGGCTTCACATCGCCGATCCAGTGAAAATCCACGGGGTCGGCGAGCGGCGCGAAGCCCGCCGCGCGAAAGCAGCCGATCGCGCGCGGCATGTGGAAGGCGGAGGTGATCAGCACCCAGGTTTCGCCGGGCTTCGGGTGGGCGAGGGCAGCGGCGTTGACGGCGTTCTCGTAAGTGTTGCGCGACTCGCGCTCGATCTCGATTCGGCCGCGCGCCACGCCGAGCCGCACCAGCACGTCGGCGGCGGCGTCCGCTTCGGCGCGCCGGTCGGCCGTGTGCGGATCGGGGCCGCCGATGTCGAGCACCCGCGCCAGCGGATAGGCTTTCGCCAGACGCGCCGCCTCGAACAGCCGGCCTATGGCGGGATCGAAACCCGAACCGGGCCATTGGTCGAACCGGGGCGCGTCGAGCGCGCCGCCGATCACCAGAATGCCGTCGATCCGCGCCGGCGCTGGCATCGGCGGAAAGGTCGCCTCCAGCCGCGACAGCGCCAAGCCGCCAAGCGGCAGAATCGCCGCCGCCGCGAGTACCCCAAGCGCCGCGAGCGCGAGCGCGTGTCGGCGCAGCGCCACTCCCGCCAGCGCCGCGAGCAGCAACACGCGGCTCGGCGCGGCGAACAACCAACCGATCTTGGACAGCGCGAACAGCATGGTCAGCGCGAGGCCCCCCGTCCCGCCGGCGCCAGCCTTGCGCGGGCGGCGCGCTTCAGCGGTTCGGGCAGCGCGCTATAGACAAGCGGCAATACGATCAGGCAACCCCACACCATGCCCTCGGCAAGGAACGGCAGCAGCGTGACGGGGCGCACGAACGCGTGCAACGCATAAGCCGCCCCGCCGCTGAGCGCAGCGGCCGCCCCGCCGATCGCCAGCGTCTTGACGTAATAGGGAAAGAAGCCTGAGATCGAGGGCATGACCGCCAGACGCGGCGCGACCAGGGCGTAGGCGAGAATTTCGGCCACGCCCAGCCCGGCAGCGACCCCGGGCGGCCCGGCGAGCCGCTCGCCGATCACGCAGCCGAGCGGGCCGAATACAACGAGGCCCAGCCGCAACAGGCCGATCTCGCGCGAGCGATTGGCGTATTGCAGCAGCGCCACCGGCTGTTGCAGCGGCGCGACGATCAGCAGCGGGATCAGCATCGCCGCCGCGATGCGAGGATCGTAGAGGCCCGCTTCGCCGGCCCAGTAATAGGTGACGGTCGGGCCGAAGGCGAGGATGCCGCCGACGAACACGCCGCTGATGACGCTGGTCATGCGCCCGACCTGCGCCGTGATCTCCCAGGCGCGCGCATGTTCGCCCGCGTGGCTGTAGGTGGCGATCTCCAGCCCCGCGCCGACGGCGGCGAACTGGAAAGACTGCCGGATCTGGTTGACCATCGTGCGCATCAGCAGAAAGGCCGCGATCTCCGCGCCGGCGACGCCCCGGCTGGCGAACACCAGCACCGGCGTTTGCAGCCACACCGTCGGCGCGATCATCTGGAGCGCGAACCATTTGACGTGATTGACCGCGCCGAGGAACTCGGCCCGGCTCGGCAGCGCGGGCGGCGCGCTCCATTCGCCGCGCCGCGCGCGCAGGGCGAGGTGAAAAAACAGCGCCGCGCCGACGCCATAAAGCAAAAAGAACAGGATCGCGACCGTCAGCGGCGCCGCGCCGAGGCTGACGGCGGCGAAGGCCGCCAGCGTATTGACGACCACCGAGCCGGCCGAGATCAGCGTGACATAGGCGAAATCGCCGGTGGCCGAGAACACGGTGCTGGCGGGCGCGCGCAGCACCGACAGCAGATTGCCGATCCCCAGCAGCCAAAGCATCCAGCGCGCCGAGACGAGATCGAAATGGGGCAGGCGCAGCGCAATATCCGCGCTTCCCGACGCCACGATCAGCGTGAACAGCGCGGCGAGCGGCGCGACGACGCAGAGCGACAGGCCCAGATGAATCGCGGCGATGCGGCGGAAGCGCGCTTTGTCGCCGCGCACATGCGCGTTCTGCTCCTCGTTCTGGAAATAGATCTGCGCGCCCAGCTCCACCATCAGCAGCAGGCCGGCCCAGGACTGGACGATGGCGTAGGAAGCGAACGTATCCGCGCCCCAGACCCGCAGCAGCAGGCCGACCAGCACGATGCGATCGATCACGCCCGCCGCGAGGCTTACGACCTGGGCGGCGATGTTCGACGTCGCGCGCCGCAGACTTGCCATCGATACGCGACCCCTTTCGAATTGCGCCCGCGCGGCTAAACCAGCGTTGGCGCCTAAACACAAGTCTTGGCCCGACGCGGCGCGTGTTAAGCGTCGCGAAAACGCGCATTTGGGGGCGGCGGTGAAGGGACATATCGATTCGTGCACGCGCGCCGGGATCGCTGGCTGGGCGATCGCGCAGGGCGAGGAACCCGCCGATCTCGTCGTCTCGGCGGACGGCGAAATCGTCGGCGCGGTCCGCGCCGGCGATTTTCGCGCCGACCTCAATCGCCGCTGTGGCTTCCGGCTCGCCTTCGCCTGCCCGCTCGGCGATGTCAGAGAGGTCCGCGTCGCCTTCGCCGGCGCGGACGTCGATCTCTCCAATTCCCCGTTTGAATTCCGTCACCGGCTGGCGAAGCCTTCCGCCGCCGAACTTGGCTGGACACAGGGTCTGGAGATGCCGCCCCGCGATCAGATGCGGCTGATCGGCAGCGACACCACGGAAATTTTCGCCGATCAAGGCTCCCGCACGGCGACCGTGCTGCGCGATCACATCGCCGAATTCTTCGGCGAAATCACACCCGACCTTCGCATTCTCGATTTCGGCTGTGGCGTCGGGCGCTCTCTGCTGCCGATGTCGCGCGGATATGCCGCGCGTTGGTTCGGCTGCGACGTCAACGACCACGCGATCGCCTATCTCCAACGCGCCGCTCCCGGGGTCACAACCCTGGTCAACGCCTATGATCCGCCGTTGCCGCTGCCCGACGAGTCGTTCGATTGCGTCATCTCGATTTCGATCTGGACCCATTTGCCGATTGCGCTGCAACTGCCTTGGCTGACGGAGATCAGGCGGGTGTTGCGGCGCGGCGGTCTGGCGCTGATTTCGACCTCGGGTCCGCATGTCGTGGATGTCAGACGCAAGCGCGGCGATCCCGGCTGGGGCGAGCTTTACGCGATCGATCTCGAACAGGCCGGCATCCTCTACCGGCCCTACGAGACTCCGGGTTTACGCGGAATTACGGCGTCATACGGCCTGACCGCGCATCACCCCGCCCATGTGCAGCGGGTGTGGTCGACGATCATGCCGGTTCTCAAAACCAGCGTGCGCGGCGTCGAGGCGATGCAGGATCTGCACATGCTGACCAAGCTCTGATCGACCGCGTTGCAGGCGCAGGGCCTTTCCTGTAGGCCGGCGACGGGCGGGCGCCGGGCCGCCGGGACGGGACAATGCGGATAGGGTTGCTTGCGCCCTCGCGGCGGCATGAAGATTCGTTTCTTCAGACGTCCGAGGCGCTGTTCCGCGCCAGCGGCGACAATCTCGGCAATTTCGCCTTCGTCGAGGCGCTGTGGCGCCATCTCCAGCCTGATGTCGCGATCCTGCCCTGGCATGTCCCCGTCCATCAGGCGCGCGAGAGCTGCGACATGCTCGTGCTGGCGGCGGCCAATCAGTTGGGGCCCCACCACGATCTGGGCGGCTTTGCGGCGCATCTGGAGGCGATCGGCCTGCCGATCGTCGTCGTCGGCCTCGGCGCGCAGGCCCCCAATATGGCGGCGGGCGTGCAACTCAGCCCCGGCGTCGAGCGCTGGGCGCGGGTGCTGGGCGCGTTGGCGCCCGGGCCTAAGCCCAATATCGGCGTGCGCGGCGCTTTCACGCGCCGGGTGTTGGAAAAGCTTGGGCTCGGCGACCGCGCCGTCATCACCGGCTGCCCGTCGAATTTCCTCAACGACCGCGCCGACTTCTACACGGCGCTGAAGCGCAATTTCGAGCGCCGCCGCATCGACCGGCTGTGCGTCGCCGCCGGCAATCCGCATTTCGTCGGCACGCGCGAGTTGGAGCGGCGGCTGGTGAGCCTCGTCGAGGCGACCGGCGGTCTTTATGTCACGCAGGCCGATCTCGACATGGTGCGGTTCGCGCGCGGCGAGAGTTCGCGCAGCCCTCCGGCCAAAGCCGAGGCGATCCGGCAGTTTCTCATGCCCGAGCGCACGGCGGCGGAATTGCAGCTTTTTCGGCAGCGCCACGCGGCCGCCTTCATCGACGCGACCTCGTGGTTGGAGGCGATGCGCGCCTTCGATTTCGTGGTCGGCGCGCGCTTTCATGGGGTGATGCTGGGGATGCAGGCTTGCGCGCCGGGCGGCGTGGTCGCGCATGACAGCCGCACGCTGGAAATGTGCCAGACGATGGGCGTTCCCGTGCGGCTGTTGAGCGACATCCCCGCCGATTTCGGGCTTGCCGATTTGCATGAAATGTTCCCGCTCGACGTCGCCGCCTTTGGCGCAACGCGCGAGCGGCTGCGTCGCGTCTATGTCGAATTGCTGCGCGGCTGCGGGATCGAACCGCACGCGCGGCTGACCACGTTGCAGGCGCTGCCGGCATGAGCGATTTCGACGTCTGCGTCGTCGGCGCCGGCGTGGTCGGGCTGGCGGTCGCGCGGGCGCTGACGCTCGGCGGCCGCTCGGTCGTGGTGGTCGAGGCGCGCGCGGCCTTCGGCGAGGAGACCTCCTCGCGCAACAGCGAGGTGATCCACAGCGGGATCTATTATCCCACCGGCAGCCTGAAAGCGCGGCTTTGCGTGACGGGCCGCGCGGCGCTGTACGCCTTCTGCGCCGCGCGCGGCGTGCCCCACATCAACTGCGGCAAGCTGATCGTCGCCGCCGACGCAAGCGAAATGGCGGGGCTGGAGGCGCTGGCGCGCAAGGGCGCGCAAAACGGCGTCGAGGATTTGACGCTCCAGTCGGCGCGCGAGGCGAAGGCGCTGGAGCCGGCGCTCGCCTGTGTCGGCGCGCTACTGGCGCCCGCGACCGGCATTCTCGACAGCCACGCCTATATGCTGGCGTTGCAGGCCGACGCGGAGGGGGCCGCTTTCGCCTATCGCGCGCCGTTCCTCTCCGCGAGGCGCGAGCCGAACGGCCTTACGGTCGAGATCGGCGGCGCAACGCCGGCGCGCATGAGCGTCGGCGCGCTGGTCAATGCGGCGGGGCTCTCCGCCTCGCGCGTGGCGCTTGGCGTCGAGGGGCTGGCGGACATCCCGCAAACGCAGTTCGCCAAGGGCAATTACTTCGCGCTTGCCGGCCGCGCGCCGTTCCGGCGGCTGATCTATCCCGCCCCGCAGGCGCATGGGCTCGGCGTGCATCTGACTTTTGATCTGGCCGGTCATGCGCGGTTCGGACCCGATGTCGAATGGGTCGAGAGCCTCGATTATCACGTCAACCCTGAGCGGGCGCGCGGCTTCGCCGACGCGATCCGGCGCTACTGGCCGGAATTGCCCGACGACGCGCTGAGCCCGGCCTATGCCGGCATTCGGCCGAAAATCTCAGGGCCAGCCGAGGCGGCGGCGGATTTCCGCATCGACGGGCCGACGGCGCATGGGATCGCCGGCCTCGTCAATCTCTACGGAATCGAAAGCCCCGGGCTGACCGCCTCGCTCGCCATCGCCGAGCATGTCGCGATGCTGCTGTAGTCAGCGCAGCCGGTGCGCGGCGAGCGTTTCGTAAAGCGGGCGCGCCTTCTCGGCCAGCCGCTTGAGATTATCGGGCAAATCCTCGAAGCCCGGCTCCGGGCTCGGCGCGGAAAAGCCGGTGGATTGCTCGACCGAGGCGTACCACGCTGGCGCCCAGACGCCGTCGGTCGGCCGCCGCCCCAGCTCCCACGACAGCATCGCGGGGTCGAAGCCGATGCCGCAAGCCTTGCAAAGCTGCCGCAACACGCCTTGCGGGTCGGCCAGAACGTCGCGTCCCTCGATCACGGGCGGGGTGTGGCCGAGCTTGTCGCCGGCGCGGAAGAACAGTTCGACCTGGGTCGGCAGACCGATTTCGGCCAAAGTGAAATCCTCCCGCACCCGATGGTAGGAAGCCAGCACCGCCTCCGGCGCGCGGATCAGGAACACGTTGACGCAGGGCTCGATCCACTCGCGCCCGAAGCCCGCGACCATGTGATGCGTCATGTGCTTCTGATACCAGACCGGCTTGCCCCCCGGCACGGGGCCGAGCATCGCGTCGGCGACGGCCCGCCAGTCGGTCGGCTGCGAACGGATCACCTTCTCGTGCAGGGGGTGGATCAGGCCGGTGGCGGTGAGATAGGCGGCGTAGAACGGCTCGTCGGCGACCGCGCAATCGGCGCGATTGCCGAACGCGCGCATCATCGCGGTGGAGATGTTGCGCGGTCCCGACCACATGGCGATGCGGGTCGGCTTCATGTCCGCCCCCGCGCTTCCTCGGCCTCCAGCGCCTTGTAGAGCGCGCGCAGCCGCCGCGTCATCGGCCCCGAGGCGTCGGCGGGATCGGACCCGCGCTCGCCGATCAACACGCCGTCGACCTTTCGCACCGGCCTGAGCCCGGCGAAAGTGCCGGTGCAGAACGCCTCATCGGCGCTATAGACGTCGAACAGCGAGAAATCCTTTTCGTAAGCCGGAACGCCCGCCCGGCGCGCGGCGCGCAACACCGCCTCGCGCGTGATGCCGCCCAGGCAATAGCCCCCCGTCGAGGTCCAAAGCTCGCCGCCGCGAATGATGAAGAAATGGGTGGAGTTGCAGGTGGCGACAAAACCGCGGTCGTCGAGCATCAGCCCCTCGTCGGCGCCGGCCTCCATCGCCTGGATGCAGGCGAGCACGCAATTCAACTTGGAATGGGAATTGAGCTTCTGGTCCTGTTCGGCCGGGCCGGTGCGGCGGATATGGACGGTGAACAGGTCCATCCCCTTGGCCAGCATTTCCGGCGTGGGCTGCTTCCATTCCGGGATGATGACGATAGTTGCGGCGCCGATGGTCAGGCGCGGGTCTTGATAGGGCGAGCGTTTGACGCCGCGCGTCACCATCAGCCTGATATGCACGCCGTCGCGCATGTCGTTGGCTTCAAGCACATCGAACAGCCGCGCGGCGAGTCGCGTCCGCGTGAGCCCGATGTCGATCCGCAACATTTTCGCGCCCGCCCACAGCCGGTCGAGGTGCCGGTCGAGAAAGCCGATGCGGCCGTCGTGCAGCCGCAGGCCCTCCCAGACGCCGTCGCCGAGCACGAAGCCGGAATCGAACACGGAGATTTTGGCTTGCCCGCGGCGCACGAGATCGCCGTTGACAGAGATCAACACGTCGTCGTTGCGGGCATCGCCGACATAGTCCTGGCTGCCGGCGGAAGGTTCGGGGAACATGCGGCCTCGCGTTTGCAAGCGGTCAGGGTAGGGCGGCTCCCGCTTCCCGGCAAGCCGCGTTGCCGCTAGTCTGGCCCGGCAACGGAGAAGCGCATGGACCGGCCCCTGATCGTCGTCGATTCCCAGCCGCGCGGCCTGGCGGAAATTTTCGAGCCCGCCGTGTTCGCACATCTGCAATCGCTGGGGCGGCTCGAAATCCACGAGGGCTCGGGGCGGATGCCGGCGGCCCGGCTCGACGCGCTGTTGCCGGAAGCGGCGCTGCTGATCGGCCAGTCCGACATGCCGAAGGAGCGGCTCGATAGGGCGCCGAAATTGCGCGGCATCGTCAATGTCGAGACCAACTTTCTGCAAAACGTGGACTACGAGACCTGTTTCCAGCGCGGGATTCACGTGCTGGCCCCCAGTTCGGCGTTCGCCAAGCCCGTCGCGGAAATGACGCTGGGGCTGATGATCGATCTCGCGCGCGGGATCACCTCCGCCGACCGGGCGACGCGGGCGGGAACGGAGAAATGGTTGCTCGACGGGGCCGAAGGCTGTTTCTCGCTCTACGGCGCCGAGGTCGGCTTGATCGGCTTTGGCGATCTCGCCCGCGCGTTCACGCCGCTGCTGGCGCCGTTCCATGCCAAGCTCCGCGCTTACGACCCCATGTTATCCGCGCACTTCCTGGCGGGCTTCGGCGTCGCCGCCGCTTCGCTCGACGAGATTCTGTCGCAGTCGAAGGCGATCGTCGTATTCGCCGCCGTAACCAGCGACAACAAGGGGTTTTTGGGGCGGCGCGAGTTCGAGCTGATCCGCCCTGGCTCGATCTTCCTGTTGATGAGCCGCGCCGGCGTGGTGGATTTCCCCGAATTTCTGCGCCAGATCGAGCAGGGCCGGTTTCGCGCCGCCACCGATGTGTTTCCGGTCGAACCCGCGCCGCGCGATGATCCCGCCCGCCGCGTGGAGGGCCTGGTGTTGTCGCCGCATCGCGCCGGGGCGATGGTCGATTCGCTCTACGAGATCGGCCGCCAGACCGTCGCCGACGCGGAATTGATCCTGAAGGGCCTGCCGCCGATGTCGTGCCGGCGCGCGCAGCGCGAGACCGTTGCCCGCTCGCGTTCTAAGCCGATAGAGCGCCTCTGAAACGCGACGGGCGTCGGGCCGGCCCGCGTCGTGCATAGGCGTCGCCCAAGTTCGGGAGCCTCTTTTGCCTGAAACCTTCGTCCTGACTTCGCTGCTGGCGATGTTTCTCGCCGTGGCGCTTTTGTCCGTGCTGGCGCGGCGATTGCACGCGAGCACGCCGGTCGTGATGCTGGTCGCCGGCGTCGCGCTGGCGCTGCTGCCGGGCGTGCCGGCGATCACGCTCGATCCCGATCTGACGCTGCTCGCGCTGTTGCCGCCGCTGTTGTATTTTTCCGGCGTCGGCATGAGCTGGCGCGGCTTCCGCTCCAATCTGCGGCCGATCCTGTCGCTCGCCATCGGCTGCGTCTTGTTCACCGCGAGCGCGGTGGCGGCGGTGGCGCATTATGCGCTGGGGCTGAGCTGGGCGACGGGATTCGTGCTCGGAGCCATCGTCTCCCCGCCCGATTCGGTCGCGCCCGCCTCGCTGCGCCGCCGCTTCAAGCTGCCGCGCCGGCTGCTGACGATCCTGGAAGGCGAAAGCCTCGCCAATGATGCGACAGCATTGGTCGCCTTCAGCCTCGCCGTGCGCGCGGTGGAGACGAACCAGTTTTCCGCCCTCGACGCGCTGGTGCGATTTGCAGTCATTCTCGCCGGCGAGATCGCGTTCGGCGCCGCGCTCGGCTGGTTCGTGCTGAAGCTGCGCAACGCGGTCAACGACACCCGCGCGGAAATCCTGATCGCGCTCGCCACGCCCTATCTCGCCTTCTGGCCACCGCATGAACTGGGCGGCTCCGGCGTGATCGCCTGCCTCGCGGTCGGGCTCTATGTCTCCTGGCACGGGCGCAATTACATCCGCCCGGCGACCCGATTGCAGGGTTTTTTCATCTGGGATCTGGTGAGTTGGTGCGTCGAGGCGCTGACCTTCCTGATCTGTGGCTTGCAAACGCGCGAGATCGTCGGCCATCTCACCAGCGAGGGTTGGCCGACCTTGCTCGCGGCGGGGGGCATCGTCAGCGCGACCGTGATCGTGGTGCGGTTTCTGTGGGTGTTTCCCGTCACCTATCTGCCGCGCTGGCTGTGGCCGCCGCTGCGCCGGCGCGAGCCGTTCCCGAGCTGGCGACCCCCGTTTCTGATCGGCTTTGCGGGCCTGCGCGGCGCGGTCAGCCTTGCGGCGGCGCTGTCGATCCCTCTTGTGGCGCAGGGCCAGCCGTTCCCGCATCGCGACCTGATCCTGTTTGCAACCATCTGCGTCATTGTCGCGACGCTGGTCGGCCAGGGCGCGGCCTTGGGGCCGCTGACGAAATGGCTCGATCTCGGCCGCGTCGCCGCCCGCGAGACGGCGGCCAACGCGCGGGCAGAGACATGGGCGCGCGCCAACGCCATGGAAGCGGTGCTGGCGCGGCTCGATGCGTTGGAGCGCGCGCCGGGTTCGCGGCCTTCCGCCGTGGCCGCGCTGAAAAAACTGCACGGCGAGCGTCAGGCCAGATTCTTGGCCGATCTTGCGCCCGAACCCGCCGCGGAGGGCGCGGATCTGGCCGCGCTCGGGCTCGACCTGATCGGCGTCGAGCGCGCCGCGATCGACCGATCTTACGCGCAAAATCTCATCACCGACGAAACGCGTCGCCGGTTGGAGCGCGCGTTCGATCTGGAGGAGGCCCGCGTTCGCAACGCGAGCGATGAAGCGGGCCGCGCCTGAGCTTCACGCTATCAAGGGGCGGCTGACTTGGCCTACAAGAGGCGCGCAGCGGGAGCGCCTCATGGCCGACGAACAGAAGATCATGTTGCTGACCGGCGCGAGCCGGGGCATCGGCCATGCGACGGTGAAAGTGTTTCAGGAACGCGGCTGGCGGCTGTTGACCGTGTCGCGCCAGCCCTTTTCCGAGGAATGTCGCTGGCCGGCCGCGCGCGACGCCCATGTGCAGGCCGATCTCGCCGATCTCGCCTCCATCGGCGAACTCGCGGCGACGGTGCGGGCGCGGCTGCCGAATGGCAAGATTCACGCGCTGGTCAATAACGCCGGCGTTTCGCCCAAAGGCGAGGGCGGGGCGCGGCTGGGCGCGCTCGACACGGACGCAGCCACTTGGACCCATGTGCTGAACGTCAATCTCGTCTCGATCGCGCTGCTGGTGCGGGCGTTGGTGGACGAGCTTGCGGCGGGAAAGGCCTCGATCGTCAATGTCGCCTCGATCGCGGGCTCGCGCGTGCATCCCTTCGCCGGCGTCGCCTATGCCGCCTCGAAGGCGGGGCTCTCGGCGCTGACGCGCGAACTCGCCCACGAACTCGCGCCGCGCGGCATCCGCACCAACGCGATCGCGCCGGGCGAGATCGACACCGCGATGCTGTCGCCGGGCACCAGCGATCTGGTCGATCGCATCGTGCCGATGGGCCGGCTCGGCGAACCGCGCGAAGTGGCGGAGACGATCTATTTCCTGTGCAGCGGCGCGTCGTCCTACATCAACGGATCGTCGATCTACGTCGATGGCGGCCAGCATGTGTGAACCCGAACAAACAAACGGGCGGCGCTGAGGCCGCCCGCGAAAGCTCGCGCCGAAAAGGGCCGATCAGCTGCCCTGGATGCTCCAGCTCGTCGCGACGGTGCCGATATTGCTCTGCGTAAAGCCGAGCGATCCGTTGGACGCATACAGCACTGTGGCGCCGGCGGAGTTACGCATAAGGAAATCAGACAGGTGATCGCCGGTGATGTCGGCCACGCCCTGCACTTGGAAATCCGTTCCCGGAATTCCGAGCGGGACACTGAGGAAACCGCCGGACCCGTTGCTGTCCCAGACGCTCAGGCCGCCGCTGATACTGTTGCGCCGGAGGATGTCGGCTGAGCCGTCGCCGTTGAAATCGCCGACGCCGGCCACCGTCCAACTCGTCGGCGCGCCCGATAGCGCGGTCTTGGTGAAGCTGGTCCCCGCGCTGACGGGGTCCCAGATGCTGAGCGCTCCGCTGGTGTTGCGCCAGAGAATGTCGCCGACGCCGTCGCCATTGAAGTCGAAAGGCACAAATTTCTTCACGAGCGGCTGCGTGTTGAAACCTAGCCCGCATTATGCAACGCCGACAGGACGGCTATGAAAATGTCAGCGATTGCCTGAGTTCCTGAAAACGGCACTTCAAACACAATACTTGTCTAAGGCATTGATATAACGCGCGAATGGTCATTTTTGCCGCGAGCGCGTGAATAATGCGGGCTAGCAAACGGGTACGACCGAGCGAAATCGTTGTCAACATCATAATCGACCTCTTTCGGAAACTTGGTGAAATTGTTGAATCGACCTCAGAAGCCTAGTCTCTGGAAGTATATGCGCCCCCTTTTTCCGATGCCGCCGATTGGCCGTTGCGCCGTCACTGTCCCGACGATAAATAACAATGGCGCGCCGCAAATGCCCTGGCGCGTCGGGCCGAGAGGTTCGGCAGGGTCGGGCGCCGGGGTTACGACTTCGGCGCGACGGAAAAACGGGAGGAAACCATGTTGAAGCGCATCACGCTCGCCGCCGCCGCGGCGGCGCTAATCGCGGCGAGCCCTTCGCTCGCCGCCGACAAGCCGGTCTATGGCGTCCTGATGAAAACCCTGTCGAACCCGTTCTGGGGCGCGATGGAGCAGGGCGTGCGCGAAGGCGCCAAGGAGGCCGGCGTCGAATATTTCCTGCAAGCGGTCGAATCCGATCAGGCGGCCGAGCCGCAGCTCAACACCTGCAACACGATGTTGCAGAAGAAGCCCGCCGCGATGATCACCGCCGCGATCAACTCCACCATCCTGCTGCC
>JANLPL010000296.1:0-12436 GCA_031367195.1 Bradyrhizobium sp.
CCTGTATCGGGAGATTCAAGCGAACGCCAAAGGCTGATCCCTTAGCGTAGGATTTGGAACAGATTCTGCGATGACCCCAGGAGGTCGAGCCCGTCCCAATTCGCTAAATGCTTTGCTATCAAGCGCGCGCGAGAAGCACGTTTCAGCACAGCGCCGCCAAAGCTTTTCAAAGCGCCATTCGGCGAGTTGCGGGGATAAATCGCCTTGGCGTTGACGTTCACCGCGAAGCGACGCAACTTGCACGGTGGCGCAAATCAGTCGCGCCGTAGAGGAATTGAACCACCAGAAACACAAAACCCGCCTTGAAGGGCGGGCCGGTGTCCCGGCGAACCGGGGAATATCGAGGTACTAGCAGTCCCGATACTCCCCGAAAATTTGGACTAGCGCAACCCCTTTCCGGGGAACGCTGGCGCTTGGCCTAATCGGCGCGCGTCCCTGACGGCGGGCTTCTGTCCGAAGGGGAAGCCATGCCGCTCGCCGAACAATTCCACCAAGCCGTCACCGCCGCCCGCAACACCGCCGCGCTGGATCATGTCGCCCGCCTGCTTTGGCGCGCGCACGCCGAGGGGCAGATAGCCGACGCCGACGCCGAGGCTATCGCCGAGGCGGTACAGGCTCGCCGAGCCGCCTTCTCACGTCCGGCTGCCGGAATAGCCGTGTCACAGGCCGCGCCCGCCAGCGCCCGCCGTAAGCCCGTCAGGCCGCGCTCGCCCGATAGGCAGGCGTCCCTTGAGCGCCGACGCCGTTGCGCCGCCTCTGGCGCGTTGCCGCCGCAGCTCGCCGCCACGTTCACGACGGGCGAGATCGCCGCTCTAAGCGTCATCGCCCGCGCGGTCCGGGAAGCCGGGGTCTGTATCCTGCCATTGGACAAGATCGCCGCGCTCGCCGGGGTAAGCCGCACCACGGCGCAAAACGCCGTCAGGGCCGCCGAACGCCTCGGCCTTATCCTGCGCATCGAACGCCGCCGTCGCGGCCTGCCGTCGCTGTCCAACATCCTGCGCATCGTCAGCCGGGAATGGCTGACGTGGTTACAGCACGGGAAGCAAGGGGCAGGGTTCAAATCATTGAGCACCACGAATACCAATTATCTTTCAAGGGGAAACGAGGGGGGAAAAGTCGCACCAAGCGGCGTCATTTACTGGCGTGACGCGTCGCCATGTGGTACTAAAGTAGGGGAATGACGAACAAGGGGGGAACTGGGACTTGAAAGGATCTGGTAAATGCTCGCCGACATTGAGGCAGGATACATCGGGGTCAAGGAACTAGCTGCCCGGCTCGCAGTAAGCTCGCGGTCGGTCTGGCGGCTTATTGAGCGCCGGGATCTCGGCGTTGTGCGGGTCGGTCGCCGCACGCTGATATCGAGGGCCGAGGTTGCCCGTTGGCTCGCCGGAAACGAGACGCAGACGCTAGGCGCGCACACGTCCAACATCGCCCGCCAGCTCGCCGCCCGATAGGCCGGGCGAGGCGATACCGACATGGTTTCAAAAGACAAAGTTCAACGTAAGGCTGTAAAATTATCTCGGCCTATCTCTTTGAGACTTCATGGCTTGAGAGAGGTCGGCATGTTCTATGCACGCGCGCACGCGACTAGAGTTAATAACTCATCCCCTGTCACTTCCCGTCGCTATCCATGCCTAGGCCGACGTTCAGCAAGGGGCTGGTCTCGGCGGACATTGACGCCATGAGCCATGCGGAAGTTGTCGCCCGGCTCGCGGGCTGTCCTCTCGCCTGGTTCCTGACGGTCACGCCCTTGCGACACATTCCAAACGCCGAGCGCCCGGCTATCTTCAACGAGGCCAACAACAGAGAATGGAAATTCCTGACAGAGCGCGGGAATGGCTATCCGCATTGCGCGCTGCGCACGCGCGAGCATCCGCGCTATGACGAGCGTTTAGTCGGGTTGCATCAACATTCCTGCCACTGGCAGCCTGACGACTTATCGCCTGAAGGCCTAATCCGCGCCATGCTCGGCGGGTCAGACTACGAATGGCAGGGCCACAAGTTGGTAGGCCAGAATAAGAAGGTCAACGTGGCGCTTGAGGCCAACGAAGGGACGTTCGGAATAATCAGCCGCGTCGCCTACATGGGGAAGGAACGTCACGGACAATTCCAGGGCTGGTTGAACACAACGGGCCAACTCAAAATGAGCGTCAAGAAAGGCGGCCAGTTCTGGAAATGGGAACCGACTACGGAAGTGCTCAACCCGCGCTACTCGGCGACGAAAGGGCTACGGGGCTTGATAGCCGCCGACACGGTTGAGCAAGAGCGAAGGCCGAGGGTGTATCTCGGCGCTCGCCTGACGCCGCCTAAAGCTGAGCCTACGCCAACAACTGAACCTCTAACGGCGACCGTCGCGTGCGAGGATATCAAACAAACAAACTCTCCAAACATCATGGTTAAGAAAAGCTTGTTTGACGCGCTGGACGTGGCGCACGCGCCGCCGAAGTCGAAGCGCGTGCCGAGACGGCGTGAGAAAAAACCGCAGTCGTCTCTGCCAATGCCGTTCCCGCCCGACATTCCCGACATGCTCGAAAGACTACATCTGAAAATGACAGACGCAGAGATAGCCGAGCAACTGCGCATATCGAGGCCGCAGGCGACGAACATCAGAAACAGGCAATTCGGTGCGAGCCGCCAAGTCCGCTGCCGCGTCCTAGAGCTGGCGCGAGCCGCATGAGCGACGCTGAAACAACAGCAACGAAACAGCCAACGAAGAGCAAGAGCGGCTTTGCGCCGGGCGTATCGGGGAACCCAGCCGGGCGCCCGGCTGGGTCGAGGAACAGGACGACTTTGGCGGTCGAGGCTTTGCTTGAGGGTGAGGCCGAGGCGTTGACGCGCAAGTGCATCGCGCGCGCACTTGAAGGCGACGGGCTGGCGTTGCGCCTATGCCTGGACAGGCTCGCGCCGCCGCGCCGGGACAGGCCCGTATCGTTTGCCCTTCCCGCGCTCAAGGAAGCCGCCGACGCGCGCGATGCCTTCGCCGCCGTGGTGCGGGCCGTCGCCGAAGGCGAGCTGACGCCATCCGAGGCCGTGACGCTCGCCGGGCTTATCGAGCAATTCGCCGACGTGGACGCGGCAACGGAGACAGATAGGCGCATGAGAGCCAACAAGGGGAAGCGGCCATTCCTGAGCCTGGACTTCTGAAGCTGGCTATGTCGAACATAACACGCGTATGAGATCGTTCAGCCTACCGATTTCTTACTTCCCATTGATGCGCGTGAACACGAGACCGTTGTGGTTTTCGCATTCGGGGCCTTTGAAATTCCCCCACGCGACATCGGCGCTGCCCTTAAAAAACACGGCAGAAAACGTCTGCCCGCAGGCAATAATCCTCTCCCTCGGAGGGTTGCCTAAGTCTCGATAGAAGAAATAAACTCGCTCAAACGAAAATGGAATATCCTTCTGCTTCCTTATTGCTGTCTCTAACGCTATCGCCATAAACCAACGATCATCATTTAATTCTTCATTCAAAATCTGAATATTATGCAGAGAAAACCCCAGCGCGACTGCGAGAGCTATTGATACCAGCGTCATAATTGTCGCAACGTTCATGTCGCCATCCTTCGTGGCACATGCTAGCGTGGAATTGGCATAAAAAATATTGTAATTAACCGACAAGGCGACGCCACCAGGGGCGAGACGGCGGGGCCGCCAGAAGCCTTTCGGCCCGCTCCCGCCATCCGTCCCGGTCGGCCCGTAGCTGGTCGCGGTCGGCCCGCGTTTCATCTCGGCTGGCCTTCACCTCGGCGAGCAGCGCCCGCAGGCCCACCACCTCGGCTTCAGCCGTCGCCAGTCGCGCCGCCGTCTCAGCATCAAGGCCAGGGGTTGCAGGGGTCGCGGCGTGATCGCGCTCATGGGTCTCGTGGCGCACCACGTCACCGTCGCCGTCACTGGTAACAGGGGTCTCAGGCGTCACCGTGAACACGCGCGCCAGCTCGGCGGGGTCAATGCTGTAGCCGCCATCGTCGCGACGGGTCGCGCTCAGGCGTCCGGCCTTAATCGAGCGGGTCAACGTCGTCTTAGACGTGTTCGCCAGACGTGCGGCCTGTCCTAGGCTCAGCATGGGGTCGCATCCGTCGCGCCCCGGTCACGGGCGGGGGTCGCGTGGCGCACCATGCGACTGATCGCGTTACGGTCGCGTTACCGTTGCCGAGGCGTCGCCCAGCGTCCGCTCATGGCGTTTTGTGGCATTGACAAGAGACTATACGAACGTTTAGAGTTCTGACAGTCAGTCAGGGATAGGCCAATGCCCGCCACCGTCGCCAAGACGCTCATCGCCTATTACCGGGTTTCCACCGCGACGCAGGGCCGCAGCGGTCTCGGCCTTGAGGCTCAGCGCCAGGCCGTCGCCCGTTTCGCCGAGGCCGAAGGCTTCGCCATCGTTGCCGAGTTCGAGGAAGTCGAAACGGGCAAAGGATCGGACGCCCTTGAGCGCCGCCCTCAGCTCGCCGCCGCTCTCGCCACCGCGCGCCAGCACAAGGCGGCGGTTGTGGTCGCGAAGTTGGACAGGCTCAGCCGTGACGTTCATTTCATCAGCGGCCTTATGGCTCAGCGCGTACCGTTCATCGTTGCCGAGCTTGGCCGCGACGCCGACACGTTCATACTCCACCTGTACGCGGCCCTTGCCGAGAAAGAACGCGCCTTGATATCCGCCCGCACTAAGGCCGCCCTCGCCGCCGCCAAGGCCAAGGGAACGCAGCTCGGTAATCCACGTCTCGCCGAGGTTCGGGCGAAAGGCTCGGCGACGAACAGGGCCGGGGCCGACGCCTTCGCCGCACGCATCCTGCCCGTCATCCTGCCGTTGCAGGCCGAGGGCGCGAGCCTGCGCAAGATCGCCGCCGAGTTGAATTTTAAGGGCGTGGCGACAGCGCGCGGGGGAAAATGGGCCGCCGAGCAAGTCGCCGCCATTCTGCGGCGCGCGGCCTAGAGTTTCAGGGCGAGTTTCAGCCCAATCGCCTGTTTTGGCCGGTCCTAAAAAGAGGCCGGCGCGCGGTTTCCATCTTATGCGGGCTTCGCCCGCCGCAACCGTACATGCCCATCCGCGTACATTGCCGCGAATTAAAATCCGGGGGTCGGGTAGTTTTCCGTAGCCGCTATACGCGCGAGGGTGTCGCCGGTAAGGGGTTTTCTAGGGAGGCAGAATTGGAATTTCTAATTTGGTTTTTGGCTTGGGGCATTGTCTGTGGCGCGGTTGCCTCCAATCGTGGCCGGAGCCCGATCCTGTGGTTCATAATCGGGGCCGCTATCTCACCGCTGGCTTTGATCGTTCTATTGACAATGCCAAATTTAGAGATCGAACGAAAAAGCGAACAGGAAGCCGCCGCCCGCCGCGCCGAGGCGTCCGCGCGCCAGCAGCGCGAGACAATAGCGGCGCGCGAGTTGCGAGACTGCCCCTACTGCGCTGAACCTATAAAACGCCAAGCGAAGCTATGCCGGCACTGCGGTAAGGAGGGGGTCATCGCAGAATCTGTTCCAAATCCTACGCTAAGCGGCATCGAGGAACATCGAGCGCGGATTGCGGAGGGGCCGGAAGCCGTTTTGGAGCGATTCCGTTGGCCAAACGTAGTCGCCATTGAGGGCGATGTGTTCCCAGCCGAGCGGCGCGATATGAGCAATGTGATCATCGGAAACGACCTCGCCGCGTGAGCGCAGTTCGGCGACGGCACGATCGAGATAGACGGTATTCCAGAGGATCACGGCGGCGACAGCGAGGTTGAGGCCGGACGCGCGATATCGTTGATTTTCGAGGGTGCGGTCACGGATTTCGCCGAGGCGATGAAAGAATATCGCCCTGGCGAGCGCATTGCGTGCCTCGCCCTTGTTGAGACCGGCGCTCGCCCGCCGACGCAACGCGGGGTCGCTGATCCAATCGAGGGTGAAGAGGGTACGTTCGAGGCGTCCGATTTCCCGAAGCGTCTTGGCCAGAGCATTTTGTTTGGGATAGGCTGCGAGCCGCTTCATCAACGCCGACGGTGCGACGGTTCCGGCTTTGATCGACGCCGCGAGGCGCAGCGTCTCATCCCAGTTTTCGCCGATGATCCGAAAATCGACGGTTCCACCAATCATGGGAGCCAACGCGGAATAGGCGGCGCGGCTGTCGGTCGTATAGAGCCGACGATCGGCGAGGTCGCGGATACGCGGCGCGAACCGGAATCCGGTGAGGTGGCACAGACCGAACACATGTTCGATCGCTCCGGCCGTGTCGGTGTAGTGCTCGCGGATTTCCAGCGAGCATTCGTGATGCAACAAGCCGTCAAGAATATGCGCGGCCTCGCTGGCGTTCGCCGCGATGACCTTGGTGTGAAACGGCGCATAGCGATCGGAGACATGCGTGTAGAACTTCACGCCGGGTTCCGAACCATATTTGCCGTTGTAATCGGCGCGGGCCTCGCCATGCCCGCCCGCCCTGAAGAACTGGCCGTCGGATGACGACGTGTCGCCGTCGCCCCAGATTTTCGTGAAAGGCTGGGCGTGTATCGCATCGACGAGACAGGCAAGAGCCGCCTGATAGGTTTCGTCGCGGACGTGCCATTCGGCGATCCAGAGCAATTGCGAATGACTGAAAACCTTGGAGCTGTGAGCCATGCGGGCAAGCCCGAGGTTGGTGGCGTCGGCGAGCAACGTGGTCATCAACGCGACGCTATGTTCGGACGGCGCTCCCGTGCGCAGATGACCGAATCGATCGGCAAAGCCTGTCCAGCCATGCACTTCGGCGAGAAGCTCGGTGATGCGCAGACGCGGCAACATGCGATAGAGCCGCCGCGCGATCTCGTCGATTTCATCCGTCGAGTTCGCGCGGATGGGGCTGATTGAAAGCCCTTCGGCGGTGATGACGGCCTCGGTGAGTTTGCCGGCCGCCGCCAGCGCATCGATTTCGCGAAGGCGGGATTCGAGGAGGGCATTTCGTTCCGCGCGCCAATCATCGAAACTATCGGGAACGACTAGGCGCAAATCGTTCTCTCTTCGTCGCGTCGCGAAAGTCTCCGGCGGCAGTAGAAAATCATCGAAGGCTCGGAATGCGCGGCTGCCCTCGACCCAGATGTCGCCAGATCGCAAGCGGTCGCGCAGCGCCGTCATGGCGGCGACCTCATAGGCGCGACGATCGAGGGTCGCGCCAGTTCCGACGAGCTTTCGCCACGCCGGTTTGAGAAACGCCGTCGTCGCGCTCGGCGGCAATTTTCTTTGGTCTTTCGCGTGAACTTCGCGCAACACGGTGAGCGCGGCGAGCAACGAGTCTCCGGATTTCCAGGAGCGGAACACGAACGCGCCGAGCAAGACCGGAACCATGCGGCGCACCGTCGGATATAGATCGATGATCTCGGCCAGATTGTCGTCGCGCGTGTCTGCGACGACTTTATTGGCTTCCGCGACAAGGATTTTTAAGCGCTCCCAGCCGAGTGCATTCTCCACGGCCGTATCCTGATCCGCTCCGGAATCCTTGGCGATCAACATAGCTTTGGCCATGCCGATCAGTGCTCGCATCGATGCATCGAGCGTCTTCGCCCGATCGAGGACGTTCTCCTTCCGCTCGCGATCAGCGCGACGGAATACGCCGCCAAGCATTTTGTCGAACATCACGAGGGCGGCGTCCGTGAGGGCCGCTTCCATTTCACGGGCGAAAACAACGAGCGTGGCCAACCGGCGCGGCGCATCGAACCGCGAGAGATGCTGAGCGCTCAGAATGGCCGTCTCCCGCGCAATCGTCGCATAGCGCGCACGGTGAATCCGTTGTTCCCTATCTGCGCCGACGCCGAGATTCCGGATCGTTTGAAGGCGTTCGACAACCCCGACGAGGTTCTTCTGAGTCGGCGCTTCCGGCCATTCGCGCACCCATGCGAGTCGCGTTCGATCTTGGTCGTCGCCAACCGCGATCAACGCCTCCAATCCCGCAATTGTCTTTTGTTCCAACCCCTCGATAAGGCTCTTCTGAGCACGCTTCCTGGCAAGGGCACGCGCCGCGAGACCAATTTTCTCCAGCGTTATAGATGCGGGAAGCAAAATGCGCTGTTCACGCAGGTAATCGATCATCGCCCGAAAAATGGCGTCGCCACGATCCGTGCCCGTCGCTTCCTCCAGTGCGGTCTTGAGGACAGCTCGCGAATCCGCTCGCTGAAAAGGACGAACACCAAGGTATGCTTGGAGTTCGCCGAGATGCTCCCAGCGCGTTTCCTCCCGGCGGGCGTATGCCGCGAATGTCTCTGGCCCCACTCCGATCTGAGAGGCAATGAAGGCGAGCATGTCGGGAGGCGGGACTTCCTCCGTGCCGAGAACGCGGCCAGGAAATCTCAAATAGCCAAGATGCGCGGCGAACCCCAGCCGGTTCACGTCCCGGCGGCGACGCCGGATCAACGCCAGGTCATCTTGCGCGAACGTATAGTGGCGAACAATGGCCGTCGGATCGGTCGGCGGATCGAACAGCACCGCGCGGGATTGCGGCGAAAGAAGTTGTCGAGGGATCATGCGCGCCTAACTCAGCATCAGAAGTGTCCAATAATGGTCGAATTATTTTGTAGACGCCACGTAATTTATGGACATAATTTATGGACGGGCGCGCGCCACCAATTTGGCTCCGCGCTCCATCGTCCCTAAAACGTTCGTTTTAGGGACGGCCAAATCCATCAAGGCAGCCCGCCCATGTCCCATATTCTCGGCTATGCCCGCGTCTCGACTGACGACCAAGACCTCGACGGTCAGAGAAAGCGCCTCGAATCGGCTGGAGCCTTCCGCGTGTTCGAGGACGTGATCTCTGGCAAGACCTTCGATCGACCTGGCCTCACCGGCTTGCTCGACCACATCCGCCCCGGCGACACGCTCGCGGTCGTTCGCCTCGACAGATTGGGACGGTCGCTCCGCGAGCTGCTCGATGTGGTCGAAACCCTTAAAAAACGCGGGATCGCTCTGCTTTCCCTGGAGGAAAAGATCGATACTTCATCGGCCGCAGGCGAGCTGGTGTTCCATGTCTTCGGCGCAATCGCGCAATTCGAACGCCGTCTCATCGCCGAGCGCACCCGCGACGGCATGAATGTCGCGCGCGCGAAAGGACGGATTCCAGGGCGTCCGCCGCTCGATCAGGAAAAACTGGACGCCGCTATGTTGCTGATGAAAGGCGGCATGCCGCCGACAAAGGCCGCCCGCCAAATCGGGCTTGGGCGATCAACCCTGTATCGGGAGATTCAAGCGAACGCCAAAGGCTGATCCCTTAGCGTAGGATTTGGAACAGATTCTGCGATGACCCCTAATTTCTTCTCGGTTGATCTTTCGGCCTGTCCGGTGCTGGAAGCTGTGAACGATAGTCCACCCCGCCCCCTTTTTCTTCGTCGAGCAATCTTCGCCGCGCCCTTGCGCGGCGGTGCGCCCGCGCCGCTTGCGGCGCATATGGCGCACGAACACAGGCCGCAAAGCGGCTCCACATATTTTCCTGTTCGACGAAGCCTAAAAAGGCGCTTTTCGAGGTCAGGCGGTGCTGAAAATATCCCTTCTGGCTTGGAGTCGATCGAAAGTTTGTCGGGTCACGCTCTTAATGTAAGAAATACTCTCTTTAGCTGACGGTTTAGTTGACTCTGATGGTTGGGGCTTTGGAGCGAACACGGCCAAGGCCAAAGCGCCAAGCCCTTTAGCGAGGCTGAGAACATAGCTATTCGTGTCCTGAACCACCTTCACGCCGAGCGGCGTGTCGATCCGCTTGCGGCGCGGCTGCACGGCGAGAAACCCGAAAAGCTGAAGGGTTTTCATCGCCTCAACGACGGTCTCTTTCGACATGCGGGAACCCGCCGCAATGTGCGCGAGGCTCGGAAACATGCCGTATCGGGCGCGAGGCCACATGCCGAAACAAAACCATTCGAGCAATTGAACCGCCATGCGGCCAAGCCCGCCGCCGTGCTTCCCCTTGGCGCGGCAAGCGTATGTCTCGCGTTCGATCTCCCGCGCCTGCCGCATGATCTCGGCGGCGGCTTCCTTGGTGAAGGTCACCACGGGAACCGGTCGAAAGTCGGCCTCCTTGCGCACTTTGAGAAAGTCCGCGCCCTCCTCCAAGGTCTGCTCATAGTAGCGGTCAAGTTCCGCTTGCTGCGACGGATCGCGTAGGCGTCCGGTCATGTACGAATACGCCCGATGAACGGCGGCCTCCCATTGGGCAGCTTTGCGGGTCGAGCGGATAGGGTTGGCGGTCGGTAGCAGGGCAGGGCGGTCGGGTAGCTCCGCAAGGCGGGCTGAAAACAAATCGTCAAATGATTGCAAAGACATGACTCCTCCGTTCGTGGGTTAAGCCACGCGCGGAGCGCTCCCTTTTTAGTCGCAAACGTCCTCATTGTGAAAAGCTCTCACTTTCCACTTGCCTTCGTCAGCGATTTCAAGCAAACTGGTCGTTGTCATGTTGACCAGTTTCCGGAAGAGCCCGCTCCAAGCGGGCTTTTTCTATTTCTGGGCTTGATTGCTCCAAGAATCGGCAACGCGGAATTGCGTCGCGTAAACACGAATCTTGTACTGATTTTCCTGATTCGTCGAGAGTCTTTCGAAAAGCAGGGTTTTCGCGCGGACAGAGACACGCCGCGTTGCGGCGGCTCGGTGCATACGCCCACTCGCCTATCCACGCGCACAAAAAACTGCGTTAGACCGCACCAAGCGCCAGCGAAAATATGTCTTTGAAAACATATTGTAAAATGCTATACTGGCTTGATGAATTGGGTGGTGATCTTTGATGAGGCGTTCGCAGCTGAATTCGCGGCGTTTCCACGCGACGCGCAAACGGTCTTGCTCGCCAAGGCACGGCTGCTGGAAGGCTTTGGCCCGCAGCTCGGTCGGCCTCATGTGGACACGCTGAAGGGATCGAAACACGCCAACATGAAGGAGCTGCGATTTGACGCGGCGGACGGGGTGTGGCGGGCGGCCTTCGCTTTCGACGCGCTCCGGCAAGCGGTCGTCCTCGTCGCCGGCGACAAGTCAGGCGAGAGCCAGGCGCGGTTTTACCGAACGCTGATCGCCACGGCGGACAAGCGGTTTGACGCGCATCTGGCGCAACAGAAGAAAGGGGACTGAGACATGGTGCGAACACTCAACGACATGATCGCGGGACTTCCCGTCGATCAACAGCGCGAAGTCGAGGCGCAAGCGTCTCGGCTCATCGAGGAAGAAATGACGCTGCGCGACTTGCGCAAAGCGCATGCCCTGACACAAGAGCGCATGGCCGAAGCCCTGCACATTTCTCAGGACGGCGTGTCACGAATCGAGAAGCGCAGCGATTTCCTGCTGTCGACGCTTCGCTCCTACATCGAAGCGATGGGCGGCAAGTTGCGTCTCGTCGTCGAGTTTCCCGACCGCAAGCCCGTTACGCTGTCCGATCTCGATAGTCTGACCGCTCGTGCAAAGTCCGCGCCGCGAGGCCGCAAACCGCTGAACGAACACGTTCCGGTTTAACCTCGCGCCGCGCTCACGCCATCAGCCTTGAAATCGTGCTGACGCTCACACGGTAGCTCTTGGCGAGTTCGCGGGTCGTCTCGCCCGTGGCGATGCGCCGCCGCGCTTCTGTCTGCTGGTGCGGCGTCAGTTTCGGCTTGCGCCCCATGCGAACGCCTTTCGCCTGTGCGATCTTCCGGCCTTCGTGGGTGCGGCTGATGATCCGCAAGCGCTCGTCCTCAGCCATGGCCGACATCATCGCTAAGAAGCCGCGCCCCATGGGCGTGGTGAGGTCGATATAGCTGCGGTCGAGAACCTTGATCGCTGCGCCTGCGTCGATCACGGCCTTGATGATCTGCAACCCGTCCCACATCGAGCGCGTGGCGCGATCCCATTCGGCGATAACCAGCTCGTCGCCCGCGTCGAGTTCGGCAAGCGCCAAGGCAAGCTCGGGGCGTCCGGCCATGCTCTTGCCCGACGCCTTATCGGAAAAAACCGGATCGCATCTGACACGCTTCAACGCTTTGAGCTGACGGGTGAGGTCTTGGCTCTCGGTGCTGACGCGGGCATAGCCGATGCGTCGTTTTGGTGGCTTTTTTTTGAGACTCATTTCTGACGAGGCTAAGCCTCTGAATTCTCAAAGGCAAGCGGCCTCGTCATAATTCATGAATTCTGAGCGCTTGAGTGGGTCCCTTCATTCGATCACCTCATCGGCAGCGGCAAGCAACAATAGTGGGATGTCGAGGCCAAGCGTACTTGCGGTGGTCAAATTGATCCCGAACTTGATCTGCGTCGCCTGCTCGATTGGAAGGTCGCCGGGTTTCGCACCCTTGAGGATGCGATCTACGTAGTCCGCGACGCGACTCCAAAGCTTGAAGTGATCGGCCGAGTAGGACATGAGGCCACCTTGACGGACGGCCGCGCTGGACCCGTAGATCGCCGGCGTTCGGGTCTGCGCGGCGACCGCAACGATGTGCGGAATTTGAATAGAGCTGGCCTCGGAAATCTGAACAGGGCGATAAGTGGATTTTCCGCCTGACAGCGG
>JANLPL010000327.1:0-3140 GCA_031367195.1 Bradyrhizobium sp.
GCCCGCCACGACCGGGCGACCGACAGACCTTCAAAAGCTTCTATCGGAGCCCGTCCACGGCAGGCGGGCCATAGAACGCCGCGTACGCCCCAATTCACCAATAACGCGGCCAAAGTGATACTCAGTCCGACAGGCTGCTAGCTCCGGCTTTGACGCCGGGCCGCGAATCGGCTCCGTTGCGGGGATGGGGGCGATTCTCTCGATCCAGTCGCATGTCGCCTACGGCCATGTCGGCAATTCCGCCGTCGTGTTCGCCTTGCAGCGGCTCGGCCGCGAGGTATGGCCGATCGACACCGTGCAATTTTCCTCCCACGCCGGTTATCCCGGCTTTCGCGGCGAGGCGTTTTCGCCCGCGCTGATCGGCCAATGCGTCGCCGGGCTCGACGCGATCGGCCAGCTTTCGCGCTGCGAGGGGGTCGTGACCGGCTATCTCGGCCTGCCGGAGATGGGACAGGCCGCGCTCGCGGCGGTCGAAGCCGTGCGCGCGCGCAACGTCGAGGCCGCCTATGGCTGCGATCCGGTGATCGGCGACGAGGGACGCGGGATCTATGTGCGCGACGGCGTGCCGGAATTTTTCCGCGACCGCGCGATTCCCGCCGCCACTATCGTCAGCCCCAACGCGTTCGAACTGGCTTGGCTGACCGGACGCGCCTGTTCGACCCGCGCCGAGGCTGTCGCGGCGCTGAAAAGCCTGCGTGCGAAGGGTCCGGCGGTCGCTTTCGCGACCTCGCTGCGGCTGGAGGACACGCCGTCGCAGGCGCTCGACCTGATCGGCGTCGATGCCGAGGGCGCCTGGCGCGTGCGGACGCCCAAACTGCCGATTTCCGTCAACGGCGCCGGCGATCTCGTCAGCGCGCTGTTCCTGCACGAATGGCTCGTCCGTCGCGATACGCCTGAGGCGCTTGCCAGCGCCAGCGCCCGCGTTTACGCGGTCGTGGCCGCGACGGCGCAAGCGGGCGCGCGCGAGTTGCAACTTGTCGCCGCGCAAACCGCGCTCGCCGATCCCGAGCTTCACTTCCCGCCGGAACGATTGTGAGACCCATGCCGCGCCGCTTTTTCACGCTCGACGTATTCGCCGACAAGGCGCTCGCCGGCAATCCGCTCGCCGTCGTGCTCGACTCCATCGGTCTCGACGACGCGGCGATGCAGCGGATCGCTGGCGAGTTCAACCTGTCGGAGACCGTGTTCGTCCTTGAGCCGAAGAACCCGATCAATTCGGCGGCGGTGCGCATCTTCACGCCGGGGCGCGAGCTTCCCTTCGCCGGCCATCCCACGGTGGGGACGGCGGCGCTGCTGGCGCATCTGCGCGCGCGCGATCTGCTGGCCGCGCAGGATTTGCGCGTCGTGCTGGAGGAGACGATTGGCGAGGTCGTCTGCGTCGCCCGGCATCGGCGCGGCGAAGCGATGGCGGCCTATTTCACCGTGCCGCGTCTGCCCGAGCCGATGGGCGAGGCGCCGCCGGCCGAAGCCCTCGCGCAAGGATTAGGACTGACGCGGGCCGACATCGGCTTCGCCCGGCATGTCCCGAGCCTCTACGGCGTTGGCGCCCCGCATATCTTCATCCCCGTGGCGACGCGGGCGGCGATGGCGCGCGCGGACGCCAACAAGACGCGGTGGGGCGAAAACGCCGGCCCTTCCGTCTATCTCTACAGCCCCGAAACCGCGCAGCCCGGCTCGACCTATCAAGCCCGGATGTTCGCGGGCGGCTGGGGCATCGCGGAAGACCCCGCGACCGGCAGCGCGGCCGCCGCTTTCGCCGCAGTCGTGATGGCGTTCGACCGGCCCGCCGACGGCGAGCACATGCTCGTCATCGAGCAGGGCTTTGAGATGGGCCGGCCGAGCCTGATCTCGCTGGGGCTGGAGGTCGAGGGCGGCGCGCTGCGCTCGGCGACGGTGGGCGGCTCCGTGGTGATCGTCTCCGAAGGAACATTGCTGTTATGAGCGAGATCGAGGCCGTCGACGCGCTCGATTTTCGATTGAGCGCCGGCGTCTGGGATTTCGCTCAGCGTCGCGCGCCAGAGATCGCCGCGCATTGGGAGAAGCGCCGTGCCGCGCAGCCGCGTCTGTTCAACGGCCGCGTGCTGATGCTAGGGCCGCACGCCATCGAGTCCCGCGACTCCAGGCGCGTGCTGCGCGGCGAGTTCATCGAGACCGATTTCGCCGATTTCCTCGCCTGGCGCGAATTCGGTTTTCCCTTGGCCAACGCCTGCAACGGCTTTTCGATGGCCGCGCTGCGCGGCTCCGACGGCGCCTTCCTGCTCGGCGAGATGTCGCCGCACACCGCGAGCGCGGGCGCGATCTATTTCGCCGCCGGCACGCCGGACGGCCAAGACGTGTTCGGCGACACGGTCGACCTCGACGCCAGCGTGCGGCGCGAATTGTTCGAGGAGACGGGGTTACGGGCGGACGACGTGGACATGGCGCCGGGATGGGTCGTCGCGCGCGCGCGGGGGCGGGTCGCCTGTATGAAGCCGATGCGGCTCGGCGTCACCGCGCAAGCCGCCAAAGCGCACATCGAAGCCGCGCTCGAAGCCGATCCCCACCCCGAATTTTCACGCATGCATGTCGTGCGCGGCGAGGCCGATTTCTCGACCGCCATGCCTGGCTTCGTGCGCGACTATATGGCGTTCGTGTTCGCGGCCGAACGCGGCTGAGGCCGCTCACCAGACCTTGGTCACCACAAAGCCGTGCTTGCGAAACAACGCGATCAGGCCGCGCGGCCCTGAAAGATGCAACGCCCCGACCGCGATGAAGGCGCCGCCCTTGGCCAGCAACGGGGCCGCGCGTTCCGCCATCGTGTCGTTGCGGTCGGCGAGCAGTTTTCGCGTCAGTTCCGCCGTCGCCTGCCGCTCGGCGGCGGAAAGTCCGGGCGCAGCGTCCAGCACCGCCAGCGCCGCCGTCGGCCGCTTCTGCAAATAGAGCGACAACAGGGTGGCGTATCCGCCATCGGCATAGGCGCCGCCGCGCGCCATCGACTTCAACTGGCCCGCCGCCAGCTCCGGCGAGATCGCGCCGATCACCTTCAGTTGTTCGTCAACCGATTCCAGCCCGACGACGGGGATATGATGCGTCTCCGCAATGCGGGCGAAAGACTCATCGACCTCCGGCAGGCCCTGCAACTGGCCCTCGATCTCGCATTT
>JANLPL010000356.1:0-2712 GCA_031367195.1 Bradyrhizobium sp.
CGGGCGTTGACGGTTTGGTTGATGAGCGGCTCGTGCTCGCCCTTTTTCACGAACACCGCGATGGGGACGCCCCAGGCGCGTTGGCGGCTCATCACCCAATCCGGCTTGGAATTGACCATGCCGCGAATCCGGTTCTCGCCGCTGGCGGGAACCCAGCGCGTTTCGGTGATGGCTTTGAGCGCCGTATCGCGCAAGCTGAGCCCGCTCGCCATCGGCCTGTCCATGGCGATGAACCATTGCGGCGTGTTGCGGAAGATGACGGGTTTCTTCGAGCGCCAGCTATGTGGGTATGGGTGCTTCAGTTTGCCGCGCGCGAGCAGGTTGCCCGCTTCAATCAAAGCGCGGATGACGGCCTCGTTGGCGTCGCCCTTCTCACCCTTCTCGGTGAGGACGCGTTTGCCCTGAAAGCCCGGCGCGTCGTCGGTGAAGACGCCGTTTTCATCGACGGTGTAGGGGATGGAGGTCTCAATATTTCGCAATCGAAGAAACCGCGAGTGCTTCCACCATGTGTCAAAGTCCTCGCGGCCGTGACCTGGGGCGGTATGAACAAAGCCCGTTCCTACGTCCTCTGTGACGTGGTCACCCGGCAAGAGCGGTATTTCGAAGCTGTAGGCCCCAGTTTGACTTGCGAGCGGATGTCGGCAGACGACACTCCCCAAAGCCAGAGCGGTTACATCACACAAAAATTTGTATTGGGTGACTTTCGCATCTTTCATCACCAGATCCGCCAGCCGTTGGGCGAGGACTAGACGATCTCCGCGCTTGGCCCAATTTCCCTCCGGGCTCTCCGCGATTTCATAAACGCCATATTCAATTCGATCGGAATATGAAATCGCGCGATTTGCCGGTAAAGTCCAAGGTGTTGTTGTCCAAATTACAACCGAAGCTCCTTCCAGTTTTGGAATCCATTCCTGATCTAACTCCGAAATGGAGGTGCTATTGAAGCCGAATGTGCGTGAGTCGATGGTTATGCTCGAGTCAAATTTTACTATTGGAAATTTCACCCAAACCGTATCGCTGACATAATCCTCGTACTCGACCTCGGCCTCCGCCAGCGCCGTCTGTTCAACCACGCTCCACATCACCGGTTTGCTGCCGCGATACAGCAACCCATTCGCCGCATATTTGTGAATCTCGCGCGCGATCTGCGCTTCCGCCGCAAAGCTCATCGTCGAATACGGATGATCCCAGTCGCCGAAGCCGCCGAGCCGCTTGAACTCCTCGCGCTGCACGTTCAACCAATGCCCGGCGTAGGCGCGGCATTCCTGACGGAACGCGATCATGGCGGCGGGATCGCGGAAATCGGGCTTGGGCTTGCCTTTCGAGCGATAATTCTCCTCCTCGACCTTCCATTCGATGGGAAGGCCGTGGCAATCCCAGCCGGGCACGTAGTTGGAATCCTTGCCCAGCATCTGCTGCGAGCGGACAACGAGATCCTTCAGCGTCTTGTTGAGCGCGGTGCCGATATGGATATGGCCGTTGGCGTAGGGGGGGCCGTCGTGCAGCACGAATTTCGGACGGCCCTCAGCCTGCTTGCGCAACGCGCCGTAAATGTCGTCCGCCGCCCATTTCGCCAGAATCTCCGGCTCCTTTTGCGGCAGGCCGCCGCGCATCGGAAAATCGGTCTTGGGCAGAAACAGGGTTTGCGAATAATCGTCCGCGTCGGTCATGGTCGTTTGGGGCGCTTTCCTAGGGTTTGCGCGCCTTAGAGGATTCCGCCGCAAACTGCAAAAGGCTCAAGGCATGACTAAACCGATCGCGGCCGCGCCCGGCGCCTGGCTCTATCCCAGCTACCTCAGTCCGCAGCGGCAAGCCGCCGTGCTCGCCGCCCTGCGCGCGGTTGTCGATCAAGCCCCTCTGTTCGCGCCCGTCATGCCGCGCACGGGAAAACCGTTTTCGGTCAGCATGACGAATTGCGGCCCGCTCGGCTGGGTCTCGGACCAGGCCGGCTACCGCTACCAGCCGCAGCACCCCGTCACGGGCCGGCCGTGGCCCGCAATGCCAGCGGAAATCGCCGCCGTCTGGGCCGAACTGCTGCCCGACGCGCCGGCGCCCGAGGCCTGCCTCGTCAACTACTACGCACAGAGCGCGAAAATGGGCCTGCATCAGGATCGCGACGAGCGCGCCTTCGACGTGCCGGTGCTGTCGATCTCGCTCGGCGACGAGGCGCGGTTCCGCATCGGCGGCGCGACGCGCAACGCGCCGACGCGCGCCTTCCCGCTGCGCTCGGGCGACGTGTTCACCTTCGGCGCCGAATCGCGGTTGGCTTTCCACGGCATCGACCGCATCCTCGGCGGCACATCCGCGCTGCTGCCCGAAGGCGGCCGGTTCAACCTGACGCTGCGCCGGGTTACGCCATAGGCGCCGTTTTCACAGCCCCCTTCGACACTCCAACGAGCGCGGGGCGCAGCACGCGGTCAGCGATCTTCCAGCCGCTCTGGATCACCTGACAGACCGCGCCAGCGGGGATATCGCGGTCCGGCGCCTCGAACATCGCCTGATGAAAATTCGGGTCGAACTTCTCGCCCAGGGGGTCGAGCCGTTTGACGCCGTGGCGCGCCAGCACGCTGGCGAGTTCCTTCCCGGTCATATCGACGCCTTCGATCAAGTCTTTGAGCGTGTCGGTCGCCGCGGCGCGTTGATCGGCGGGAATGTGGTCGAGCGCGCGTTCGAGATTATCCACCACCGACAACAGGTCGCGGGCGAAATTGG
>JANLPL010000373.1:0-30763 GCA_031367195.1 Bradyrhizobium sp.
CGGCAACGCACCCATAAGCGAATAACTAATCGTTAACCCCATAGCTTGTCACGCCCTTAATCGCTCATTTAGAAAGGAAATGGCGAGAGCCTGATCTTAGGGTTAACTCCTATCGGCCGCGTTGTAGGAAAACCGCCTCCCCGCTCCCTGCGCCGATCGGCCATCTGCGCTACAAGCTTGTTGCAAGCGAATCAGCGACTCCAATGTCGATTGAACTCGGCCGATAGCGGCGCAACGCCCCTTGCGCCACGAAAACAGGATTGACCATGCATTTCGCCCACATGAGCTTCGGCGTCGCGCATATCCAGCCTTTCGCCGCGCTGATCGCCGGCGTGCTGATTCTCGTCATGCCGCGACTGCTCAACTACATCGTCGCGGTCTTCCTGATCCTGTCGGGGCTGCTCGGCCTGGGAATCCTGCGCTGAGTCAGGCGGGGGTTTGCGTGCCCTCGCCGCGAAATCCTGTCGCCAGCACATATTTTTCCGCGCTGTCGGCGCGGCTCGCCTTGGGTTTGAGATGGCGCACAGCAACGAAGTCCCGCTTCAGCCGCGCCAGCAAATCCCCTTCCGCGCCGCCCTGAAACACCTTGGCCAGAAAGAACCCGTCCGGCGCCAGAACCTCGCAGGCGAAATCCACCGCCAACTCCGCCAATCCGACGATTCGCAAATGATCGGTCTTGCGATGGCCGGTGGCGTTGGCCGCCATGTCGGACATCACCCCGTCCGCCGGCCCCGCCAGCCACTCGCGCAAGGCGCCGGGAGCGAGGGAATCGTGAAAATCCATCACCCGGAATTCGACGCCGGCGATCGGCTCGATCTCCAACAGGTCGATCCCGATCACCCGACCCTTGCCGTCGCGGGATTTGACCCGCTCGGCCGCCACCTGCGACCAGCCGCCCGGCGCCGCGCCCAGGTCGACGATCCGCCCGCCCGGCTTGAACAGCCGGTATTTGTCGTCGATCTCGCTCAGCTTGTAGGCCGCGCGCGAGCGAAAACCCTCCATGCGGGCCTTCGCGACGTAGGGATCGTTGAGCTGGCGCTCCAGCCACAACGTCGAGGACAGGCTGCGCTTGCGCGCCGTCTTGACGCGAGTCTTGAGCGCGCGGCCGCCCTCGCGCCCGGACCCGCCGGCGCCGCTCATGCGCGATACCTCGCCGGGGCGCGGTCGGCGTGCATCAATTGCGAGAGAATCCCCTCGCGCAGGCCCCGGTCGGCGATGCGGATGCGTTCGGCGGGAAAGCGGCCCCGGATCGCCTCCAGTATCGCGCAGCCCGCCAGCACGAGATCGGCGCGCTCGGCGCCGATGCAGCCATTGGCGGCGCGCTCGGCGTAGCTCATCGCCCGGAGCCTGGTGATCGCACCGTCCACTTGCGCGCGCGACAGCCACAGCCCGTCGATGACTCGGCGGTCGTAGCGCGGCAGATCGAGATGAACGCCGGCCAGCGTCGTCACCGTGCCCGAGGTGCCCAGCAGATGGAATCGCTCGCAGCGGGGCTCAATCGACACCCGCTTGGCGAAGGGCGCCAGTTCGGAATCGACGCGCGCCGTCATCGCGGCGAAAATCTCCGGCGTCACGTCGTCGCCGCCAAAGGTCTCGGCGAGCGATACGACGCCCAGCCGCAGCGATTCCCACGCCGCCACTCGCGGCGCGCCGTTGGGCCCGCGGGTCATCCAGACGATTTCGGACGAGCCGCCGCCGATATCGAACAAGACGGTCGCCTCGGCGCTGTCGTCGATCAGCTCGCCGCAGCCGGCGGCGGCCAGATGCGCCTCCGTCTCCCGATCGACGATTTCGAGATGCAGCCCAAGCCGGTCGCGCACGTCGAGCAGGAATTGCGCGCCGTTGCTGGCCGAGCGACACGCCTCGGTGGCGACGAGGCGCGCGCGCGTAACCCCTCGGTTTCGCATCTTGTCGCGGCAGACCTTGAGCGCCTCGATGGTGCGCTCGATCGCCGCGTCGGACAGCCGGCCGCTCTGGGTGAGGCCCTCTCCCAGCCGCACGATGCGCGAGAAGGCGTCGATCACCCGAAAACCGCCATAGGCGGGCCGCGCGATTAAGAGCCTGCAATTGTTCGTGCCCAGGTCCAGGGCTGCATAGACCCTTGACGAGGGCGGACGAACCTCCGCCTGCGTCGGTCCGCTGACGCCCGGGCTCAACGTCTGCGTTGAAGCCAAAATTAAAACTCCCGGCGGGCGGCGTCGGCGCGCCCCGCTCTATTCGCCTGCGACCGTAGCACGGCGGGCGCGGGATGCAATTGCCGCGGCGCGACGCTTTAGAGCCGTTTCCGCCCGAGTTGAATCGGTTGGGATTCTCGACGCCTTGAAAATGTGATTCTTGGAGTTCTCCGATTCGGAGGGGGCGCGCGATGGGTCCTTTGTCGTTGGATTTGAGCAAGCGAACGGTTGCTGCGGTTCGTGTAGAGGGCATGAGTTGCCGGGCGGCGGCGCATCGTTTCGGCGTGAGCTTCGCCAGCGCGATCCGGTGGGTGGCGGTGCTGCATGAACGGGGAAGCTGCGCGCCGTTGCCGATGGGCGGCGACACGCGTTCCCGGCGCGTCGAGATGCATGCCGATTACCTTTTGCGGCTTCACCGACGCAAACCGGACCTGACCCTCAACGAAATCCGCGGTCGTCTGGAACGCATGCGAGGCGAGAAGGCGTCGCCCTCGATGATCTGGCGCTTTTTCGACCGCCACGACATCACGTTCAAAAAAAGTCGGCGCACGCCAGCGAACAGGTCCGCTCGGAAGTAATCGAACGGCCAGCGGAGACGATAGGCGGGCAGACCGCGACGGATGGAAGGGGAAGGCCGAGCGGCTTCTGGCAGCCCCGCCATCGCAGCCGTGGTTGAAACGCCTTTGTAGAGCTTACGTCGCAAAGACGGTAAGTGGAACTTCTGCCGGATGGTTGCGAGAACTCCCCGCACTGGGTAAAAACACGGGAATTACGGCCCAATCATTCATCATCGTCGGTATGATGATGATGATGATGCCCGTAATTATGATGATAGTCATGGTGATGATCATAATCATAGTGATGATCTTCGTCTCCGTGCTCATGATAACCATGCGCATGGGGAATACCAAAGTCATGGAAGAAGTGATTAAGTCCGTCGTCATCAGCTATAGCTGGGGTAACTGTCAAAGTGAAGGCAGAAAAAGCCCCTATGACAAGATATTTCAGCATCTTCTACTCCTTATCTATAGTACCCCGACCAGAGTGCGCCCTTGGACCAAGCGCTTTAAAAGAGCACCAAGTTTATCAATTAATTGCGGCGGGAAATTGGTGCTGGCGGCCGCCGCAGGGGCATTCATTGGGATTACCGCGCGGCATCTGCTCGCTTCGTCGTGCTTCTCAAGATCATGAAAGGAAACGGCTTTGCGGTCATTCCATTCGTCATCCCGCGAAAGCTGGCGGCGGCAGGTGCCGGTTTCATCGCCTTCCTGGAGGGCTGCGTAGGTCTCTTCAAGCCCCCTCGAATGCTGGCACTACTTCCAGGCCGCAAGATATGACCCCGCCGAACTCCCCGCCCTCGACACAACCTGAACGGATTCCGCTTTAAGCCGCCATACGCAGCGCCTGAGCGGCGGTCTTATGCCGCCGCCGCGTCAACCGGTGGCGGCCGCCGTCGCGATGCGCCATCACCACCGCGTGCTTGAGCGCGTCCAGCGTCTCGCGCATGTCGATCAGCGTTTGTTCGAGCGCCAGAATCGTCGGTTCGTCCTGCCGGTCGGCCTGAAACAGGCGCATCGCGCCGACGGTCGCCGAAAGAGCGGCGTCGGCGCGCTTGGCGGTGGGCAACAGCGCGGGGAAGTAGAAACTGATCAGCATCCGCGCCCGCGCGGACTCCTGCATGAGTTTCGACCAGTTGGCGTCGCCGTTCGAGGTGTAGGCGTAGCCCTCGGCGATCATCGAACATGTCTTGGAGAAATAGGCGCTGAGACCCTGATCGAACGCTTCGACCAGCGTGTACAGTTCCTCGGCCTTGGCGGAGGTGAACTGGCGCAGCTCGCGTTTCTCCATCATAAGGTAGGTCGTCACCGCCGCCGCGGTAGCGCAGGCCAAAATTTCCAGCAGCCCCATTGCTATCGACATTTTCGCCCTTCGCCCCAAAGCCCGCCGCAACCTTGGATTGAATTGGTTAATGGGGCCATAAAGAACGCTTATCGGCGCCGCGATCAGGCCGCAGTT
Organism: Bradyrhizobium sp.; assembly: GCA_031367195.1. Lineage (GTDB taxonomy): Bacteria > Pseudomonadota > Alphaproteobacteria > Rhizobiales > Beijerinckiaceae > Roseiarcus. The sequence continues at coordinate 4,191 of JANLPL010000373.1, forward strand.
GCTACAAACATGCGGTAATGCCGCCATCGACATAAAGCACGTGTCCATGGACGAAGCTGGAGGCGTCGGAGGCGAGGAACACCACGGCGCCTTCGAGTTCGCCGACATCGGCCCAGCGCCGCATCGGCGTGCGGTTGACGAGCCAGTCGTTGAATTTCTCGTCCGCGATCAGCGCCTGGTTGAGTTCGGTGCGGAAATAGCCGGGCGCAATCGCGTTGACGCGCAGGCCATGCTTGCCCCAATCGGTCGCCATGCCCTTGGTGAGCATTTTCACCGCCCCCTTGGAGGCGGTGTAGGGCGCGATATTGGTGCGTGCGAGTTCGCTCTGCACCGAGGCGATATTGATGATGGCGCCGCGCCGGCGCGGGATCATGGCCTTGGCCACCGCCTGGCCGACGTAGAACACGGCGTCCAGGTTGGTCGCCATCAACTCGCGCCAGACTTTCGGGTCGAAATCCTCCAGCGGCGCACGGCGCTGGATGCCGGCGTTGTTGACGAGCACGTCGATGGCGCCGACCTCGGCCTCGATGCGGAGAATCGCCTGCGCGACAGCGTCCGCGTCGGTCACGTCGAACGCGGCGCCCTTCGCCTTAAGCCCCTCGTCCTCCAGCGCGATGACGGCGGCCGCGACCTTGGCGACATCGCGGCCGTTGATCACGACCGTCGCGCCCGCGTTTCCCAGCGCCCGCGCCAGCGCAAACCCGATGCCCCCCGACGAGCCGGTGATCAGCGCGATCCGCCCTTCGAGCGAAAACAGCTTTTGCAGACGAGCGTTCACGGCGGCCTCCCCTATTCGGCTAGGCCATAAGACGCGGGCTGCGCCAACGCATCAGAAAAACGCTCAGCGCCCCGGAAAAACCGCGCATAAAATATGGCCGCCGTTTTCGGGCGGCGGCGGGCCGTCATGCCCGAACATCTCGGCGATGCGGCGAGGGCCGTAATCGTCGATTTCGGAGGCGCCGAGCGAGAGGAGAAAATCGTGCAGGTCGGCCGTGACGAACGCGCTGCGAAAGCTTTCGCCAAGCTCGGCGACGCGGGCGGCCATGCGCTCGTGGAACAGGCGATGGCCCGGCGAATCGATGCTTTCCGTTGGGTTGGCGTAGTCGAACACGATTCCGGCGCCGCCCTTCAGCCCCGCGACAAAGCGCAACGTCGCCTCGAACGCCGCCGGGGTGAGATAGGGGGTGACGCCAAGCCACAGGAACGCCGCCGGCGCGTTCGCGTCGAAACCGGCCGCCGCAAGACATTGCCCGAGAGTCTCGCTTTCGAAATCGCAGGGCGCGAACACCAGATGCGCCGGCGTCGCCACATCGGCCGCCGCCAGCCGCCGTCGCTTTTCGGCTTGCGTGTCGGCGTGATCGACCTCGAATACGCGCAAACCCTCGACCGGCTCCAGCCTAAGCCCGAACGTGTCGAGGCCAGCACCGAGAACCACGACCTGTCGCGCCCCCTGCCCGATTCGCTTGCGCGCATGATCTTCCGCAAGCCGGCTCCGTAGCGCCACGAACAGGCGCAAGGGGCGAAGCTCGGGGTCGATCGCGCCTTCGAGATGGACCCACAGATCGTCGCGCAGGATTTTGCCCGCCAGCTGATCGACGAACACGCTGGCGCCGTCGGCGACCTGATGCGCCGCGCGCAATCCGGCTGCGCTCAGGGCGGTGCGACTGAATTGGCCATCCTGCATCGTCGGCCGCTCCTGCGGGGCGAAGAATCCCACGGAGCCTATAGTCAATCCTCGCCCTGCTGGCCAAAAAAGAAAAGGCCCCGCGAGTCGCGGGGCCTCTGCTGAACTACACCATCAGGAATAGGCGCAGTTACTTCGCCGTATTCTGACCGTTCTGGTCGCCGCGAACTGTTTCCGGGGCCGGGTTGCTCGGGGTTGCACCGTCTGGCGCGGAAGCGCGCTCCTCGACCATTGGCGCCGTTCGATCTATCGCGTCGCCGTCTTTCATGCGCGTCGCCGCGCCGCCGGGCGGGTTGCTGCCCGTCAGACTGCCTCCGGTCCCAACGGCGCCGGGGCTACCGGCGTCCTGCGCGACCGCGGGGGCGGCGATCGCCAGGCCAGCAACCATAGCAAGAGCAAAAATCGATCGCATCTTCTTCTCCATCGTTTCGTGTACGGTCTCAACTGGGAAGTAAGAACTATGTTCCAATCGATTGATTCACATAAATATTGCGATTTTTATTTTTCGCGTGGGCGCCATTATGCGCAGGCGATGGCCGCGACTGCGCCGCCGCCGCAGGGCCGTCGCCGAGCTTGCCTTTTCGGCCTCGCCCGCGCATGAGGGCGCCGATCTCACTTGACCGGACAAAGACGCATGGGTTTCAAATGCGGCATCGTCGGCTTGCCCAATGTCGGCAAATCGACCCTGTTCAATGCGCTGACGCAGACCGCGGCGGCGCAGGCGGCCAACTATCCGTTCTGCACCATCGAGCCCAATGTCGGCGACGTCGCGGTGCCCGATTCCCGGCTGGAGACGCTGGCCGAAATCGCCGGCTCGAAGGAGATCATCCCGACCCGCCTCACCTTCGTCGACATCGCCGGCCTCGTGCGCGGCGCCTCGAAGGGCGAGGGTCTGGGCAATCAGTTCCTCGCCAATATCCGCGAATGCGACGCCATCGCTCATGTCGTGCGCTGTTTCGAGGACGGCGACGTCACCCATGTCGAGGGTAAAATCGATCCGATCTCCGACATCGACACGATCGAGACCGAGCTGATGCTGGCCGATCTCGACAGCCTGGAACGCCGCGCGCAGGCGCTGGAGAAAAAGGCCAAGGGCGGCGACAAGGAATCCAGGGAACTTTACGATCTCGCCGCGCGCGCGCTGGTCGAATTGCGCGAGGGGCGCCCCGCCCGCGTGGCGAGCGTCGACAAGGAGCAGCGAAAACTGTTCGCCTCACTCGGCCTGCTGTCGTCGAAGCCCGTGCTTTATGTCTGCAATGTCGAGGAAGGTTCGGCGGCGAACGGAAACGCCTTCTCGCAACGCGTCGCCGAGCGCGCCAAAGCCGAAGGCGCCATAGCGGTCGTCGTCTCCGCCAAGATCGAGAGCGAGATCGCCGTGCTGCCGCGCGGCGAGCAGAAGGACTATCTCGAAGCCGTCGGGCTGGAGGAGCCCGGCCTCAACCGCGTCATCCGCGCCGGCTATGATCTGCTGCATCTCGTCACCTTCTTCACGGTTGGGCCGAAGGAGGCGCGCGCCTGGACGGTCGAGCTTGGCGCCCGCGCGCCGCGCGCGGCCGGCGCGATCCACACCGATTTCGAGAAGGGTTTTATCCGAGCCGAGACGATCGGCTTCGAGGATTATGTCTCCGGCAAGGGCGAGGCCGGCGCGCGCGAGGCCGGCAAGTTCCGGCTCGAAGGCAAGGAATACGTCGTGCGCGACGGCGACGTCCTGCATTTCCGCTTCGCCAACTGAGACCGCTGTCGTGGACTTGCTGCATTGCGAGGATTTCCCCGTCGGCGAGGTGATCGTGTTCGGCGACCGCATCGTCACGCAGGAAGAGATCATCGCCTTTGCACGCGAATGGGATCCGCAGCCGTTCCACCTCGACGCGGAGGCGGCCAAGGATTCGCAGATCGGCGAATTGATCGCCTCGGGCTGGCACACCGGCAGCCTTGTCATGCGGATGATGTGCGACGCCTACCTCCTGCGCACCGCCAGCGAGGGCGCGCCGGGAATCGACGAGATGCGCTGGCTCAAGCCCGTGCGGCCGGGCGACCGGCTCAGCGTGCGCCGCACCACGCTCGCCGCCCGCGTCTCGCGCTCGCGACCGCACATCGGCATCGTCGATTTCCAGTTCGAGGCGATGAACCAGACCGGCGAGACGGTGATGCTGCTGAAGAGCGCCGCGTTCATTCGCCGCCGGACGGAGGCGGCGTGATGCTGGCCTTCTTCGAGGATATCGTGATCGGCGAGGAGCGTTTGCTCGGCTCGCACGCCTTCACGAAAGAGGCGATTATCGCCTACGCCCGCCAGTTCGATCCGCAGCGTTTCCATATCGACGAGGAGGCGGCGAAAGCCTCGCTATTTGGCGGCCTTTGCGCTAGCGGCTGGCACACCGCCGCCGCCGCCATGCGCGTCATCGTCGACGCGCGCTCGCGCGCCCTTGTCGAGCTTGCCGCGCGGGGCGAGGCGCTGCCCCCGCTCGGCGTGTCGCCTGGCGTGGAGAAACTGCGCTGGCCGACCCCGACGCGGCCGGGCGATGTCGTCACCTTCTTCAGCAGCGTGATCGACAAGCGCGAGACCAGGCGGCCGCATTGGGGCCTGATCCAGATGCGGACCTGGGGGCTCAAACAGGACGGGCTCGAAGCGATCACGATGGAAAACCGCGCCTTCGTGGGTCGGCGCTCGTCGTAAGCGGACTGCCCCGCTTTAGTCACAATCGCGCAACAGAGTTGCCGAATTGACACAGTATGTTTCGTGTGGCCGCGAAGGACTTGGCCGCGAAGGAGGATGATTCCGCGTTGACAGTGCCCGCCCCGACCGCTGGGCTCCCCGCGGAAGCGCCGATCGTCTTCGCCGAAGGCCTGCCCGACAGCTGGATCTCGCGCCGCTTCGGCCCCTGGGCGGTCGGCGCGGCTTTGGCGCTGGCGGTCGCCACCTTCGTCATTTTCGCCGGCTTCACGCCGATCATCCCGACCAATATGGTCGTGCGCGGCCTGCTCGGCGGCGACGGCGTCATCGTCGTCGTGCTGCTGGTGTTCATCGGCCTGGAAGTGGCCAAGCTGCGCGCCGCGCGCAGAATCGCGCGCGCCGGCTCGCGGCTGCACACCCGCCTCGTCGTGCTGTTCTCGCTGGTGGCGGCGATCCCCGCGCTGTTTACCGCCGTGGTCGCGACGGTGTCGGTGGAATGGGCGATCAACCCCGCCTTCATGCGCAATGTCGCCGCCTTCATCAACGAATCCGGCGCCTCCTCCCAACTCTACCGCGAATCGCAATGCCAGTCGCTGCTGCGCGACGCCGACCTGATCGCGGGCGACCTGTCGCGCGCGTCGATGCTGCTGAAGAGCAACCGCGAGCTGTTCCAGGACTATCTCGACGCTCGCGCCCGCGCGCTCAGTTTCTCGGTTGCCGCCATCATCACCACCGAGGGCGAGACGACCATTTCCTCCGTCGGCTCGGAAAAGAGCCTGATCGCCAAACCCGGCGTGCGCGATTTCGCCGACGCCAACGCCAAGCAGCCGTTCTGCGCCCTGCTCGCCGACGGCGGCGCCTTTATCGCGCTGCGTCCGATCGAATCGTTGCCCAATTCCTATTTCTACGCCGGCCGCGCGATCGACCCGATCGCCGACCGGGTCGGGCGCGACGCGCAGCAGGTCACCGCCGCCTTCGCCAATTTCGAGGCGCATCGCCGCAATATCGAACTGGGTTTTGCCGCCGTGTTCATCATGCTGTCGCTGACGCTGCTGATTTCGGCGGTCTGGACCGGGCTGACCTTCGCCAACCGGCTCGTCAATCCGATCCGCCGGCTGATCCGCGCCGCCGATTCGGTGGCGTCGGGCGATTTCTCGGTGCGCGTGCCGACCCGTAAGTCCGAGGGCGATCTCGCCCATCTCGGCGAAACGTTCAACAAGATGACCAGCGAATTGCGCGCCCAGCGCGAAAGCCTGATCGAGGCCAACCTGCTCAACGAGGAGCGCCGCGCCTTCATCGAGGCGACGCTCGCCGGCGTGCCGGCGGGCATTGTCGGCGTCGATAAGAACGATTCCGTCGTGGTCTGCAACGCGGCGGCGGAAAAGCTGTTCGTCGCCAAAGATGGCGCGCTGATGGGCCGCCCGGTCGGCGAGGTGTTCCCCGCGCTGGCGCCGATCCTCGCCGACGCTTCCGGCTCGCGTGCGCGCGTGCACCAGGCGCAGGCGACGCTGGCGGTCGCGGGGCGCGAGCGGCTGCTCAATGTGCGCGTCACCGGCGATCCGCGCCGGCCCGATCTCGGCCGCGTCATCACGCTCGACGACATCACCGATCTCGTCACCGCGCAGCGTTCGTCCGCCTGGGCCGACGTAGCGCGCCGCATCGCGCATGAGATCAAGAACCCGCTGACCCCGATCCAGCTTTCCGCCGAGCGGCTGAAGCGGCGCTACGGGCGCCATATCGTCGAGGGCAAGGAAATCTTCGACCAATGCACCGACACGATCATCCGTCAGGTCGACGACATCAAGCGCATGGTCGACGAGTTCTCGAATTTCGCGCGTATGCCTCGCGCCCGGCTGATCCACGACGACCTCGCCGATTGCGTGCGCCAGGCGCTGTTCCTCGCCCGCGTCGGCCGGGCCGACATCGCGTTCGAGGACGATCTGCCGAACGCGCCCGTCATGGTCGATTTCGATCGCCGACTCGTCAGCCAGGCGCTCACCAACATTCTCAAGAATGCCGGAGAAGGCATTGATGCGCTTAGCGATCTCGACGCAAAGGGCCGCATTTTCGTGTCGCTCGCCATCGACCCGGAGGGACTTGTCCGCATCTCCGTGCGAGACAACGGCAAGGGCTTTCCGGCGCAGGACCGCCACAAGCTGACCGAACCCTACGTGACGACCCGCGCCGAGGGCACCGGCCTCGGCCTGCCGATCGTGCTGAAAATCTTCGAGGACCACCAGGGCGGCGTCGAACTGCTCGACGGACTCGAACGTCCCGACGGCGGGCATGGCGCGCAGGTGTTGATGACCCTGCCGCTGCGCGCCGCCGCCTCCCCCTCTCAAGCCGCGAGTTGACCGATGGCCGCTGACATTCTCATCGTCGATGACGAGGACGATATCCGCGAACTGGTCGCCGGCATTCTCGAAGACGAAGGTCATGGCGCGCGCATGGCGCGCAATTCCGACGAAGCGATCGCCGCTATTTCGGCGCGGCGGCCGCATCTGGTGCTGCTCGACATCTGGATGCAGGGCTCCAAGCTCGATGGGTTGCAGTTGCTCGAAGTTCTCAAGCAGCAGCACGCCGCCGTGCCGGTGGTGATGATCTCCGGCCACGGCAATATCGAAACCGCGGTGTCGGCGATCAAGATCGGCGCCTATGATTTTATTGAAAAGCCGTTCAAGGCGGACCGGCTGATCCTTGTGGTCGAACGCGCGCTGGAAACCTCGCGCCTGCGCCGCGAGGTCAACGAACTGCGCTCAAAAGCCGGCGCCGAAATGACGCTTATCGGCGCCTCCTCCGCGATGGCCAACCTGCGCCGACTGATCGAGCGCGTCGGCCCCGCCAATTCGCGCGTGCTGATCTCCGGCCCCGCCGGCTCCGGCAAGGAACTGACCGCGCGCCTGATCCACGCCCATTCCGCCCGCTCCGAGGGGCCCTTCGTCGTCGTTAACGCGCCCGCCATCACGCCCGAGGGGATGGAGCCGGAACTGTTCGGCGTCGAAGCCGGGACCGACCGACCGCGCCGCGTCGGCGCGCTCGAGGAGGCGCATGGCGGCACGCTCTATCTCGACGAAGTCGCCGACATGCCGGCCGAGACGCAGGCGAAAATCCTGCGCGTGCTGGTCGACCAAAGCTTCAAGCGCGTCGGCGGCGCCACTCCGGTGCAGGTCGACGTCCGCATCATTTCCTCCACCAGCCGCGATCTCGCGCAGGCGATCACCGACGGCCAGTTTCGCGAGGATCTGTTCCATCGCCTGTCGGTGGTGCCGATTCGCTCGCCTTCGCTCGCCGAGCGGCGCGACGACATCCCGGCTTTGATCGAATATTTCCTCGAGCGCATCTCCGCCGACATGGGCGCGCCGCCGCGCCCGATCGCCCCCGATGCGATGGCGGTGCTGCAATCGCACGACTGGCCCGGCAACATCCGCCAGCTTCGCAACAATATCGAGCGGCTGATGATCCTGGCGGCCGGCGATCCCGACTCGGAGATCACCGCCGCCATGTTGCCGACCGAAATCGGCGCGCTGGTGCCGGCGGTGCCGAGCGGGGTTGGGGGCGAGAAGTTGATGAGTCTCGCGCTGCGCGAGGCGCGCGAAGTGTTCGAACGCGAATATCTGGTGGCGCAGATCAACCGCTTCGGCGGCAACATTTCCCGGACCGCGGAGTTCATCGGGATGGAGCGCTCGGCGTTGCATCGCAAGCTGAAATCGCTCGGGGTGGATTGAGGACAAGCGCCCTACTCCCCGAAATCATCAAAAAGCCGCATTTATGGCTGAATGGCGTCAGGTCGAGTTTTGGCCTTAGGCCTTGGTTTGCGCGTCGAGACAATGTCTGACGCACATGCGAGTAACTACCTAAACATCGATATTCTTGAAGCGGGCGCCTCTCGGCGCTAAACGGCCGCGCTTGCGCGGAAGGGTTACGAAATGAAAATTGGAACCGTCAAGTGGTTCAATGCGACCAAGGGTTTTGGCTTCATCCAGCCTGAGGATGGGGGCACCGACGTGTTCGTTCACGTCAGCGCCGCCGAGCGAGCCGGGATGGGCACTCTGAACGAAGGCCAGCGCCTCAGCTACGAACTGGTCGCCGACAAGCGCACCGGCAAGACGTCCGCGGACAAGCTAGCTGCGGCCTGAAACAAAGGCTTGCTGAAACAAAGGCTTGCTGAAACAAAGGCTTGCTGAAACAAAGTCCTAGGCGGCGCCGACCACGGATGAACTGGCGGCGTCTTGCTGAAAACTTTGAACCGCGTCTCCGGCATTGTTCGGAGGCGCATTTATTCCGAGTGTGCGGTTTCCTGAACGCTACAGGCTGACGGCTCGCTTATCACCCCCGTTGGCTCCGTCGTGAACTCATGGGCGGGCGCCCGCTTTCGCCGCTCGATCCCTTCATGAAGTTGGCCTTCGCCTCAAGGCTTGCTGAGCGCCAACCCAAGTTCCGACAGGAGTCCACGCTTTGCAGGTTCTCGTCCGCGACAATAATGTTGAACAGGCGCTGCGCGTCCTGAAGAAAAAGTTGCAACGCGAAGGCGTCTTCCGCGAGATGAAGCGCAAGCGTCACTACGAGAAGCCCTCCGAGGCGACCACCCGCCGCAAAGGCGAGGCCATCCGCCGGGCGCGAAAATTGGCGCGCAAGAATTTGATCCGCGAAGGCCTGCTAGAAGCGCCGAAGAAGAAGCTGCCCGATGCGTCGCGCCGCAAGGCTCCGATGTTCGGCGACCGCCCGACGCCGATCGCCGCCACCGAATAAACCCGCGTTCCGCTCCGTCGCGCATCGCGGGCGAATTATTCAAATCCGCCCGAAAACTCGCGACGAGGTCCGCCATGCGTGTGTTTGTGTTCAGATCGCACTCCCGCCCGGGATTGGGCGCCTTTGCCGGCGACACCGGCGGCACTCGCTTGCCGGAGAAATTTGGCCCCTGGCGGCTGGTCGCCACGGTCCCGCACGGCATCAGCCTGCCCCACGGCGTCGCCCGACCGGCGATCGAAGACGCGATTCAGGGCGAGGGTTTCCAGCTCTACCGCCTCAAGGCGGACGCGCCTGCGGCGTAGTTTCGCCGGCGGCGTAAAAGCCGAGGCGATTTTAGAGATTGCGGCTTCAACGCTTGTCACGGCGACGGTGATTTGTTAGACGGCGGGCTCTTCGTCGGAAGCGGCTTTCAGTGGCGGTTTCCGGGCGATGCGGCCATGGCGGAATTGGTAGACGCGCTAGCTTGAGGTGCTAGTTCTTTAACCGGAGTGGAGGTTCGAGTCCTCTTGGCCGCACCATAGTTTCGACGGCGACCCAAATAGGGTCGCCGTTTTCGTTTGGGCTTCAGCGCGCCTTCACCCATTCCCCCTCATCGCCTTCGCGCCAATAGCTCAGCTTCGCGCCCGCGACGGTCAGCGCTTTCCACGCGACCCGCGCGGCGGCCAAGGTCTCTTCGTCGCGCGCGTCGAACAGCACGATCACTTGGCTCGCCGCGTCGGCGACGAATCGGATCGCTTCGGCGGGGTTCAACACCACGCGCAGGCGCGCGCCGTTGGGGTTCTCGTCCGTCGCGGTGAGGAAAATCGGCTGCGACGCCGCCTCCCCGTCGCCCGACGCGCCGTGCGGCAGGAAACTATCCTCCCGGAACGTCCACAGCCGCTCGTTCAACGCGTCTCGCGCGGGCTCGCCGGGCGTCTGCACGACAATGCGTTGACCTTGCGCCAGTTCCGCCTCCAGGAGATCGGGCAGCGCCTGGTCGAGCCGCCGCCGCTCCAGATGATGGAAGCGGAATTCAGGCACAGGTCAATTCTCGACGACGATCACGAAAGAACGGTCGATCTCGGTGAAGATCATGCCGAGGCCCACGCCGCCGGGCTCATGCTGCTCGGTCTTACCGGCGACATAGACGTCGCCGCGCTGACGCGAGGCGGCTAGATATTCCTTCGCCTCGCCCGCCATCCCGCGCGACGCGCTGCGCGCCTTGCCGCCGTCCCAGCCGAGCGCCGCCCTCAGGGCGATCTGTTGCAGGCGCTCGAACCCTTCCCCCGCCTTGCCCCGCAGCGGCTCCAGCACATGCGCCTCGAAGCGCATGAACTGGTCGCCCTGGCAGGTCAGCGTGCCATCGACGTCGGCGCGGGTGTTGATGTCGTAGTTGACCGTGGTGGTGTGGACGCGCGAGACCACCAGCGCGCGCGAGTAATCGAGACCCAGGTCGCCCCCCTCCGCGCGCATCTTTTGCAGGAAGGCGTCGCAGCCCGGCAGCGCCGCCGCTGGCGACGCGTTGGCCAATCCGGCAGCGACCGCGAAGGCGGCGGCTGAAGCAAACCTCATCATATCGACCTCGTCAGGACGCCTTTAGCGGTCCTCGTAATGATCCGCGACGAGCCGGTCGAGCAGGCGAACGCCCCAACCGGAGCCCCAGGACGTGTTGGTCTCGGTCGCCGGCGACGCCATGGCGGTGCCAGCGATGTCGAGATGCGCCCAGGGGATATCGCCCACGAATCGCTTGAGAAAATGCGCCGCGGTTATGGAGCCCGCATGGCGCCCGCCGGAGTTTTTCATGTCGGCGAATTTCGAATCGATCAGCTTGTCGTAGGCCGGTCCCATCGGCATCCGCCACACCGTCTCGCCCGTCGCCTTGCCCGCCTCGGAAAGGCGCGCCGACAATACGTCGTCGTTGGAGAACAGGCCCGCGTTCTCGACCCCGAGCGCGACCAGGATCGCGCCCGTCAGCGTGGCCAGATTGATCATCAGCCTGGGCTTGACCGTCTCCTTGGTCCACCACAGTGCGTCGGCTAGCACCAGCCGCCCCTCGGCGTCGGTGTTGACGACCTCGATCGTCTGGCCCGACATTGAGGTGAGAATGTCGCCCGGCCGATAGGCCTCGGGCCCCAGCATGTTCTCGACCAGCCCGATCACGCCGACCACGTTGGCCCTGGCCTTGCGCTTGGCCAGCGCGTGCAGCAGTCCGACGACGCAGGCCGCGCCCGCCATGTCGCCCTTCATGTCCTCCATGCCCGCGGCCGGCTTGATCGAGACGCCGCCGGAATCGAAGCAGACGCCCTTGCCGATGATCGCCACCGGGGCCGCCTTCTTCGATTTCGCGCCTTTCCAGCGCATGACGACGAACCGGCTCGCCCGGGTCGAGCCTTGCCCCACCGCCAGCAGCGCGCCCATGCCGAGCTTGGTCATCGCCTTTTCGTCCAGCACCTCGACATCGACGCCCAGCTTTTCCAGCGCCCTGGCGTGTTCGGCGAAAGCTTCGGGGTAGAGCACGTTGGGCGGCTCGTTGACGAGCGTGCGCGCGATCTCGACGCCCTCGGCTACGGGTTCGCAATGCGCGTGGGCGCCGCGCGCGGCGTCGGGATCGGCGACCAGGATCGTAACGTCATGGACGGTCTTGCCGCCCTCCTCGCCGTCCGGCTTCTTGGTCTTGTATTTATCGAACTTGTAGTTGCGAAGCCGGAAGCCCAACGCGAATTCGGAAGCCGCCGAGGCGCTCCATTCGCCCTCCGGACCCTCGAACAGCACATGAACCACCTTCGCCTTCGGCAGACGGCCCGCGACATAGCCGCCGAGCTGGACGAAATCGATTCCCTCGCCCTTGGGCTCGACGCCCACCACGAGCAGCCGCTCGATGGTCAAGCCGGTCGGCCGCACGAGATCCATCGCGCTCGACCACTTGCCTTTGAACGCCAGCGTCTCTGCGGCGTCGCCCAAAAAGCCAGCGACCCCAGCGACATGGGAGGCGGTCTTGGCGCCCGTCTTCAGCTCGCCGGCGCAAAAGACGACCAGCGTCCCGGCGTCGGGAGCCGAAAACGGGGCGAAGGCGATTTTGACAGTGTCGGTCATGGGACTCCCGCAGGGGCGCAGCGATTCCCGCGCACTCTTCGGAGCCTTTCGCGGCGCCGTCAACAGAGGTTAAGCCAAGGGCGTAAACGATTTAACTATAGGTGTGTCCGCCGCGGCCTTGCCAGCGCCACGGCAGGCGTCTAGCGCAGCCCCCGGAGGCTGGCCGGCGCCTATGCTGCGTTTGCAACGATACCTGTTCCGCATGGTCGGCGTGGCGTTTCTCGTCAGCCTGGCCACGCTGACGACGATCATCTGGATCACCGGCGCCCTGAAGGAGATCAGCCTCCTCACCGCCAAGGGGCAGACGATTCTGGTGTTCTTCACCCTCACCAGCCTCGGTCTGCCTTTTCTCATCGCCGCCATCGCGCCGATCGCGCTGTTCGGCAGCGTGCTTTATTGTCTCAACCGGCTGAACGGCGACAGCGAATTGATCGTGTTGAGCGCCTCCGGGGCCTCGCCGGGGGTGCTGTTGCAACCCTTCGTGCTGCTCTCGTCGCTGGTGTTCGCCGCGCTGCTGCTTCTGCACACTGTCGTCATTCCTTTTAGTTTCAACGCCGTCGACGAGTTGTCGAAACGCATCCACGCCGATTTCATCGCCAATTTCGCAAGGCCCGGCGCCTTCAATCAGCTCGAAGCCGGTTTCATCTTCCATTATCGCGAGCGCGGCGCGGACGGCAGCTTGCGCGGCGTGTTCATCCAGGACCGGCGCAATCCGCAGGAAATCTCGACTTTCATCGCCGAGGTGGGCGATCTGGTGCAAAAACACGACGACGTCTATCTCGTGCTGCGCAAGGGCAGCGCCCAGCGCCCGCGCGCGGCGGGCGATTCCTCGCTCGTGACCTTCGAGGATTACGCCATCGACCTCAGCCAGTTCCTGCATCGCGGCGGCGACGCCGGTAAGCCACGCCCGCGCAATCGCGGCATCGGCGCGCTGCTGCATTTCGACGCCGCCGATCCGCAAGAGAAACCGCTCTCCAACCAGGTGCGCGCCGAGCTTTACGAGCGGCTGACCAGCCCGCTTTATGCGTTGCTCGCCGGCTTGATCGCCTTCGCGGCGTTGGGACAGGCGCGCACGACGCGGCAAAATCGCGGCCTCGCCATTCTCGGCGCGATCCTCGTCTTCGCGGCGGTTCGCATTTTTGGCTTCGCCGACGCGCTGATGCTGCGCGGCAAGGGAGCGGCGCCGCCGCCGGAATGGTCGCTGATCGGGGCCTGGGGCGGCCCGCTGCTGGTCGCGGCGCTCAGCCTCGATGCGATCTTCGCAGGGCCTGCGTCGCGCGCGCTCGCCAGATTGCGGGCGCGGCGATGATCTTTGGCGTGCTGGGCCGCTATTTCGCGCGCCGATTCGCTGCGACCGTGCTTGGCGTGTTCGCGGGCGTGCTGGGTCTGATCTTCACGCTCGATTTCGTCGACACGCTGCGGCGCGCGGGCGAGGCTCGCCAAGCGAGCGGCGGCCTGATCGCGTGGCTGGCAGTGCTGCACACGCCGATCGTCGCCGAACAGGCCCTCCCCTTCGTCGTCCTGCTTGGCGCGATGGCGGCGTTCCTGAACCTTTCGCGCCGGCTGGAGCTGGTGGTGGCGCGCTCGGCGGGCGTGTCGGTGTGGCAGTTCCTGGTTCCCGCGCTGGCGCTGTCGCTGGCGTTCGGCGTCGCCGAAGTGGCGGCGTTCAATCCGCTTTCGACCACGATGAAACGCCACGCCGCCGGGCTGGAGGCCAAGCTGTTCGGCGCCGGCGCGCGAGACGCCGGCGGTTTCTGGCTGCGGCAAAAGACGGTCGATGGCCAATCGATCGTCCATGTCGATGGACGCGATCCCGACACCGACGAGTTCATTGGCGTGGAGGCGTATAATTTCGGCCGCGACGGGGCGTTCAACCAGCGCGTCGACGCCAGGACGGCGGTCTTGCGGGACGGTTATTGGGAGTTCCACGACGCCGAGGTGGTGACGCCCGGCGACGACGAAACCCACGCCCGCGTCTATCTCCTGGCGACCTCGCTGACGCGCGAGCAGCTGTCGCAGAGCTTCGTCCCCCCCGACACAGTTTCGTTCTTCCGCCTGAAACCGCTCGCGGACGAAGTCCGCGGCGCCGGGCTCGACGCCACGCCCTACCTGTTGCGCCGCCAGCAACTGCTCGCCCTGCCGCTGTCGCTGGCGGCGATGACGCTGGTCGCCGCTTGCTTTTCGTTAAGGCTGTTCCGGATGGGCGGCGTGCAGCGCATGGTTTTGGGTGGCGTGAGCGCGGGCTTCGTGCTTTATGTCGGCTCTAAGATCATAGGCGATCTGGGAAATGCCGGCCTGGTGTCGACACCGGTCGCCGCCTGGTCGCCAGCGGTCGGGGGCTGTCTGTTCGGGGTATATGTGTTGCTCCACCAGGAGGACGGCTGATGCCTAGCGTCCTCGCCAGATGTGCTGAAGTGACCCAACGCGGCGGCCTTGCCGCAGCGCTTGCGCTAGCGTTAGCGCTCAATTTCAGCGCCGCCGCCCTGGCCCAGAACGTCCCGCCCGCCGCCGGGCGCGATCCCGCCAAGCTCTATGTCGATGCCGACAAGCTCGTTTACGACAAAACGCGCGACATCGTCACCGCCGACGGCGCCGTGGTGCTCTATTACAAGAACCGCGTGCTGCAAGGCGATCACGTCGTCTATGACCGCAAGGCCAAGCGCGTGCGCGTCACCGGCCATGGCAAGCTGACCGACGAACGCGGCGATGTGATTTATTCGCCGAAAATCGAGCTGACCGACGATTTTGCCGCCGGCTTCGCCGATACGGTGCAGATGATCGGCGCCGACAAGACGCGCTTCACCTCGCCGCGCATCGAGCGCTCCAACGATTCCGTCACTGTGATGCAAAAGGGCGTCTATACCGCCTGCGAACCCTGCAAGGCCCATCCCGAATGGCCGCCTTTGTGGCAAGTGCGCGCCGGCGAGATCGTCGAGAACCAGGAAACCCACACGATCTACTTCCGCGACGCGTACTTCGACGCGTTTGGCATACCCGTCGCCTACATCCCCTATTTCTCCGCCGCCGATCCGACGGTGACGCACCAGAGCGGCTTTCTGACGCCCTCCTTCGTCAGCAAGAGTTCGCTCGGCCTCGGCGTCACGACGCCTTACTTTCTCGCGCTGGCGCCGAACTACGACCTGACGCTGTCGCCGAGTTTCTATACGCTGCAAGGGCCGTTTCTCGACGCCGAATGGCGCCACCGCACCGAGAACGGCGTCTATAGCGTGCGCCTGACCGGCATCGACCAGTTGCAGCCGGCCAAATTCGTCGCCGCCCCCTATGGCGCCGGCAATCTACGATTCCGCGGTTCGGCGGAGAGCCAGGGCGTGTTCGCGCTCAACGAGAACTGGACCGCCGGCTGGGATCTGACCTTGCTGAGCGACCGTTTCTATCTCAACGATTACCGGCTGCGGGCGCTCGATGCGACGCAATATTTCTTCCAGGACGTCGTCAGCCAGGTCTATCTGCGCGGACAGGCCGGGCGCGGCTTCTTCGACCTCACCGGTTATTCGTTCCAGCCGACCACCGCATTTCTCGACAGGCGGCAGGATCCGAACGCGATCCCGACGTTCGATTTCCACCGCACCTTCGCGCTCGACGCCGACCATTGGGGCGGTATCGGCGGCGAGGCGACGGTCGAACTCAACGCCGCCAGCGTCACGCGCGAGGAGGCGCTCTATCAGTCCGTCGGCGCGCAGCGGCTCGATTCCGCCTACAGCCTGTATCAAGTGTGCGGGACGGGGCAGACGGCCGCCAGCTATGTCCCCGGATCCTGCCTGTTGCGCGGCATCGGCGGCGATTATACGCGCGGGACCGAGCAAATCTCGTGGGCGAAGAAGATCGTCGACCCGCTCGGCCAGGTCTGGAAGCCGTTCGCCTTCGAGCGGCTCAGCGGCGCGGCGACGCAACTGACCGACAGCACATATAGCTACGCCAGCGCCAATGGCGCGGCGATCATACCCAATGGCGCGCAGCCGGCGTTCTTCGCTGGCCAAAGCTCCGGCGCGTCGGCCACCGGCATGGCTGGCGTCGGGCTGGAATATCGCTTCCCCTTCGTCGCCGATACGGCCTTTGGCCAGCAGATCATCGAGCCGATCGCCCAACTGATCGTGCGCCCGAACGAGGTTCTGCCCAATCTGCATCCCAATGAGGACGCGCAGAGCCTGGTGTTCGACGACACGACGCTATTCAACTGGAGCAAATATTCCGGCTTCGACCGCGTCGAGGGCGGCACGCGCGTCAATTACGGGTTCCAATACACCAACAGCCTGCCGAGTGGCGGACACCTCAATGTCGTGGCCGGCGAATCGGTGCAGGTCGCGGGGCAGAATTCCTACACCCTGCTCGACGCCACCTATACCGGCCTGCAATCCGGCCTCGACAAGCGCTGGTCGAATTATGTCGCGGGCGAAACCTTTCAGCCGACATCGGCGCCGCTGACGCTCGGTCTCAAGCAGCAGTTCGACCACGACACCCTGAGCCTGACCCGCTTCGACGCGATCCTGAGCGGCCGCTGGGGCGGCTTCGAGGGCAGCTTCGATTATGCCAAATACACCCCCCAGCCGCTGATCGGGTTCCCCTTTCAGCGCGAGGGCGTGATCAGCCGCGCCGCCTATAAGTTCGACAACGGCCTCGTCCTCAGCGGCGGCCTGACGCTCGACATGTCGCGCCGCTTCTACGATCCGAGCTTCGGTTCGCGCTTCTACGCCACGCAGTACAATGTCGGCATCGCCTATACCGCCAACGCCTGCACGACGGTGAAGATCGCCTATAACTCGACCCTCAGCGTGCCGATCAGCACCACGCCCGGCGTGCCGGCGGCGCCGGCGACCCGCGACCAGTCGCTGCTGTTCGAGATCGACCTTCGCACGCTCGGCGACGTCAAAGCCTCCTCCGGCGTGCGATGAGCGGCGCGCCGCTCGCGCTCACCATGGGCGATCCCGCCGGAATCGGCCTCGAACTCGCCTTGAGCGCGTGGCGCCAGGGCGGCGGGTTGGACGCGCCGTTTTTCCTGCTCGCCGACCCCGCGGCCCTCGAGCGGATCGACCGCCGCCTCGGCCTTGCAACGCCGATCGAAATAGCCACGCCCTCGCGCGCCGCCGACGTCTTCGCCCATGCGCTGCCCGTCGTTGCGCTCGCCGCGCGCGCCGACGCGCAACCCGGCCGGCCCGATCCGGCGTGTGCGCCCGCGATCCTGGAGTCGATCTCCCGCGCCGTGGCCTATGTCCGCAGCGGCGAGGCGCGCGCGGTGGTCACCAACCCGATCGCCAAAAAGACGCTGTACGACGCCGGATTCCGTCATCCCGGCCACACCGAATATCTGGGCGAACTCGCCGCGGCCTGGGGCCATCCCGTCATGCCCGTGATGATGATCTGGTCGCCCCTGCTCGCCGTCGTGCCCGTCACGATCCATATCCCGCTCGCGCAGGTTCCCGCTGTGCTCACCCGCGCCAAGATCCAGGCGACTGCGCGCATCGTCGATCGCGACCTGCGCCAGCGTTTCGGCATCGCACGCCCGCGCATCGCCGTCGCCGGCCTCAACCCGCACGCCGGCGAAGGCGGCGCGATGGGCAGCGAGGAGATCGAGACCATCGCGCCGGCCATCGAGACCCTTCGCGCCGAGGGGCTCGACATTTTCGGCCCCCTGCCCGCCGACACGATGTTCCACGCCCGCGCGCGCGAAAAATATGACGTCGCGCTGACGATGTACCACGATCAGGGCCTGATCCCGGCCAAGACGCTCGCCTTCGACGAGGGCGTCAATGTCACGCTCGGCCTGCCGTTTGTGCGCACTTCGCCCGATCACGGCACCGCGTTCGATATCGCCGGACGGGGCGTGGCCGATTCAACCAGTCTCATGGCCGCGCTGAAACTCGCGGCGCGACTTTCGGCGTGACGCTCGCCTACGACGGGCTGCCGCCGCTGCGCGAGGTCGTCGCCGCGCATGGCATCGGCGCGAAGAAATCGCTTGGCCAGAATTTCCTGTTCGACCTCAACCTGACCGGCCGCATCGCTCGCGCGGCGGGGCCGCTCGACGGCGTCACGGTGATCGAGGTCGGCCCCGGCCCCGGCGGTCTCACGCGCGCGCTGCTGGCGGCGGGCGCGGCGCGCGTCGTCGCCAGCGAGCGCGACGCGCGTTGTCTCGACGCGCTGGCGGAGATTTCCGCGCATTGGCCGGGCCGGCTGGAGGTGATCGCCGACGATGCGCTGGCGGTCGATTACGCCGCGCTCGCGGCGACCTTCGCCGGTCCGTTGCGGGTGTGCGCCAACCTGCCCTATAATATCGCGACGCCGCTGCTGGTCGGCTGGCTCGAAACCGAGCCGTGGCCGCCGTGGTTCGACCGGCTGATCCTGATGTTCCAGCGCGAGGTCGCCGAGCGCATCGCCGCGACTCCAGCTACACGCGCCGACTATGGCCGGCTTGGCGTGCTCGCGGGCTGGCGGACGCAGGCGAAGATTCTGTTCGACATCCCGCCCGCCGCCTTCACGCCGCCGCCGAAAGTCACCTCCAGCGTGGTGGAGTTGATCCCGCGCGCCGATCCCGCGCCCTGCCGCCCGGCGACGCTGGCCGCGCTGACGTTGGCCGCCTTCGGCCAGCGTCGCAAGATGCTGCGCCAGTCGCTAAAGGGTTTCGCCGCCGCCCGCGGTCTCGACCTGCCTCACTGGCTGGGCGTTGCGGGGTTGGAGCCGACCGCGCGCGCGGAAGAGGCCGGCGTCTCCGCCTTCGCCGCGCTGGCGCGCGCCGCCGACCGGGAGCCATAGACCAGATCGCGCAACGCCCGCCGCGCCAGCGCCGCGTATTCCCGAGCGACGTCGCGCGCGGCCTCGCGATAGGGCGCGACGAATCGCTTCACGCGCACGTGCAGCGTCTCGAATTTCGCGTAGAGATAGGCGAACCACGGCAAGGCCAGCAGCTTTTCGCGCGTGATCTCGAAAATCACCGGCACCAGCAGCAGCCCGAACACCTTCATCAGCACATAAAGCGCGATGCCGGCGAACAGATGCCCCGTCGCCATCATCACCACGCTGATGAAAGCGCCGAATTCCGACACCGCCAGCGGCACACCGAACAGCATCACCGCAAAGATCGCGGGCAGCCGGTTGACGCCGCGCCGGGCCGCGTCGCGGAAACGCTCCCACGGCAGCAGCCCCGCCACAAGCCACGCCAGCGCGACCAGTTTGCGCCAGACCCAGGTCTCGAACAGAAACACGATCGCCAGCGGCAGGGCGGCCAGACGCGAGGGTCGGTGGTCGAAATCGTGCAAGGTTGCGGCCTCGGGCGGTTGGGTCTAAGCCTGATATAGCCGCTTCGCGGCGCCTTTGCGGTGAAAGGGCCACAGTTCGGCGCGCTGTTGCAGGAATAAGACACCTCCCCGCCGTAGCGTCCCGCGAAGGATATCGCCCCATTGCGGCCATCAACGCTCTGTTAACCAACCCTCGCGAAGGGCGGACTTTACCGACCGCCGTAACGCGCGATCAAGGTTGACGGAACCTTGCCTTAACGCGCGGTTGGCTAAACCCTCGCGGTGGGGGCGCATCCAAAGCGTCGAGGAGTTACGCCACATGTCTAATATCGCCACCGCGCGTCTGCCCGTTCTCGCCGTGCTGGCCCTGGCGCTGGCGCTGGCGCTGGGCGCCTGCGCCAAGAACACAGCGGAAGGCGACGGGATCAACGGCGCGGGCTACGGCGCCGGTGGCAGCGGGCCGGGCAGCCTCCAGGAATTCGCCGCCAGCGTCGGCGACCGCGTGTTCTTCGACACCGATCAGACCGATCTCAACGCGCAGGGCGAGGCGACGCTGGCCAAGCAGGCGGAATGGCTCAACCGCTACGGCCGCTACAATTTCACCATCGAGGGCCACGCCGACGAGCGCGGCACGCGCGAATATAATTTCGCGCTCAGCTCGCGTCGGGCCGAATCGGTCAAGAATTATCTGGTCGCCCACGGCGTCGCCGCCGCGAGGATGCGCACGATCAGCTATGGCAAGGAACGCCCGGTCGCGACCTGCGACGACATTTCCTGCTGGTCGCAGAACCGCCGCGCCGTGACTTTGCTGAACGGAGCGGCGGGAAGCTGAGGCGGCGCCTGCGCGCCCGCTCTTCGCCTTCATTTTGGCGAGGAAGCGGCGCTATGTTAAGGCGCGTTTGGGCATTGAAGGGGGTTTCCAGGTGAAAGCCGGCCGCGTTTCGCGCGTCTTGAGCGTTGGCGTTTTGGGTTGGGCGCTGCTGAGCCAAAGCGCCCCGGCCCAGGACTCGAACCGCCCCCCGTCCGACGTGCCGGAGGATTCGCAGAGCGAGAATGGCGCGCTGGCGATTCGGATTGGCCGGCTGGAGGCGTCGCTGCGCCGCGCCACCGGCCAGATCGAAGAGTTGCAGAACGACAATCGCAAGCTTGGCGATCAATTGAGGAAGTTCCGCGACGATGTGGAGTTCCGCCTGTCCGGCAAGTCGGGCGAGGCGCCCCTGCCCGCCCCGACCACGGTCGCCGCCGCGCCGGAGCCGACCCGGCCCGCCCGCAAAGCCGACGCGTTCGATCCCGCCGCCAATCCCAACGCCCCCGGCGTTCCCAAGCAGATCGGAACTTCTGCTCCGAGCGCGCCGCTCACCCTGTCCTCGCACGTCGCCGACGAACCGCCCGCGCTCAAGCCGCTGCCGCTTCCGACGCCGGAAAAGCTCGCCAAGGCCGACGAGGAGCCGACTTTTGTGCCCAGCGGCGTGCCGTTCTCCGATTCGAAGGAGCAGTTCAAGGCCGCCCTGACCGCCTATAAGGCGGGGCAGTATTCTGATGCGGAGGCTCTGTTCAAAGCCTACCTCACCGCCAACAAAGGCGCGGCCAACTCCGCCGACGCGATCTTCTACATCGGCGAAACCTACATGCAGCGCGGGCGTCCCAGGGAAGCCGCCGAGCAATATCTGAAGGTCTCGACCGAATACGCCAAATCTCCGCGCGCGCCGGAGAGCATGTTGCGGCTGGGGCTGGCGCTCGTCAAGCTCGGCAATAACGAGCAGGCCTGCGCCACCTTCGTCGAGGTCGGCAAGCGCTATCCCACCGCCTCGGCGACGGTGAAGAAATCCGCCGATCGCGAGATCGCGTCGCACCGCTGCTCGTGAACGCAACGCCGCTCGACGCGCTCGCCGGCGAGCCTGCGTTGCTGCTCGCCGTCTCCGGCGGGCCCGATTCCACCGCCCTGCTGTTGATGGCCGCCGAATGGGCGGGAGGCCCTCGCCTACACGCCGCCACCGTCGATCACGGTTTTCGTCGGGAAAGCGCCGCTGAAGCCGCCGCTGTCGCGGCCCTCGCCGCCCGGCTCGGCGTTCCCCACGCCATTCTGCGCTGGGAAGGCGAAAAGCCGGTCGCGGCGCTACAGGAGCGCGCGCGCGAGGCCCGCTACGCCCTGCTGGCGCAGGAGGCCCGCCGCATCGGCGCCCGCGTCGTCGTCACCGCCCACCACCTCGATGATCAGGCAGAGACCGTGCTGTTCCGCCTTGCGCGCGGCTCGGGACTGGCGGGCCTCGCCGGCATGGCGGCACGAAGCCAGCGCGGCGAGATCGAGATCGCAAGGCCTTTGTTGGGACTTCGCAAGGCTGAACTCGTTGCGCTCTGTGAGGCGCGGGGCGCAGCCTTCGCCGGCGATCCGTCCAACGACGACGCGCGCTTCGCTCGCCCTCGTCTGCGCGGGCTGGCCGAGACGCTGGCCGCGGAGGGGCTTGACGCGCCGTCGCTCGCCCGTCTCGCGCGACGCGCCGCTGGGGTTGAGGAGGCGCTCGCACACACCACCGACGCTGCCGAGGCGCGGCTTAACCTGTGCGCGGCCGGCCGATGCGACGCGCGGGCGCTTGCCGTTGAACCGGCCGAAATCGTGCGCCGCCTGCTGACGCGCGTCATCGCCCGCGTCGGCGGGGCCGATCCCGCCCGGCTGCCTTTGGAAGCGATGGAGCGCATCTCCGCCGAATTGATCGACGCCGTCACGCAGGGCCGGCGCTACGCCGCCAATATCGGCGGGGCGCTGATCGTCTGCGACGGCCGCGACGTGACGCTGGCGCCGGAGCCGCGGCGTCACGCCCTCGCCGTGCGCCCCGTCAGCGCAATGCCGGCGATCACCAGCGCCAGCCCGATCCAGGCGGTGAGCGCGATCCGCTCGCCCAGAAAAATCGCGCCGAGCAGCAGGCCGACGAACGGCACCGCATAGTTGTTGAGCGTGGCGAAGGCGGCGCCCCGGCGCACCACAAGCGTGAAATAGAGGAAATAGGCCAAAGCCGTATTGAACAGTCCGAGCGCCAGCATGGCCTGGAGCGAAGGCGCGGGGATCGCCGCCAGCGCCGCCAGCGAGCCGCCGTTCCAACGCCAAGCCAGCCCGAGCGCAAGCGCCGACAGGCTCATCGAGGCCGCCGCCGCGGTCGAAGGCCCGACCGCCCGCGACGCGCCGCGCGATAGCGTGGCGCCCAAGGCATAGCCGAAGGCGGCGAGAAGCCCTTCCCCCCGGCCGAGGAAGCTGGCGCCCGCCTGCGGGAGCCCGACGCAGACGGCGACGCCGACGAGCCCGAGCGCCAGCCCCAGCAAGGAGAGAACCGTCCAACGCGGCCCCTCCCCGAACCAGCGCGACAGGGCGAAAGCAAAGATCGGCGCCGCGCCCATCATCAGCGCGAGGTCGCCGCTGCCGATCCGTCGCGCCGCATCGCCCATCAGCACGAAGGGAATCGCCTGGCCCGCCGCCGCCATGCCAGCCAGACGCAGCCACAGGCCCCGTCCGCGCGGCCAGCGGCGTTCCAGCGCCAGCGCCAATATCCACAACGACAGCGCGCCGATGCCGACGCGCACAAACGCAAAGCTCAGCGGATCGAAGCCGCGCGCGGCGATCGCGATCAGCAGAAACGACGAGCCCCACAGCAGGGACAGGAAGCCGAGCAGCAGATAGGGCAAGAGCCGGACTAACCCGCGCCCTGCTCGCGCGCGAGCACCCGCCAACGCGAATGGATCTCGTCGCGATCGACATAGGCGCCTTGCAGGTGGCGCGCGCCCGATTCGGGATCGAACGCGCGCCGCGCGTGCAGCACGCGCCGATTGTCGAACGCCCACATGTCGCCCGGCTGCAGCCGCCGCTCGATGAAAAACCGCGCGTCGCGCGTCATGGCCTGAAACAATCGCAACGCCGCATAGATCCCACCCATCGCGCTCTCCGGCGCGTCGATCGGCCCGCGCAGGAAATTGGCGAACCGCACTTCTTCGATTTCGCCGTTCGCGTCGAGCGCCAGAATCGGCGCATTCCAGCGATAGTCGGTGCGGGAATCGCGGTTCCAGAACGCCATCGGCGTCGTGGCCAGCTTAGCGAACTCGGCGGGATGCTCCCGTCGCATCGCCTCGCCAATGGCGAAACCATCGACGAACACGCTTTCCCCGCCCGTCGCGTCATTGACGAGGCAATGCAGGAATTGCACGCCGGGCTGCAATTCGCGCGTCGGCAGATCGGTGTGCGGCGGCAGGTTGACGCTGGTGTAAGCCGCGCTGTCGGCCTGCGGCTTCGACTTGACGTCGAACACGCGGCCGAAATTGGTCTCGCGCAGGTGCGAGATGCGCGCGATCGGTTTGAGCAGCGCCTCGTGTTCGACAGGCACGCCGATGACGAGGGTCAGCCCTGTCGAGCGCAGCTGGGAAAGCCACGCCAGCAGCGTCGCGTCATCGGCGAGCAGATCGGCGCAGGCGAAGGATCGCACGCAATAGTCGCCGCCCCAGACGACCGGCTTTTCGCGACTCTGCGCCCGCTCGCGGCGCGAGACCTCGTCGCCGGCGTGCGCCCTGAGCCAGCCCGTCTCGTAGCGGCTGCGATGTCCGTCCGACCAGACCACGTCCAGCCCGCCCTCGCCCGCGTGCGCCTCGGCGGCAACAAGATTTTCCGGCGCATCGACGATCTCGAACACCTGCTCGCGCGTCAGCGCCAGATAGCATTGCGCACAAGGGCAATTGTCGCGCAGCCAGAAGCGATGATGTCGCGTGCGCCGCCCGTCGCTCCAGATCAGCGCGACGCCGTCCGCCTCGCGCTCGGCGCGCTCGATTCCGTGCGCGGTGGAAAAATTTCTCCAGTCGGCGACGATGACGGTTACGTCGGTCACGGGATTTCCCTCTTCATGCTTGCGCCGGCCGGTCATCGGCGGCGAGGATTGGACTCCTCCTACGCGCGGGTTGCCTGCTTCCTCCCATGGCGGCGCCCCAGAAGAGTCGCGAAGCGCGGCCACGATTTTTTCGTGCAAATTGAGAAGATCGATTTCGATGGTATTCCAGACTGTTTCGAGATCCACTTTATAATATCCGTGAGAAAGGGCGTTGCGCGTGGCACTCGCGTTTCTCAACTCGATCTTGGGATGTCGAGCTACAAAACTCGGATCGGCGCGCTCAATATTACGGCTGGCTTCGCCGATGAGTTCAATATTTCGGATGACTGCGTCTTGGACAAGCTCATGGCGCGTGAACGCCGCTTCATCCATGTCTTCGGTGTAGCGGAAAATTCGTTCAATCGCCGATCGTATATGGTCGAGATAATCCGGGACGCGTAACGCTCGGATCATATCGCCACGGCCTCGGCGAGAACGCGCTCGCGGAATTTGTCCGGCAGGGCGTTGGGCGTAAGAACGTCCACTTCGACGCCCAGCAAATCCGCCAGTTCGTTATAAATTGCGCCAATATCGAATAGACTCGGTTTCCCTGTCGGGTCGATAAGAATGTCGAGATCGCTCGCCTCGGTATCCTCGCCTCGCGCCACTGACCCGAATACACGCGGATTCGAAGCGCGGTGCGCCGCGACGATCGCGCGCACGGCTTCACGATGAGCGTTCAGACGTTCGGATGGTCGCATGGCTCTCCGCCTCTGGATCTTCCCGATCAGTCTATCACAGGACGCGCGTCATTCGCATCGCTGCCCTGCCTTCAATGAAAATTCCGCCCGCCCGGCAGCGCCTGCTTCAGCTCCGGCGCGAGCGGCGCGACGGCGGGCTCGGCGAACAATTGCACCTGCGCGAAGCGGTTGCCCTGCCGCTTCTTCGACACTGGCGATTGCGGCCGCCTCACGTCGTCGGCCGGGCTCAAAGTTTCGATCGAACGGCCCTCGTCGGAAAGCTGCCCCAGCGTCGGGGTCCAATCCTCCATCCGCTCGGCGATCAGGTGGATCACGCCATTCTCGTTCTGCAACCGCCCCGTCACCGCGACGAAGCGCGCGCCGATCACCAGCGCCCGCAGTTTCTCGAACGTCTTCGGCCAGACGATGATATTGGCGACGCCGGTCTCGTCTTCCAGCGTCATGAAGATGACGCCTTTCGCCGTGCCCGGCCGCTGGCGCACCAGCACCAGCCCCGCCACTGTCGCCCGCGCGCCGCTCTTTATCCGCTCCAGCGCGTCCGACCGCAGCACCCCTCGTGCGGAAAGCCTTGCGCGCATGAAGGCGACCGGGTGGGCTTTCAAGGATAGCGACAGCCGCCGGTAATCCTCCACCACATGCGCGCCCAGCGGCATCGGCGGCAGTTTCGCGTCCGGCTCGCGCTCGCGCTCAGGCCGCGCTGCGGCGGCGAACAGCGGCAGATCCTCCTGATCGCCGACCCGGTTCAGCGCCTTGACCGCCCACAGCGCCTCGCGCCGGTCGAGCCCGAGCGAGCGGAACGCGTCGGCGTCGGCGAGCCTCTCCAATCCGGTGAGCGAAACCCCGCCGCGCAGCCACAGATCGCGCACGGAATCGAAGCCGGCGCCGCGCCGCTCGACCAGCCGGCGCATCTCCTCCTCGCGCGCGCTTGAGATTTGCCGAAAACCCAGCCGTACCGCATGGGCGGCGCGGATATCCCCGGCCATCGACGCGTGACGGCGATGCAACGGGCCACCTTCGCCCGCCTCCAGCGTCGCATCCCAGTCGGACAGATTGACATCGACCTCCCGCACCTCGACCCCATGCTCGCGCGCATCGCGCACAAGCTGGGCAGGCGCGTAGAAGCCGAGCGGCTGCGCGTTCAGCATCGCGGCCAGGAAGACGTCGGGGTAGCGGCATTTCAGCCAGCACGAGGCATAGACCAGCAGCGCGAAACTCGCGGCGTGGCTTTCGGGAAAGCCATATTCGCCGAAGCCTTCGATCTGCCGGAAGCAGCGCTCGGCGAATTCGCGCTCGTAGCCCTTGGCGGTCAGCCCCGCGATCATGCGGTCGCGGAACGTCTGAATCGTACCGGTGCGGCGAAAGGTCGCCATCGCGCGGCGCAGCTTGTCGGCTTCCGACGGCGTGAAACCGGCGAGAATGGCGATCTTCATCGCCTGTTCCTGAAACAGCGGCACACCGAGCGTCTTGCCCAGCACCGCCTCCAACTCGCGCGAGGGGAAGGCGACCGGCTCCAGCCCCTGCCGGCGGCGCAGATAGGGATGCACCATG
>JANLPL010000406.1:0-13840 GCA_031367195.1 Bradyrhizobium sp.
GCGATTACAAGCCGGCGGGACGGACTCACACGGCGACGTCGGGGGCGACCTTGATTAAGGCGCGTATATCGCCATAATATACCTGCATGATCGACTGGTCGCGAATCATCGGATTCCAGTGGGATGTCGGAAATTCCCGCAAAAATGTCGATAAAATTGGCGTTCAGCAATTGGAGGCCGAGGAGCCCTTTTTCAACGAGCCGCTGATTGTCGTGCAAGACAGCCGCCACAGCGCGCAGGAGGGTCGGTTTCATGCGCTTGGATCGAGTCACCAAGGTCGACGACTTCATATCACGTTCACCCTTCGAGCGAGCGGAACCTTAATCCGAGTGATCTCGGCGCGCGACATGAGCAGCAAGGAGCGAACCTACTATGCCCAAAGTCCCTGAATCCGCCCGCGTCTTCCGCGACGAAGCCGAAGAACGCGCTTATTGGGAACAGACGGATTCGGCTGCAGAAATCGACTGGTCGAAGTCCGAGCGCGTCCGGCTGCCCAATCTGGAGCCGAGCAAAGCGTCAATCTCACTGCGGCTTCCGCTAAGTCTCTTGGAGCGCATAAAAATCGCCGCCAACAAGCGCGACGTGCCCTATCAATCGCTGATTAAGGTTTGGCTTGCCGAGAAAGTCGAGGCGGCGGACGTCGGCTGAGGCGCCCTCCCCCGCCCCGTCCAACCCTGCTAGAACGCCCCGCGCCAACTCAGGAGCCCGCCCATGTCCGCCGTTGAAGACCGCCTCGCCGCCTTGGGCGTCACCCTGCCGCAGCCGGCCGCGCCGGTCGCCAATTACGTCGGCGCGGTCAAGGCGGGCGCGCTGGTCGTCGTCTCCGGCCAGCTCCCGTTCGGCGCGGACGGCAAACTCGATCCCGCCCATACCCGCAAACTGAAGCCCGGCGTCCCGATCGACGCCGCCCGGGCCGCCGCCCGGCTCTGCGCCATCAACGTGCTGGCGCAGCTGAAAGCCGTGGTCGGCGATCTCGATCGCGTCGTGCGCGTTATCCGGCTTGGCGGCTTCTTCAGCGTCGAGGGTGGCCACGAATCGTTGCCCGCCGCGATGAACGGCGCTTCCGATCTCGTCGCGCAAGTGTTTGGCGAGAAAGGTCGCCACGCCCGCACCACGGTCGGCGTCGCCCATCTGCCGCTCGACGCGATCTGCGAGGTCGAAGGCCTGTTCGAGATCGCCCCTTGAGCTTCGACTGGCTGGTCGCGCGCCCCATCGCCCATCGCGGCTGGCACGGACCCGGCCGGCCGGAGAATACGCTCGCGGCCGCCCGCGCCGCAGTTGAGGCGGGGCTCGCGATCGAATGCGACATCCAGCGCAGCGCCGACGGCGAGGCGGTCGTGTTCCACGATTCCACGCTGGAGCGCCTCACCCGCGCCGTCGGCGCGCTCGGCGATCACCCGCTGGCCGCCCTGCGGGAATTGACTGTGGCGGACACGGCCGAGCGCATTCCCGCGCTCGCCGATCTGCTGGCGCTGATCGCAGGGCGAACGCCGCTGATCTGCGAGATCAAGAGCGCGTTCGACGGCGACATGCGGCTGCCCACGCGGGCGGTCGAGATCGCGCTAAGATACGAGGGCCCGCTCGCCTTCAAGAGCTTCGACCCCGCCGTGATCGCCTACCTGCGCGCCGACCGCTGCCCGCGCCCGCTCGGAATCGTCGCCGAGGCCGATTACGACGATCCCTATTTCGCCGCGTTGTTGCCGGCGCAGAAGCAGGATTGCGCCGCCTTCCTGCATCTCGGCCGCACCCGGCCCGATTTTCTGTCCTGGTGCGTCGATGATCTGCCCCACCCCGCCCCGTCGCTGTTCCGCGCGCAGGGCGGCAGGCCCGTCTTGGTCTGGACCGTGCGAACCCCGGCCCAATGGGCGCTGGCTCAGGCATTCGCCGACCAGGCCGTGTTCGAAGGGCCCGTCCCCTGAGCTTTCATTCCGTCATGGCGCGCAGCCGCACGCGATCTCTCAGCATGATGTGCCGGGAGCCCGAAAAATGCAGCGCGCCCTTTTCCGCCAGCGCTGACAGCGAGCGCGACACGGTCTCCAGTGTCAGGCCGAGATAGTCGCCGATGTCGCGCCGGCTCATCGGCAGCGCCATCACGCCCGCCACCGCGAGACGCCGATCCATGTCGAGCAGGAAGGCGATCACGCGCTCCATCGCGCTTTTGCGGCCGAGCAGCAGCATGTGCTCCTGCGCGTTACGCAATTCGTCCGCCGCCATCCGCCACAACGCGCAGGCGGTGTGAGCGTCCTGGGTGGCGACTGTCTCCAGCACGCGGCGTTTGACGATGGCGACACGGGTCTCGACCACCGCTTCCGCCGTCAGGAGATGCGAATCGCCCGAACCGAGGCCGAAATATTCGCCCGGCAGGTGAAAGGCGTCGATCTGACGGCGCCCGTCACGCAGCAGCTTGAAGGTGCGCACCGCGCCGCGCCGTACGCAATAGACATAGTCGGCCGGCTCGCTCTCGCCGTAGATCTCTTCGTCGCGGTCGAAATTGGCTTCCTTCGCCGGCAGTCCGCCCGGCCCGCGCAGCAGGATCGGCTCTTCAACGGCCGTCCCCTGCAAGGACAGGACGGTGGCGAGGCGTTCGTTGGTCGGCGAGGTCACGTCCAGCATTTCGGGGCTCCCGGGAAAGTTGAATCCTAGGTATCCCCCTGCAAGGACGGGCGAAATTCGGGCGCCACCCTTAAGGCCTCCCCCTTAGGTAGTTTTACGGAGGCGGCGCTCCTCGATCATTCCCACCAACTGCCGGATCGTCTCCTCGTCCACCCGCGGCGCCGCAATCACCAGTTCCGCCGCGCTCGCCAAGGTCTCCAGCGCGACGCAGCGAAATCCTGTCGTCAGAACGATGGGCGCGCGCAGACCCAGCCGTCGCAGCCGCCGCGCCAGATCGAGCCCATCGGGTCCGCGCGGCTTGTGGTCGAGCACGAAACAATCCGCCGCGCCCTTCAGCGGCGAAGCCAGAAGGCTGCGGCCGTTGGCGTAACCGCGCGCATCGAACCCCGCGCTCTGAAACAGAAACCGCAGCGAAATCAGCACTGCGGCGTCGTCGTTGACCACCGAAACCTTAGGTCGGGAGGTTACGCCTAGCTTGCGCCGAGGCGTCTCCAATTCCCGAACTCGATTCGCCGCGGACATGCCCTGTTGTCGCCATCTTGGGCGTCGGCAGCGTTGATTCGCGTCAAGCCTTGCGCAGTCCTGCCCGAATGGCGATCTGCACGAGTTCGGAGAAGGTGCCCGCGCGCATTTTGCTCATCACATGGGCGCGATAGACTTCGACCGTGCGCGGGCTGATGGAATAGTCGCGCGCGATCTCCTTGTTGGAGCGCCCGCCGAGCAGCCCTTCCATCACCTGCCGCTCGCGCCCGCTCAGCGTGGCCAAACACGCGGCGGCCTCCGGGTCGGTCGCGGCGACCGGCTTCGTCAGAGCGCCCGTGATCGCATCAATCAGGCGCGAGTCGTCGAACGGCTTTTCGATGAAATCCCGCGCGCCGCGCTTCATCGCCTCGACCGCCAGCGCCACGTCGCCATGGCCGGTGATCAGCACCACGGGGCATTCGTCGCCCTGTTTGCGCAGAAAATCGAGCAGTTCGACGCCGCTCTTGCCGGGCATCCGGATGTCGGACAACAAGCAGCCGTGGCCCGGCTCTCTCGGCGCGGCCAGAAAAGCCTCCGCCGAATCGAACGCCTGCGTCTCGAACCCCGCCGAGCCCAGCAGCAGCTCCAGCGAATCGCGCACGGCCGCGTCGTCGTCGACGATATAGACAAGGCCCTTCACGGCGCGCCCCTAGCGCTCAGCGGCAGCGTGAGGCGGAAGGTAGCGCCCCCACCCGGGTTGTTTTGCGCCGATATCTCGCCGCCGTGCGCCTCGACGATGCCGCGGCTGATCGAAAGCCCGACGCCGAGCCCGGAAACCTTGGTGGTGAAGAAGGGCTCGAACAGCCGCGACAGCGCTTCCGGCGCGATGCCGGGGCCCGTGTCGCTCACCGCGATCTCCAGCACATCGGGCGCGGCAAGCCGGCTCGCCACCTTGAGCTCGCGCCGTATGCTCCCATCCATCGCGTCGAGCCCGTTGCGCAACAGATTGACCAGCACCTGCTGGATCTGGATGCGGTCGGCGACAAGCGCGTCATGCGCCGGGTCGAGGTCGAAATTCAGCGTCACGCCCTTTTCACGCGCGCCCACGAGACCGAGCGCCGCCGCCTCTTCGACCAGTTTGGCGACGCTCTCTTGTCTGCGCTCGCCCGCGCGCCGCGACACGAAATCGCGCAATCGCCGGATGATCTGGCCCGCGCGCAAAACCTGCTCGGCCGCCCGCTCCAGCGCGCCCTCGATCTTGGCGGCCGAGGGCAGGCCCGCATCGGCGAGCAGCCGGCGCGAGCCGGTGATGTAATTGCCGATCGCCGCCAGCGGCTGGTTGAGTTCATGCGCCAAAGCCGAGCCCATCTCGCCCAGCGCGCTGAGCCGCGAGATATGCGCGAGTTCGGCCTGAAGCTGTTGCGTGCGGCTTTGCGTGCGGCGCTCTTCGGTCAGATCGTGCATGAAGCCGGTGAACAGCCGCCGCCCCTCGACATGGGTCTCGCCGATCGAGAGATGCAGCGGAAACGGCGATCCGTCGCGCCGCCTGCCCGTGACGATGCGGCCGACTCCGATGATGCGGCGCTCGCCGGTGGCGAGATAGTGGCTGATGTAGCCGTCGTGGCGCGTGCGGTCGGGCTCGGCCATCAGGATGCTGACGTTCTGACCGACCGCCTCCTTCGCGGCGAGGCCGAACATGCGCTCCGCCGCGCGGCTGAACGACTGCATGATTCCCGCGCCGTCGATCACCACCATGCCGTCGAGAGCGGTCTCCATGATCGAACTCAGATGCGCCGCCCGCTCCGCGACCTGTTCCCAAAGCCGCGCCTCGTCGTCGGCGGCGAAAACGGCGCCGGCGACTCGGCTCACGACGCCGTCCGCCCCTTCCGTCGCGCCGCCGACGAGCCGCGCCATCGACCCGCCCCCACTTGTCACCAGGCGCAAGCGCAGATCGAAGTCCGCCTTCTCCTTTGCACAGCGCCGGATCGCCGCGCGCAAAAGCTTGCGCTCGCCGGCGCCGACCGGCATTCGCGCGAGCATTTCGTCAAACGGCCCCGCCTCCGGCAGGTCCAGCAGGGCGCGCGCGCCTTGGGAAAGGCGAAGCTCCGCGCTCGCGACGTCGTAGGTCCACGCTCCGCCCGCGGGCCGTCCTGTCTTAGCTCTCGGCTGTGCCCGCGCGCGCTCCATGCCCCGTTTGTAGAAGGCGCGAGGCCTTTGGCCAAGCCGCCTTCTCTCGCGGCGTGTCTCAGTCGCCCCGGCGCCTCTCCGGCGTGATATCGGCGTCGTCGAGCACCCGCAGCGCCGCGCCTTCGAGATCCTCGTACTGGCCCGAATTCAGCGCCCACAGGAACGCCGCGAGCCCAAACCCGCCGAGCGCCAGCGCGGCGGGGATGAGGAACAGAAGCGAAGTCATGCCGCCGTCTCCAAAGCCGTGAAGCCCGGCCCCGGCTCGGCCTGCGTTTTCGCTTGCCCCACCCGCCCGCGCACCCGCAACGCGTTCAGCGTCACCAGCAAGGACGACCCCGACATGGCGGCGGCGGCCAGAATCGGCGTCAGATGGCCGGAGGCGGCGAGCGGCAAAGCCAGCACGTTATAGGCCGCCGCGATCCACAGATTTTGCCGCATCGCCGCGCGCGCGCGCCGCCCCGCCGTCAGCGCCTGCGCGACGGCCGCTAGCCCCTCGCCCAGAAACACCGCGTCGGCGACATTCTGCGCCAGATCGGCGGCGCTGGCCGGGGACATCGACACATGGGCGGCCGCCAGCGCGGGCGCGTCGTTGATGCCGTCGCCGACCATCAGAACTCTTGCGCCCCGCTCGGCCAGCGTCCGCAGCCGCGCGACCTTGTCCGCCGGCTTCAGATCGCCCGAAAATTGCGTGACGCCCAAGGCGCGCGCGACTTCCGCCACCGCCGGCCCGCTGTCGCCCGACAGAATCTCGATGGAATAGCCGCGCCGCCGCAGTACCGCGAGCGTCGCGATCGCGTCGCTCCGCAACGCCTGCCGCAGCCCGAACACGGCCGTCCGCTCGCCCCAGCGAAACCCGACCCGCGACAGCCCCTCGTCGAGCCCGTTCTCCGCTTCCCCGACGCCGCAATAATCGAGCGCGCCGAGCCGCGCCTCGACGCCCTCTATCATCGCCCGCACGCCGTGCGACGGCGTCTCCTCGACCTCGGCGAACGGCGCCTGTCCCTGCGCCCTGCGGCTAAGGGTGTGCGCCAGCGGGTGATGGCTCGACAGCGCCAGCCGCGCGGCGACTTCGAGCAGCTCGTCGGAAAACGCGCCCTCCAGCGCCGGTTCGGGCAGCGTCAACGTGCCGGTCTTGTCGAATACGATCGTGTCGGCTTCCGCCAACCGCTCGATCGCGTCGCCCCGATTGAGCAGCACGCCTTCCCGGAACAGCCGGCCCGCGACCACCACCTGCACGGCCGGCACCGCCAGCGCGACGGCGCAGGGGCAGGTGATGATCAGCACGGAAATGGCGACCACCAGCGCGTCGTGCCAACTCGCGCCGGCCAACAGCCAGCCGAGCGCGGACAGAAGGGCGGCGACATGCACCACCGGGCCGTAATAGCGCGCCGCCCGGTCGGCGAGCCTGACATAACGCGACTTCGCCGCCGTCGCGTTCTCCAGCAGCCGCTCGATCTCGTCGAGCAACGTGCCGGCCCCTGCCGCGACGACCTCAATCTCCAGCGCGCCCGAAAGATTGATCGCCCCGGCATAGACCTGCGCGCCCGGCCCGACCGCGCGGCCCCGCGTCTCGCCGGTCACGAGACTGTCGTCGATCAAGGATTGCCCGCTGGCGACGCGCCCGTCGGCCGCCAGCCGCTCGCCGGGCCGCACAAACAAACGATCGCCCGGCTGCAACGCGGAAGCCAGTGTTTCCTGCAACGCGCCGTCGGCGCGGATGCGGGTCGCGTGCGTTACGCGCAGGCTCGCCAGATTGGCCGCCACGCTGCGCGTTTTGGCGCGCATCGCGGCGTCGAGCACGCGGCCTAGCAGCAGGAAGAACAGCAGCGTCAGCGCGCCGTCGAAATAGGCGTGTTCAGCCCCGCGCGCCGTCTCCACCACCGAAAGCCCCAGCGCCAACGTGACGCCCACCGAGATCGGCACGTCCATGTTGAGCGAACGCGCCCGCAACGCGCGCGCGGCGCTGCGGAAGAACGGGCGGCCCGCATAGATCGCGGCCGGCAGCGCGATCAGCGCCGAGATCCAGTGAAACATATCGCGCGTGGCGGCGTCGATCCCGCTCGCCTCGCCGGCCCAGATCGACACCGACAACAGCATCACGTTCATCGCCGCAAAGCCCGCCACCGCGAGACAGCGCAACAGAAATTGCCGCTGCTCGGCGTCCTCGCGCTCCAGCGTTCCCAACGCGAACGGCCGCGCGCGATAGCCCAACGTCGCCAGCGCGCGCGTCACCTCAGCCGGATCGAACGCCTCGTCCAACCAGCGCACCCGCAGCCGGCGCGTGGCGTAGTTGAGCCGCCCGGACGGCGCGCCGGGGAGCGCCGCCACCGCGCGCTCGATCGTGCCGATGCAGGCCGCGCAGGTCACCCCCTGCACCGCGAAATCGGCCTCTCGCGGCTCGATCGTCACCGCAGTGTCACTCGGTTGTGCGAGCGAAACAGCGTCTCCGCCCCGCGTTTGGCCTCAAGCTCCAGATTCCAGGCGCCCGCCGTCGCGCTGGCGCCTTGCGCGACATAGTCGCCCGGCTCCGCCTCATGCATCGCAAAGGCGCGGTCGCGCGTTTTGTCGGCCGGCGCGCCCCAGCGCCCGCTCACGACAAGACCTTCGAGCGCGCGCCCGTCAGCGTCGCGAAACGACGCGCGCGGCCCGGCCGGGTCGAGTTGGACATCGACCTTCCAGCCTCGCCGCGCCTGCGCCTGCGCGGCCGCGATCTGCCCATTATAGGCGAGGCCGTCCTCATAGGGATGCGCCTCGACTTCGCCGCGAAACGTCGAAACGGCGTCATAGGCCATCAGCCCATTGACGGCGAACACCACGCCGAAAAATCCGATCAGGATCAGCAGAACCTTGCCGCCCGTCAGCCGCGCGCCGGGCTCCAACGTCGTCGAATGAGCCAATGCGACCTCCTACTTTCCGCCGGAACGGAAGAAATCCTTCGTCTCGCCCGCCAGTTTGTCGTCGGAGCCGATGATAGCAAACGTCAGCGGCGTTTCCTCCGCGCCCGGCGCCTGCGACGAGGTCACCAGCACGCGCAATTCACGTGTCTGATCCGGCCCGACCTCGAAACTCGGCGCCGCGCTCTTAGCCCCGCCCACCACCTCGACCTTGAGATCGTCGAGGCCGGTCACGTCCAGCCAGAACCGCCGCGTCCGCGCCGCTTTGTTGGCGACATGCACGGTATAGCCGTTGCGGATCGAGCCGTCGGCGGTGCGCACATAAAGCGGGTTGCGGTCATGCACCAGCGTCACGGCCGCGCTCGGCCGCGCCGTCAGCGTATAGAGCATCACGAAGCCGACCGCCGCGATGACGGCCGAATAGAGCACCGTGCGCGGCCGGATCAACCGATAGACCGGCGGCAGGCCTTCCGAGTGCCGCTTGATGTTGATGTCGGTGTTGTAGGCGATCAACCGGGTCGGTCGGCCGATCTTCTCCATCACGGAATCGCAGGCGTCGATGCACAGGCCGCACTGGATGCAGCCGAGATTGGGGCCGCCGCGGATATCGACGCCGGTCGGGCAGACCTCGACGCAGAGGGTGCAATCGATGCAATCGCCCACTTTCTCGCCGTGGTCGTGCGCGACCTTGGCCTTCTTCAGCGACAGCCGCGGCTCGCCGCGGTCGTAGTGATAGGACACGTTGAGCGCATGTTCGTCGGTCAGCGCGGCCTGAATGCGCGGCCACGGGCACATGTACAAACATACCTGCTCGCGCATGAATCCGGCGAAGAAATAGGTCGTGAACGTCAACACGCCAATCGAGGCATAGGCGATGAATGGCGCATGAAACGTCAACAGGCTCCAGACCAGTTGCGGCGCGTCGGCGAAATAGAGCACCCAGGCGCCGCCGGTCCACCAGGCGATGATCAGCCACAGCGCATGTTTGCTGACCTTCTCGCGCCACCAGCGCAAGTTGTGCGGACCCGCGTCCTTCATCATCCGCTCGCGCCGGTCGCCCTCGACGAGGCGCTCGACGGCGAAGAACAGATCCGTCCAAACCGTCTGCGGGCAGAGATAGCCGCACCAGACGCGGCCGGCGAGCGCGTTCATCAGGAACAGCGCCAACGCCGCGATGATCAGCAAGCCGGTGAAGTAATACACCTCCTGCGGCCAAAGCTCGATCCAGAAAAAGAAGAAGCGGCGATGTTCGAGATCGACCAGCACCGCCTGATGCGGCTCGTAGGGGCCGCGATCCCAGCGCGCGAACGGAACCAGATAGTAGATCGCCAGCGTCACCGCCAGCACCGCCCATTTCACTTGCCGGTAAAACCCATCGACGCGACGCGGATAGACCCTCTTCGCCGCCGCGAACAGCGGCGCCTCGGCTTCGCCGTCGCGGGACGCGTCGGTCACTGTCCGCCGCCCAGCGTGTGCACGAACACCGTCAGCGCCTTGATCTGCTCGCCCGTCAGCCTCCCGCCCCAGGCCGGCATCTGCCCGCCGCCGCCGACGGCGATGCGATGAGTAATGTCATCCAGCGAGTTGCCGTACAACCAAACCTTGGTCGTCAGATTGGGCGCGCCCATTTCCTTGTTGCCGAAGCCCCGCTCGCCGTGACAGGCCGCGCAATTATCGGCGAAGGCCTTCCCGCCCAGCGCGAGATCAGCGTCTTTCTCGGTCGGCAGGCCCGACAACGAACGCACAAAGTTGGCGGTCGCGCGGATTTCCTCGACCTTCAGGATTCCCTCCTTGCCGAACGAAGGCATCAGACTCGCATGTGTGGCGGGATCGGCGTCCCAGCGCGCGCCGTGGGTGATGGTGGCCTGAAATTCCTTCAGGGTCCCGCCCCACAGCCAGCGGTCGGCGTGGAGATTGGGATAGCCCTTCGACCCGCCGCCGCCCGCGCCGTGACAGGGCGCGCAGTTGTTGGCGAACAAAGCCGATCCTTGCGAGCGCGCGATAGTCAGAAGCTCCGGCGTCTTCTCGATCTCCTCCAGCGAGGCCTGTTCCAGCTTCGCGTCAGCGGGCGCGCGCAAGGAGTCCAGCCCCTTGATGTCCACAGCGACCGCCGCTCGCGAGTGCCAGCCAAGCACGCCTGGGGTTGCTCCATTGATCAGCGGCCAGGCGGGATAGGCGATCCAGTAACCGAACGCCCACACGATGCAGGCGTAGAACGTCCACAGCCACCAGCGCGGCAGCGGCGTGTTGAGCTCCCTGATCCCGTCCCACTCGTGGCCGGTCGTCGTCTTGCCGGTGTGCGCGTCGATCTGCGGATGAGCGTCGTCGGCCATGATCAATCATCCTTCAACGGAATTTGCGCGGCCTCGTCGTAGAAGCGCTTGCGCGAAGGCCACAACACGAAACCGACGGCGAAGATGAAGATCGCGCCGAAATACAACAATCCCCCGCTTGCGGCGACCCCGCGCCAGAATTCATAGTCGGACATCGGAAACGCCCCCTCTAGCGAATGTTGGCCGCGTCGTTGTAGAGCTTGAAATCGACGTGGCCGCCCAGTTGCTGCAAATAGGCGATCAGCGCGTCGGCCTCCGTGATCTCGCCGTTCGGATTGGCGCTGAGATCGCGCACGATTACCTTCGAGTAGCGCGCTTTCAGCTCATCGCCGCCCTTCGCGCCGCCCTGCGCGCGCAGGTCGTCGCTCGCATGGTCGATCGCCTCCTGCGTATAGGGAACCCCGACCCGCCGCAGCGCGATCAGATCCTCGTCGATATGTTTGTAATCAAGCGGCGTGTCGGCGAGGAAGGGATAGCCCGGCATGATCGAGGCCGGCGAGACCGAGCGCGGTTCAGCCAGATGCGCCTGGTGCCATTCGTCGGAATATTTGGCCCCGATGCGCGCCAGATCCGGGCCGCTGCGCTTCGATCCCCATTGGAACGGATGATCATACATGCTCTCGGCCGCCAGCGAATAATGGCCGTAGCGCTCCACCTCGTCACGCAGCGGACGTATCATCTGCGAGTGGCAGAGATAGCACCCCTCGCGCACATAGATGTTGAAGCCCGCCAGCTCCAGCGGCGAATAGGGGCGCACCCCCTTCACCTCCTCGATCGTGTTCTTCAGATAAAACAGCGGCACGATCTCGACGATGCCGCCAATGGCGATCGCCACCACGATGCCGAGCAACAGGAAGATCGAGTTGGTCTCGAAGAACTTGTGGCTGGGCAGGGAAAATCCGGACGAGTTGGACATGTTTCCCTCTTATTCGGCGGGAGCCAGCTGGGGCGACGCTTCCGGCGCCGCGGCGACCGCCGGCGAGGCCAGCGTTTTGTAGATGTTGAAGATCATGATGAGCATACCGGCCAGGAACATCGCGCCGCCGAGCGCGCGGATGACATACATCGGATGCATCGCCTGCGTCGTCTCGATGAAGGAATATTCGAGATAGCCCTCGGGCGTGTAGGCGCGCCACATCAGGCCCTGCATGATGCCCGCCACCCACATCGCCGAGATATAGAACACGATGCCGATGGTGGAGATCCAGAAGTGCCAGTCAACCAGTCTATTCGAATAGAGCTGGCGGTTGTACACCCACGGGATCATGCAATAGAGCGCGCCGAACGAGACGAACGCGACCCAGCCAAGCGCACCGGAATGGACGTGGCCGATGTTCCAGTCGGTATAGTGGCTCAGCGAGTTGACCTCCTTCACCGACATCAGCGGCCCTTCGAAGGTCGCCATGCCGTAGAAGGCGACCGAAACCACCAGCATCCGCAGCACCGGGTCGGTGCGCAGCTTGTCCCAGGCGCCCGACAGCGTCATCAGGCCGTTGATCATGCCGCCCCACGAGGGCATCCAGAGCATGATCGAGAAGGTCATGCCCAGGGTCTGCGCCCAGTCCGGCAGCGCGGTGTAGTGCAGATGATGCGGGCCGGCCCAGATATAGAGGAAGATCAGCGCCCAGAAATGGATGATCGACAGCCGGTAGGAATAGACCGGCCGCTCGGCGCGCTTGGGCACGAAATAATACATGATGGCGAGGAAGCCGGCGGTGAGGAAGAACCCGACCGCATTGTGCCCATACCACCACTGGATCATCGCGTCCTGCACGCCCGACCAGACGGGATAGGACTTCGAGGAGAAGATCGAAACCGGCACTTCCGTATTGTTGCCGAGCACCAGCACCGCGATGGTGACGATGAAGGCGAGGTAGAACCAGTTGGCGACATAGATGTGCGGCTCCACCCGCCGCGCCAGCGTGCCAAGGAATACGAGCAGATAGGTGACCCAAACCACGACCAGGAACAGAATCGCGTACCATTCCGGCTCGGCGTATTCGTGGCTGCGCGTGATGCCGAGCAGGTAGCCGGTGCCGGCGACGACGATGAAGAAATTATAGCCGAGCGCCACGAACCAGGGTGCGAGATCGCCAGCGAGCCGGGCGCGGCTGGTGCGCTGCACGACATAGAACGAAGTGGCGATCAGCACATTGCCGCCAAATGCGAAGATCACGGCCGAAGTATGCAGCGGCCGCAGCCGGCCGAAATTGATGTAGGCGGTGCTGAAATTCAGCCAGGGATAAGCGAGTTCGCAGGCGATGATCAGCCCAACCGCCATGCCGGCGAAGCCCCAGAACAGCGACGCCAGCGAGAGAAACTTGACCGGGCCCATATTGTAGTTCGGCCGGCCGTCGATCGTCAGCGGCGTCTCCGCCTCGCGCTGGTCGTAACGCCACACGATGCCGGCGACCCCAATCAAACTGGCCAGCACGAACAGCGCCGCGTGGAATTCGTAGGCCCCCGAATAGGCCTTCGAGAAAATGAAAACCCAGGTAAATGCCAGCGCGAGCAGGACCACGCCCAGCCCCACCTCGCCCGGCCTCACCGACTTCGCGGCCACGGATGTCGTCACGATCAGCCCCTCCTGCGCACAGACACGAAGGAACTGCCCGTTGTCGGGGCTGCCCTTATTGATCTTGATCAACGAGAGCCGGCGCTTAGGCCTTTAGTCGGGTCTGCGTCCCGTGTTTGTCGGGCGGGTCGCCGCCATCCCTAGTCATGAGTTGATCGCCAGACGATCCGGCGCCAAGCGCGGCCACGGCGCCGCGCGAGGGCGCAATAAGGCGCTCCCCATTTGGCGGTCCTTGTTCGGGTTCCTGGTGAAATTCTCCACAATGCTGGATTCGTCGCGACAACGCGTCTATTGTAACCTAGAGGAAATGCTTGTTCCTCTTGAAATAGCATTTGCCGCCTATTTGATCGACCTTCTTTTCGGAGATCATCCGCCATGACCGACTTTGCGGGCCACAATCGAACGTTCTATTTTAGCAACACCGGCGTCGCCGCTGATTTGAACGGCCCTTACACCAATTCGGGCGCCGCCGCGCTGCTGACGCTCGTCGAACTCGACAGCGCGGGCGTCGTGACGGAAGCCGCCGGGGCCATCGTCGAGGGGGCCGGCGTGCTGTCGTTGCAACTGGCGGCGGTCGGGCAATTCATTTTCAACGGCGCCAACACGTTTTCGGGCGGCGTTTCCATTGCCGGCTCAACGCGGGTTTCGGTCGGGGCCAGCGGCGCGCTGGGGACCGGGGCCATTACGTTCCTGACCAGTGGGACGGCGCCCGCGCTGGAATCGCTGGCGACCAATTTCTCGACCGCCCAGGCGATCACGATCGGCGCCGGCGTCTC
>JANLPL010000418.1:0-5420 GCA_031367195.1 Bradyrhizobium sp.
ACTGCCACCCAAAGATACCAAAACAGCCCTCGGAGTTTGAAACATGCCCGAATGAATAAGCCCTTGACCCGAAGCTCCCCATGTGAGGGGATGGCTGAGCGGCACGACAGCTTATTCGAGCAAAAATACTGCGTCCCGTCCAACACGATCAATGTATAGCCGTTCGGACTGATCAACGACGGCAACACGCCCGCGGTCTCCACCGCAGCCAGAGCGTCGTCGAACAGTTCATAAAGGCTCGACGGTTCGACGTCGTCGAGCATCGTTCGAATATGATTGTCGCTGGGAATACGATCCATTCTGAACAAGGTCTGACAATACGACCGGCCGTACCCAATTCCTTCGCAAATCTGACGCTGATGCGACAAGATCGAAGGGCATTGCATGAAACACGGCGAAAACCCCGCCAAGCCGATATCTCGCATCGAAAATTGCGCGTTCTTCCCCCGCCGCTTGTCCGCCAAGCCCGCGCAGGTCAGTCCCACACCCTCGATCAAATCATTGAGAAAGCCCACAGATTCGCAGAATCGAAACTCGATCCAAAACGCAAGCGATTTCTCACAAAATCAGTCTGAGCGCCAAAATGAGAATTGCTGATAATTTCCACAGGTCGGTTACGCCGCCCAGTTCACGTTCAGCACGCCGCCCGCGCTGACAGCGTGGAAGCCGCCCGAGGTATAGTCGCCCTGAAGCGTCAGATCGTGATGCGCGGCCCCGCGCGAAAACGACAAAGTCGTCGCCGTGGTCGTCTCGTTTGCGCCCGCAAAGCTCCAGCCGCCGCTGAAGCTGAGGGTGTCGTTGGGCGCAAATCCGGCGATCTGGGCGTTGAAAATGTCGAGCCGGCCCACCGCGAGAGTCTCGTTCGGGCCATTGAAAAACACCGTCTGGCCGGCGCCGACGCCACGGTCGAATTGCAGCGTCGCAGCGCCGGAAATGTTGTCCGATCCCGTCCCCACGACAACGCCCTGCAATTCGAGAACGCCGTTCGAAACGACGATTCCGTCGTTGGAGCCGCCAATGTTGACCCCATTGTTGACGATCGCGGGCGCAACGACGCTATTTCCCGTGCAGGAAAGCAGACTGCTGCTCGTCGCCGTTCCCCCCTGAATCGAAATCGAAGACGCCGGGTCCGCGCCGAGCAGGATGTTGTGACCGTTGGTGCGCCAAACCGCGTGGTCGCCGAGCAAAATCCGCGCCGCGTTCGTCGCCGTTCCGTCGCCCAGCGTCACGTCGCCGGTCTGATCCGCTTCGCCCTTTTCGACAAGGGCGACGGTCCCCCCGATAAGACCGGAAATCTGCGCGCCGCCAAGAGCCGCCAGAGCGCCCGCGCCGCCGATGGAGAGGCCGTTCAAGTTAGCATATCGCCAGAGATAAAGCTGGTGACCGCCAAGCACGAGCGACGCGCCCGCCTCGCCGGTAAACCAGCCC
This sequence comes from Bradyrhizobium sp., assembly GCA_031367195.1. Lineage (GTDB taxonomy): Bacteria > Pseudomonadota > Alphaproteobacteria > Rhizobiales > Beijerinckiaceae > Roseiarcus. Next base: position 1,429 of record JANLPL010000418.1, read on the forward strand.
GAATAGGACAAATTTTCGTTGAGCGTCGTCACCCCTCCCGCCAGCGTCCAGTTGGCGACCGCGATCCCGGCGCCGGACGCAATCGTGGCCGCCCCCGCCCCGATCCGCAGCGTGCCGGCGCCGCCTATCCCTGAGGAAAACGTGGTGCTCGCGCCCTCGAACGAGAGCGTGCCCGTCAAGACATAGACCGTTCCCTCGGCGGTCACGTCGATGCCGACGTGACTGACGCCCGTCCCCGCGGTTTTCGCAATCGTCCCCAGGCCGTTGATGTCGGGGCCGTCCGCCTGCCCCGCCGCGAGAACCAACGAACTGTCGCCGGCGAAATTCCAGCGCGCGCCGGCCGCGTTCATGATCGTCGAGCCGTCGTACATCGTCATGGTTCCGACGAGATTGACGACGCCCCAGTTGGACTGACAGGTCGAGCCCGTCACATTGACCGAACCGACAATCGCCACGCCGTCGGGGCCATAGTCGACCATGCCGGAGCCGATGAAGGTTCCCGAAAGGCTGGTCCATTTGCCGTCAAACTCGATGTCGCCTCCCGCCGCCGAGGCGATCGTGCCGGTCGAGATGAAATTCGCCTGGATCAGTGCGATTCCGCTTCCCGAGGTCTTCTGAAACAGGCCGTTGTTGAAGAATCGCCATCCGGTCGCCGACCCTTGCGTCATGCCGCTCGTGTCCGAGACGGTCCAGGTCGCCCCGGCGAGATTTCTCACGAAGGCGGTGGAGCCGGCGGCATCGCCGATCGCCAGTGCGCCACCGGACTGGGTGGCGAGGCCCTTGTTGTACAGGATGGCGCCGCCGCCTACCGTCAGGCCCTGAAGCGCGCTGGCGCCGGCGAGCACGAGAGGCTTGACGCCCGTTATCGTCGCGTTCTGAAGCGTGGCGGCGCCACTTGCGGTCAGCGAGCCGCCTTCCAGGTCGAGCGAAGCGCCCGCCAGCGTCAGCCCGAAAATGCCCAGATTTGCCTTATCGAAGGTGACAGTGAATGGCGCAGCCGCCTCGATATCGACGCTTTGACCGCCGTTCGGGGCGTGGCCGAGGCTCCAATTGGCGGCAACGGACCAGACGCCCGACGCGCCCAGGGTCCAGACGTCGGTTAGCGCGACACTCGCAGGATTTAATGGGCGCATCGCTTCCCCCAATTCAGAACGTCGGAATATCGCGCGAAGCGCGAAAAGCTTCCCCTCAGCAAGTCCCTGAGTAACCAGGAATAATCTGGGGAGAAAGCGATGCGGGATTTCTCTTTTATTAACTTCAACTTACCGCCTGCCGCCGCGCTGCGATCGCCGCCTCGGCCGGCTTGCCCGTCAATTCCGCCAGGTGGTCGAACCGCGCCTCGAACGCCCCGACGCCCGCCGTCGCCGAGCGCAGTTCCACGATGAGATCGCCGATCTCGGCTTCCGGGATCAGCGCCTTTGCGGTCTCCCAGCCGTCCCAACCCGAGCGCGGCTCGAAGCCGAGGATCTGCCCGCGCCGGCTCGCCACCAGCGCGCTCGCCTTTGAAATGGCCTCGGCGGGCACGTGGATATCGACCGCCAGCACCGGCTCGAGCAGAACCGGCCGCGCCTTCGGCAGCGCCTCGGCGAGCGCAATTCGCGCCGCCGCGCGGAACGCCATGTCGGAGGAATCGACGCTGTGATAGGAGCCGTCGAGCAACGTCACCCCCACATCGACGACGGGGAAGCCCAGCGGCCCGCGCTGCAGCGCTTCTTTCGAGCCAATCTCGACGCTCGGGAAATACTGGCGCGGCACCGTGCCGCCGTGGATCTTCTCGGCGAAGGCGAATCCCTCGCCGCGTACGCGCGGGCTCACCTCCACCAGCACATCGCCGAACTGGCCATGCCCGCCCGACTGTTTCTTCAGCCGTCCGCGCGCCTGCACGGCGTCGCGGATCGTCTCGCGATAGGCGACGCCCGGGCGCGACGTCTCCACCTCGACGCCGAACCGCGCCGACAGCCGCTCGATCGTCACGCGCAGATGCATCTCGCCCTGCCCGTGCAGCTTGAGTTCGCCGCTTTCCGCGTCGTGTTCGAACCCCAGCGCGCCATCCTCCTCGGTCAGCTTGGCGAGCGCGGCGGAGAGCCGCGTCTCGTCCTTGCGTTCCTTGACGCGGATGGCGATCGATTGCGTTGCGGCCAGGCTCTGCGTCTTCGCCGCCGCCTCGGGCGCGTGTTTGCCCTCGCCGAATCGCTCGCCGGTGACAAACCCTTCGAGCCGCTGGAACGCGGCCGTATCCCCTTCCTCGGCGCGGGCGATTTTTCCCGAAGTCGCGCCCATCAGCCGCTGTAACCCGGCGATGCGCGCTTCCGTCCCGCTCGCCCCCGTCACCGTCGCCCCATCGGGGAAAGTCCCGCGCAACACCCGCGCCAGCGACAGCTTGCCGCCGTGGGCGGTATGGATCGTGCGGAGGATCTGCGCCAGCGGCGGCCCCTCGGAGGGAACGCCAAGCCGCGCGCGGGTGGAGCCGACGCCCGGCGCCTCGTGCCGCAGCGCCTTCAACAAACGGGTGACGCCATGCCCCTGCGTGGCCGACCCCATCAGCAGCGGCGCGACATGGCCCTCGCGCAATTCGCGCGCGAGATCGTCGAACACCCTGTCGCGCGGCGGATCGATGTCGCTGAGCAATTGCTCCATCAGTTCGTCGTCGTAATCGGCGAGCCGCTCCAGCATGGAATAGCGGGCGCGCTTCTCGTCGTCGTCGATGCCGGCGGGCATCGCGACCACTTCCGAGGGCGCGGATTCGCGATAGACGAAGGCGCGCTCCAGCGCGAGATCGACGAAGCCGGTGGCCACGCCGTTCTCCCACAAGGGGATCTGGCGCAGCAGCAGCGGCGTGCGCGAGGCCGGCTGCAACAGCTCCAGCGCCTCGCGCACGCTGCCGCCCGCCTGATCGACCTTGTTGAGAAACAGGAAGCGCGGAATTTTCAGCTCTTCCAGCTCGCGCAGAATCATCCGCAGCGGCTGCACTTTGCGCGCATCCGCCTCGCACACCACCACCGCCGCGTCGCACACCCACAGCGCCGCGCGCGCCGCGTGGGAGAATTCCACCGAGCCGGGGCAATCGACGAAGGTGATCCGGTCGCCCATGTAATCGACATGCGCGACATTGGGCTCGACGCTCATCTGATGCGCGCGCGCCTCGTTGCAGGAATCGCCGACGCTCGTCGCCTCGCGCACCCCGCCCTGCCGCGCCACGCCGCCGCCGCGCGCCAACAGGCCCTCCAGCAGACTGGTCTTGCCGCTCTGGAACGGCCCCACGATGGCGATCAACCGGGGCCCCGCGATGCGATGGTCCCCATGCGGCGATGTTTCAACCACGGCTGCCTCCCGAACGCACGTCTGCGGCGCCTCTCGGCTCGGCGGGGCGCCGTCGCCCCATGCTGGCTCAGGTTGGACCCGCGCGCAAGGAGACATTCGCATATGGCTCCGCCGGCTTGCGCGTAGGCCGCCGCCGGCTTGCGCTGGCTCCCGCGCCGCCGCAAGGTGGCTTCCATGCCCGACGCAACGAATCCCGTCTTCGATATCGCCGTGGTCGGCGCCGGCGCTGTCGGGCTGGCGCTCGCCGCGGCGCTGAAGCGCGAGGCGCGGCTCAAGGTCGCGCTGATTGCGCCCGCGCGTGGCCCCCAGGACCGGCTGCGCACGGTGGCGCTGAGCCCCGGCTCGCGCGCGCTCATGGAGCGCGTTGGCGCGTGGGAGGCGTTGCAGCCGTTGGCCCAGCCGATCCTCGAAATGGCGATCTTCGACGGGACGCCGCAGGACGCCGTGCGGCTGCAACAATTGCGTTTCGCCGCGCCCGAAGGCGGCGCGCTGGCGCATATGGCGTTCAACGACGATGTGACTTCAGCGCTGCGCCAAGCCGCCGAGGCCACCGGCGTCGCCCGCATCGATGGCGCCGTCGAGGGTTTTGCCGCGGGGCCATACGTCGCCACGCTCACGCTCGTCGATGGGCGCCTGATCCGCGCCCGGCTGGTGGTCGCCGCCGACGGGGC
>JANLPL010000428.1:0-4232 GCA_031367195.1 Bradyrhizobium sp.
CTTGAACGGAGCGACTAGCGCGCCGGCTCGATCCGGGTCATGCCGCCCATGTAGGCCAGCAGCGCCTCGGGCACTTCGATGGCGCCGTCCGGCGTCTGATAATTCTCCATCACCGCCACCAGCGCGCGGCCGACCGCCACGCCGGAGCCGTTCAGCGTATGGACGAACCGCGTCGCCTTCGCGTCCGGCGCTTTGCAGCGCGCGTTCATGCGGCGGGCCTGGAAATCGCCGCACACCGAGCAGGACGAAATCTCGCGGAACCGCCCCTGCCCCGGCAACCACACCTCGATGTCGTAAGTCTTGCGGGCGGAAAAGCCCATGTCGCCGGCGCACAAGGCGACAGTGCGGAAATGCAGGCCGAGGCGTTTCAACACCTCCTCGGCGCAAGTCGTCATCCGCTCGTGTTCCTCGGCCGCCTGCTCCGGCGTCGTGATCGATACAAGCTCGACCTTCTCGAACTGATGCTGCCGGATCATGCCGCGCGTATCGCGCCCCGCCGCGCCCGCCTCGGCGCGGAAACACAATGTGCCGGCGGTGAAGCGCAGCGGCAGTTTGCGCTCGTCGAGGATCTGTTCGCGCACCATGTTGGTTAGCGGGACTTCGGCGGTGGGGATGAGCCAAGACTTTCTTGTCAAAGTAAGATTGGAACTCTTGACGGAGTCGATCTCACTCAAAAAAACATCGCGCGCAGTCTCCAAACCTTCTTTTATTTGCTTTGCGGTAAAGGCGATTGAGCCGGCAAGACCGGTATTGAGAACGTCTGCTATTGTGCGCTCTTGCAGCTGAATTTGCTTGTTTGCACTTTCGACGTTGAGTTCTAGTTCTCGCAACTTCTCATACAAACTAGTCGTTGTTGCGAACTGATCCTCCCTGAACTTCGGCAATTGCGCCGTGCCGAACATCGCCTCGTCGCGCACCAGCACCGGCGGGTTGATCTCGGTGTAGCCGTGCTCGGTCGTGTGCAGATCGAGCATGAACTGCATCAGCGCCCGCTCCAGCCGCGCCAACGCCCCTTTCAGGATCACGAAGCGCGCGCCGGACAGTTTCGCCGCCGTCTCGAAATCCATCAGCCCGAGCGCCTCGCCGAGTTCGAAATGCTCCTTCGGTTTGAAGCCCTCGGGGAAGGTCGGCGGCTCACCGTGCCGACGCACCTCGACATTGTCGTTCTCGTCGCGGCCCTCGGGCGCGTCGGGGTCGGGAAGGTTCGGGATCGCCGCCAGTTCGAGGTCGAGCGCAGCCTGGGCGGCGCTCGAAGCCGCCTCAAGCGCCGGCATCGCCTGTTTGATGGCGCCGACCTCGATCTTCAGCGCGTCGGCCGTCGCCGCGTCCTTGCGCGCCGCCGCCGCGCCGATCTCTTTCGAGGCCGCGTTGCGCCGCTCCTGCGCCTGCTGCAACGCTGAGATGGCCGCGCGGCGCGCGTCATCGAGCGCCAGCAGCTCGGTCGATCGCGCCGCGAGTCCTCGCCGCGCGAGGCCGGCGTCGAAGGCTGCGGAATCGTCGCGGATGGAGCGGATGTCGTGCATGTCGTCACCGGGAAAGGCCAGGCGCGGTCCTATCAGAGCCGAGCGGCGCCGCACAACTCATGCGGCGAGACGACGCCGAGCCCCGCCGAGCCGCGCGCCCATCACATTGATGGCGAGCCCCGCCATGACAAGCGCCGCGCCGGCGAGTTCGGCCGGCGTGGTGGGCTCATCAAACAACAGCCGCGCCGCGACCATCCCGACCACGGGCACCAGCAGCGCGAACGGCGCCACCGCCGCGGTCGGATATTTCGCCAGCAGCCGCGCCCACAGGCCATAGGCCAGCAGCGTGCCGCCATAGGCGAGCGCGGCCACGCTAAGCGCCAGTTTCAGGGAGGGATGCGTCAGCGCGGCGAGCGTGCGTTGCGGCTCCAGCCCAAACGACAGCGCCGCCATCGGCAGCGGCGCGACCAGACTGCTCCAGACCACGAAGCTCAGCGCATCGACCCGGCCGATCCGTTTGCCCACCACATTGCCCGCGCCCCAGCAGACAGCCGCGCCCATCGTCAACGCAAACGGCGACAAGCTCGCTTCGCCCCAGCGCGTCGAGGCGATCACGACCATGCCGGCGAGCGCGACGGCGCCACCGATCCCTTGCGGCCGCGACGGCCGCTCGCCCAGCGTGAGCGCCGCGAACAGGATGGTGCAATAGACTTGGGCCTGGATCACCAGCGAGGCGAGCCCGACCGGCATCCCCTCGCGCACCGCGAGAAACAGCAGCCCGAACTGCGCGACGCCTATCAAAGCGCCATACAGGACGACGAGCCGCGCCGGCGCCGCCGGCGGCTTGACGAAGAACGCAAACGGCAGAGCCGCGAAGGCGAATCGCAATGCCGTCAGCAGGAACGGCGGCGCCTCCTCGACCCCATATTTGATGGCGATGAACGACAGACCCCAGACCACGGGCGCGACGATGGCTCCGACGAGTTCCAGCCCCTTCACGGACCCTTGGCTTTCTCCGCCGCGCGCCGTCGTTCGATCAACTTCACCGCAATCACCGCGCCCTCGTAGAGCAGCAGCATCGGCAGCGCGAGCGAAGTCATGCTGATGAGATCGGGCGGCGTCAGGATCGCCGCCAGCCCCGTCACGCCGACAATGGCGTATCGGCGCATCGCACTCAACCATTTGGAATCGATGATCCCGATCTGCCCCAGCAGCGTCAGCACCACCGGAAGCTGGAACGCCGCGCCGAAGGCGAACACCAGCGTCATGATGAGCGAAAGATATTCGCTCACCTTCGGCAGCAGCTCGATGGTCGCCTCGCCTTCCACGTTGACCTGCTGCAACGATACCGAGAACCGGATCAGCAGCGGCATCACGCCGAAATAGACCAACAGCGCGCCAGCCACGAAAAAGATTGGCGTCGCGACGAGATAGGGCACAAACGCCCGCTTCTCGGTCTTATAGAGGCCGGGCGCGACGAACTTATAGATCTGCGTCGCGATCACGGGAAACGCGATGAACAGCGCCCCGAACATGCTGAGGCGCAGGTTGGTGTAGAATTGTTCGAGAAAGGCGGTTGCGATCAGCTTGGCCTGCGCGGCGCCGACTACCCGCACGTAAGGCCAAGTCAAGATGTTGTAGATCTGTTTCGAGAAATAGAAACAGACGAAAAAAGCGGCGAAAAAAGCGTAGAGCGCGCGGATCAGGCGCTGACGCAGTTCAATCAGGTGCTCGATCAACGGCGCCCGGGAAGACTCGATTTCGTCGTCGCTCATGTCGCGCTCGAAGCGGCTTTCTCGGCGACGGGCGCGGGTTCGGGCACGGTCGGGACGGGCGCGTCCACAATGACGGTTTCAAGGATCGTCGGCGCGGGCGGCTCGACCGCGGCGGGCTTGGGCGTATTGTCGCGCATCAGGCTCGACGCGTCGAACGAGGTGTCGATCTTGGCGGCGTCATTGATCGACTGAATTTCCTTTTTCACGCTGTCCAGCTCGACCTCTTTCATCGCGTCCATGAACTGGCCCTGGAAATCCGTCGCCATCCGCCGCACCTGGCCGACATATTTGCCGACGGTGCGCAGCACGCGCGGCAAATCCTTCGGCGGAATCACCGCCAAAGCGACAATGCCGAACAACATCATTTTACCGGCGTCGAAATCGAACATCTAGGCACACTCAGCCGCCCGCTTGCCCAGGCGGCCGTAAAAACAGGAAGGGCGAAGCGGGGGTTAGCCGACCTTCTGCTTGTCGCCGACGTCGGCGCTCGCCGCCGGGCGGCTCTCCAGCGTCCGCGCCGCCGGGGCCTCTTCATCCTCGCTCAAGCCTTTCTTGAACGATTTCACGCCTTTGGCGACGTCGCCCATGATGTCGGAGATCTTGCCCTTGCCGCCGAACAGCAGGAGCACGACGGCTCCCAGCAGCAACCAATGCACTATGCTCATGCTACCCATGGCGGACCATCCCTTCGCGCGCCCAACGTCCAGCGCGCCTTTGCCTTCGGACGGAACCTATGCGCGAAAGGCGGCGATTACAAGCCGGCGGGACGGACTCGCACGGCGGCGTCGAGGGCGACCTTGATTAGGGCGCGTATATTGCCATAATATACGCGCATGATCGACTGGTCGCGCATCATTGGATTCCAGTGGGATGTCGGAAATTCCCGCAAGAATATCGACAAACATGGCGTTCAGCAATCGGAGGCCGAGGAGCCCTCAGGGCAATCGGGTGAAGAAGTTCTCGACAAGTCGATGAAGTGCTGAATCTCTCATTA
>JANLPL010000028.1:0-27024 GCA_031367195.1 Bradyrhizobium sp.
CGCTCGACGTGAAACAGCCGCTCAATGTCGCCACGCACGCCGTCCATGCCGCGGCATGGGCGGGCGCAAACGGCGCCTTGCGGATCGTGCGCGAGGACGTCGGACGGCACAATGCGCTCGACAAGTGCATCGGCGCCTTGCTGCGCGGCGGCGTCGCGCCCGACGACGGTTTCTTCCTCATCACCAGCCGCTGTTCCTTCGAAATGGTCGCCAAGGCGGCCGCCTTCGGCGCCTCGGCGGTCGTAGCTGTCTCGGCGCCGACTTCGCTGGCGTTGAGCGCGGCCAGGAACGCCGGCGTCGCGCTGGTGACGGTGGCGCGGCACAATGCCGCTTTGATCTTCGACGACGAGGGAGATGCGTCGTGAGCCACGCCAAGGTGGAAAAATTCGCCCGCATGGCCAACCAGATCGGCGACGCCCAGGCCGCGCTCGGGCCCGAACAGGCGCCCGAAGCGGTCGCGACCCATGTGCGAAAATTCTGGACGCCGAAGATGATCGCGGAGACATTGGCCGCGCTTGACGCCCGAAAAATTCATCTCAATGAGACATCGGCCGCGGGCTTTGCTATCCTGCGGGGGGAATTCGCCAACGCGGATTAAATCCGCTGCGGCAATCTATGGGGGGATACGAATGTCATCGACATCTGCATTTGCAGAGTCGGGCCCTAGTTGGCTCGACAAGGCTGCGACCGTCGCCAAACCCGGTTTCAACCGATGGCTCGTGCCGCCCGCGGCGCTCGCCATCCATCTCTGCATCGGCATGGCCTATGGCTTCTCGGTGTTTTGGGTGCCGTTGGGACGAGCCGTCGCCGCCGCCACCGGCGCGCCCAAGCCCGTCGTATGTCCGGGCGACGCCACGACTTTCGGCGGCAAGCTCGCCATCACCGGACACGCCTTGTTCGCCACCGATTGCGATTGGACGCAATTCGATCTCGGCTGGATGTTCACTCTGTTCTTCGTTGTGCTCGGTTCATCCGCCGCGATCCTGGGCGGCTGGCTGGAGCGCGTCGGGCCGCGCAAGGCGGGGCTGGTCTCGGCGTTTTGCTGGTGCGGCGGTCTGGTGATCTCCGCCTATGGCGTCTATATCCACCAACTCTGGTTGATGTGGCTCGGCTCCGGCGTGATTGGCGGCATCGGGCTGGGCCTGGGCTATATTTCGCCCGTCTCGACGCTGGTCAAATGGTTTCCCGACCGGCGCGGCATGGCGACCGGCATGGCGATCATGGGATTTGGCGGCGGCGCGATGATCGGCTCGCCGCTCGCCAATCTGTTGATGACCAATTTCAAGACGCCGACCTCGCCGGGCGTCTGGCAAACCTTCCTCGTCATGGCGGCGATCTATTTCGTGTTCATGGTCGGCGGCGCGCTCGGCTATCGCGTGCCGCCCGAGGGCTGGCAGCCGTCCGGCTGGTCGCCGCCGACCGATAGAGCACACGCGATGATCACGCACGGTAATGTCGCGCTCGAAGACGCGCACAAGACGCCGCAGTTCTGGTTGATCTGGATCGTGCTGCTGATGAACGTCTCGGCCGGCATTGGCGTCATCGGCGCCGCCTCGCCAATGTTGCAGGAGACGTTCGGCGGCGCCTTGTTCGGCGACAAGTCGGTCGGCTTCGCCAGTTTCACCGACGATCACCGCAAGCTCGCGGGCGCGGTGGCGGGCGGCTTCGTCGGCCTGTTCTCGCTGTTCAACATCGCCGGTCGTTTCTTCTGGGCCTCGTTGTCGGACAAGGTCGGCCGCAAGGCGACCTATTTCGTGTTCTTCATCCTCGGCATCCTGTGCTACGGCTCGCTGACGACGCTCGCCGGCATGTCGGCGCTAGGCTTCTTCGCCGCCGTGATCTGCATCATCGCCTCGATGTATGGCGGCGGTTTCGCCACCGTGCCGGCCTATCTCGCCGACATGTTTGGCGCCCGCTATGTCGGCGCGATCCATGGCCGATTGCTGACGGCCTGGTCCACGGCGGGCATTCTCGGCCCGGTGCTAGTCAACTATCTGCACGACACGCGGGTTGCCGAGAAAATCCCGCGCGATCATATCTATGACTCGATCTTTTATGCCCTGGTCGGCCTGCTCGTCATCGGCCTTGTCGCCAATGCGCTGATCCGACCGGTCGATCCGAAGTGGTTGATCAAAGAATCCCCTGCGGGGCTTGCCGGGCAACCCGCCGCGGCGGCGACCGGCGCCGACATGAGCTTCGGCATCGGCCGCGGCGGCATCAACGCCGTGGCGCTGATCGTCTGGAGCCTGGTGGGAATTCCGATCGCCTGGGGCGTCTATATGACGGTGCTCAACGCGGCGAAGATTTTCCACTGAAGACCAGTGACGGCCGGCGCGCCGGCCGTCATCCCGCCAGCACGCCTTTTGGCAGCCGCGCCAGCAAATCGCGCCCCGCCGCCGCGCCGATTGCGGCGCCGTCCTCCGGTTGCCCCGAGCCTACAACCTCGAACGCCTCCGAGCCGTCGGCGCGATAGACCGCGCCGCGAAACCGCAGCACCGCGCCCTCCAGCACGGCGTAACCCGCGATCGGCGTCTTGCAGGAGCCGTCGAGTACGGCCAGAAACGCCCGCTCGCAGGCCAGCGCCCGCCCCGTCGCCGCATCCAGAATCGGCGCCAGCGCTTCGAGCGCGGCCGTGTCGTCCGGCCGCGCCGTCAACCCAATCGCGCCCTGCCCCACGGCGGGCAGAAAATCTTCGATTTCCAGCAGCGCCGTCGCGCGATGCGCCAGCCCCAGCCGCTTGAGCCCGGCATAGGCCAGCAGCGTCGCATCGATCTCGCCGCGCTCCGCCTTGCCCAGCCGCGTCTCGACATTGCCGCGCAGCAGGCCGACTTGCAGATCGGGCCGCAGCCGCTTGGCCTGCGCCTGCCGGCGCAGCGAGGCGGTGCCGAGCGTGCCCCCTTGCGGCAACTCGGCAAACGTCGTCGCGCGCGCCGAAATCAGCGCGTCGCGCACGTCCTCGCGTGCGAGATAGCCCGCCGCGACGATGCCCTCGGGCAGATGCGTCGGCAAGTCCTTCGCGGAATGCACGGCGATGTCGATTCGCCCCAGCAGCATCGCGGCGTCGATCTCCTTGGTGAACAGGCCCTTGCCGCCGGATTCGCTCAGCGCGCGATCCTGAATCATATCGCCGCTGGTCTTGATGACGACGATCTCGAACGCGGCGGCGTCCGCGCCCAGAGCCTCGGCGAGGCGACGCTGGGTCTCGTGCGCCTGGGCCAGCGCCAGCGGCGAGCCGCGGGTGCCGATACGCAGCCGGGCCACCGCTTTAGGCCGCCAGGCCGGAGAACATCTCGTCGGCATGTGCGCCCATGTAGTGCCGGAACCAGTAGGTATAGGCTTCCGGGTAGGCGGCGATGCGGGCGCGCAGATCCGCGCGCGAAACCCACTCGTAGCCGGAAACCTCGGCCGGATCGGGCGTCACCCCGCCCTCATATTCGCCCACGAACAGATGCACCACCTCGTCCTCGATCAAGCCGTCGCCGACATCGGCGCGATAATGCGTGCGAAGGACGAATTTCAGCTCGCAATCGACCCCAAGCTCCTCGCGCAGGCGCCGGCGCGCGGCGGCCTCGACCGTCTCGCCGGCGCGTGGATGCGTGCAGCAGGCGTTGGTCCACAGGCCGCCTGAGTGATATTTGCCGAAGGCGCGCCGTTGCAGCAGCATCCGGCCGCGCCGGTCGAGCACGCAGGCCGAAATCGCGCGATGCCGCAAGCCCTGCCGATGCGCGTCGAGTTTCGGCGCCAGACCGATCTCGCGATCTTCGACATCGACCAGGATGATGTTTTCTTCGCTGTCTATCATTTGCCCCACGCCAAACGCGTCGTCATGGGGCGGCTATAGCGCAGTTGCGCCGGCGCCGAAACCGCGCCCGTCGTTCAACATTATCTTGCCGTCAAACAACGGGCGCGTCGTCGGCGCGATATTGCGTCAATGTGTCGTAAGCGACGTCGCCGGCCGGCAAGTCCGCCAGGACGGTATCCTCCGCCGCGACGAATTCATCATAGGGGTCGGCCGGGTTGGACAGCGCCCCGAAATTACCGGCCCAGCGCGGAGCGGCGGGGGGGCCCGGTGGCGGCTCGACGATGCGTTCCGCCAGCACTTCCATCTCCAACGCGTCGGCGGCCGCCCGCGCGCGCGCGATGTCGCCTTCGCGCACCGCCAGCAGCAGCAGGTTGAGATGACCGAAAAAGTCGAACAGCCGGTTGTCCCCGTCCCGGTCGGGCGGCGCCGGCTCCTCGGCATAGGCGTTCAGCCGCCAGATCTGGGATTTGAAACGGTTGGCGTAAGAGGCGACGTCGTAGGTCACGCCTTCCTCGACGACCGGCGGCGGGGCGTCGGGCTCGCGTGAATTCGGCGGGTCTTCCCGCGCCCGGCGATCCCAGGGGCGGTGGCGATTTTCGCGCGCGACATCGGTCGCCGCGCCCATTCCCGGCACAAGCATTGCGGATTCTCCCGTCGGCCAAGCCTCCATACGACGCGAAACAGCCCATTCTCGCATAGCTTGTCCGGCTTGCGCGGGGCTGACCGGCCGGGAAATCCGCGACCGCGCGAGATTTCCTGTTCCCTCCCGCCCCCAAGCACGGATACCAAGCGCCCATGCGCGCATTCCCCGACGCTTTGCCCATCGACGAAGTTTTGCCCGCGCTGGCGCAGGCGCTCGCAGCGGCGACGCGCGCGGTCCTCGTCGCCCCGCCCGGCGCCGGCAAGACCACCCGCGTGCCGCTGGCGCTGCTCGAAGAACCCTTCGCGCGGTCGGCCAAGATCCTCGTGCTGGAGCCGCGCCGGCTCGCCGCCCGCGCCGCCGCCCACCGCATGGCGGCGAGCCTGGGTGAGACCGTCGGCGAGACGGTCGGCCTGCGCGTGCGGCTGCAAAGCCTCGTTTCCGCGAAAACACGGATCGAGGTCGTCACCGAGGGCGTGTTCGCGCGCATGATCGTCGACGATCCCGAACTGACCGGAATCGCCGCCGTGCTGTTCGACGAGTTCCACGAGCGCTCGCTCGACGCCGATCTCGGCCTCGCGCTCGCCCTCGATTCGCAAGCCGCCTTACGCGAGGATCTGCGTATTCTCGTGATGTCGGCGACGCTCGACGGCGCGCGCGTGGCCAAACTCATGCAAGGCGCGGCTGAGATCGAGAGCGCCGGCCGCGCCTTCCCCGTCGAGACCCGCTATCTCGGCCGCGACCCCGCGCAGCGGATCGAGGATCAGGTGACACGCGCGATCCTCGCCGCCCTGGCCGACGAACGCGGCTCGCTCCTCGCCTTCCTGCCCGGCCAGGGCGAAATTCTGCGCGTCGCCGCCGCGCTGAGTGAGCGGATCAAGGACGCCAACATCGAGATCGCGCCCCTTTATGGCGCGCTCGACGCCCGCGCGCAGGATCGCGCCGTGGCGTCGGCGGCGGCGGGCCAACGCAAGATCGTGCTCGCCACTTCGATCGCGGAAACCTCGCTCACGATCCAAGGCGTGCGCGTGGTGATCGATTCCGGCCTGATGCGCGCACCCCGGTTCGAGCCGGACCTCGGCCTGACCCGGCTCGAAACCATCCGCGTGTCGCGCGCCAACGCCGATCAGCGGCGCGGCCGCGCCGGCCGCGTCGAGCCGGGGGTCTGCTACCGGCTGTGGGAGGAGGCGGCCAATGGCGGCCTCCTGCCCTATGCCCAGCCGGAAATCCTGGCCGCCGATCTCTCAGGCCTCGCGCTCGATCTGGCTTTGTGGGGCGTCGCCGATCCCGCGTCCCTCGCCTTCCTCGATCCCCCGCCGCGCGCGGCGATGGCCGAAGCGCGCGCTTTGCTGACGCGGCTTGGCGCGCTCGATGCGGGCGGCCAAATCACCGATGAGGGCCGCGCTATCTCGAGGCTCGCTCTGCCGCCGCGCCTGGCCCGGATGCTGGTCGACGCCGCGCGCGCAGGCGCCGGGGCGCAAGCCGCCGAAATCGCCACTGTGGTCAGCGAACACGGCCTCGGGGGAAACGCCGTCGATCTGACCGCGCGCCTCGCCGCCTTCCGCCGCGACCGCTCGCCCCGAGCCGAGGATGCCCGCCGTCTCACGCGAAATCTGGCGCAGCGAGCCGGCGGCGGCGCGCGCTCGTCCGAGCCGACCCCGCCCGCCGTCTGGCTCGCCCGCGCCTTCCCCGAGCGCATCGCCCGCGCGCGCGGCAAGCGCGGCGAGTTTCTGATGGCCAACGGTCGCGCCGCCGCCGTCGAGCCCCATGATTCCCTCGCCGGCGAGGCTTTTCTCGCCGTCGGCGAAATCGCCGGCCGCGCCGGCGCCGCCCGCATCCTGCTCGCCGCGCCGCTGACATCGGACGAGGTCGAGGCGCTCGGCGCCGGCGCGATCGAGACCGCCGACGAGCTGACCTTCGACCGCGCTTCCGCCGCGCTCAGAATGCGCCGCCGCCGTCGCCTCGGCGCGCTCACTTTGTCTGAGCAGACACTGGCTGTCCCCGCCGACGAGACCGCCGCGCTCGCGCTCGCGCGCGGCCTGCTTTCGCTGGGCGTCGAGCGCCTGCCCTGGACCAGGCCGCTGCGACAATGGCGCGACCGCGTGGCGTTCCTGCGCCGCGCCGAGCCCGACCTCTGGCCCGACCTCTCCGACGCGGCGCTGGCCGCCGCGCCCGACTGGCTCGCGCCCTATCTCCTGGGCAAATCCGCGCTGGCCGAAATCGACGCCGACGACCTCGCCCTCGCGCTGAAAGCCGGCCTCGACCATGGCGCGCAGCAGCGGCTGGAGCGCGAGGCGCCGACCCATTTCACCGCGCCCACCGGCAATGCCTTCGCCGTCGATTACGAGGCCGAGGGCGGCCCGGCGATCTCGCTGCGGGTGCAGGAACTGTTCGGCCTCACCCGGCATCCGGCTCTTGCCGGCGGCCGCGTCCCGCTGATTCTGCATCTGCTCTCGCCCGCGCATCGCCCGATCCAGATCACCCGCGATCTGCCGGGTTTTTGGCGCGGTTCCTGGGCCTCTGTCCGCGCCGACCTGCGCGGCCGCTATCCCCGCCACGTCTGGCCGGAGAATCCCGCCGAGGCCGTCGCCACCGCGAGGGCGAAGCCGAGGGGGACATGACATCGGGCGCCGTCTAAAAGGCGCGCAGCCAAGCCGAGGAGAAATTTGCGCCGATGAGGTTCCAAAAACGCCTGTCCCGCCCCGATCTCCGCGATTTCTCGACTTTTCAGACGCCCATGCGAGCGATCCCGCAGCGAGTCGAGGAGGCGATTGCGCGCGGCGTGCAGACCGGCGCCGATTTCCCCTTCAGCGGCGCCGCGAAATTGCTGACGCCGGAGGGCGACGGCTTGATTGACTCCGTCAACCGCAACGCCGATGGGGTGTTGGTGGTCGCCTGCCGCACGCAAATGCCCGCCGTGACGCCGGCGATGTGGGACTGGTGGTTTGGCTGGCACGGCATGTCCGCCGAGCGCTATCGCCTCTGGCACCCGCGCGAACATGTGGGAACCAAGTTATCGGAAATTCGCGGCCGCTCGCGCGATCCCAAGGCCCGCTACATCGGCGTCACCTCCTATATCGAGGAATATATCGGCGACCGCGAATTGCAGAAACTGTCGGTCGCCTTTCGCCGCCCCGGCGAATTCGGCCTCGACGAAAGCGCGCTCGCACGGCAAGGCACGGCGATCTGCGCGCGCGGCGGCTTCCCCCACAAATTCGTCGAGACCGCCTATCTCGTCCATTTCGTGCGCGCGACGAGCGGGGGCAGCGAGATGCTGAGCCGCTTCTGGCTCGGCTACGTCAATTCGAAAATCCCGCTCGTCGGCGGACTGATTTCCGCCGCCCTGAACAAGCGCGACGCGCGGATCAAGAATATCCCCGATCGCTTCGGATTGAAACTGTTGCGGCATTGTTCCGAAGAGATGGGCCACCTCGCCTCGGTCCTGCCGGCGCTCTACGCCAAATACAGCGACGAATAGGGCCTGCGCTCGCTTATTTGACACCTGTCACGCCGCAGCGCTCGCAGTCGGCGTAGCTTCGCGATCGGGGCTCCCAAAGCGGCCGCATGACGCTTGATCGTGAATCGAGGTAAATATGTGTAAAATCAATAACATACTTAACGTCAGCGTCGCCGCCCTGACGCTCGCCGCCGCCCCTTTCGCGCTGGCCAACGCCGCCCGCGCCGACGCCTGCGACCGGCTGTGGTACAAGCGCAATGCGATCTACGCCGACGCCGGCTATTGCTTCAAGACCGAGCGCGCCCGCTCCGTATTCGGCCCCGGCTGCCATCCCCCCTACGGCCGCCTTAGCCCGTGGGCGCAGCGGCGCGTAAGCGAAATCCAGGCCGAGGAAGACGACATGGGTTGCCCACGCTGAGGTGTCCCGGCGCGACGACAGATTTTCGCGCCTAACGCCTTGATGCGAATGGCGCCGCGTCTGTCCGGGTCCGGGAAGCCGCGCCCCCCGTCTTCCCGCGACGGCGCCGATCTGGCATAGGCTCGGCGCCATGAACGCAATGCCCCCGAGCGACAATTTCGACGCGGCCCTGCGCGGCTCGGCCCGCGCGGCGGCTGACTGGCTGATCGCAACCCAAAAGCCAGACGGCCATTGGGTCGCGCGCGCCGACAGCAACGCCTGCATGGAGGCGCAATGGTGCCTCGCGCTATGGTTCCTCGGGCTGGGGGATCACCCCTTGCGTCCACGCCTTGGCGCCGCGCTGTTGAAAACCCAGCGCCCCGACGGCGCCTGGGCGATCTATCACGACGCCCCCAACGGCGACATCAACACCACCGTCGAAGCCTACGCCGCTTTGCGCTCGCTGGGCTTTTCCGACGCCGAGCCGGCGTTGACCCGAGCGCGCCTCTGGATCGAGTCCAAGGGCGGCCTGCGAAACATCCGCGTCTTCACCCGCTACTGGCTCGCCTTGATTGGCGAATGGCCGTGGGAGCAGACCCCGAACCTGCCGCCGGAGGTGATCTGGTTCCCGCTGTGGTTCCCGTTCTCGATCTACAATTTCGCGCAATGGGCGCGCGCGACGCTGATGCCGATCGCTTTGCTCTCCGCCCGCCGCCCGAGCCGTCCGCTGCCCACGCAAAACCGGCTCGACGCGCTGTTTCCCCGCGGCCGCGACGCCTTCAACTATAAGCTGCCGAAGAAGGCGGACGCGGGCGGCTGGGACCGCTTCTTCCGCGCCGCCGACAAGGTTCTTCATGCGCTCCAGTCCTTCGGCGCCCGAAACGGACTTGGCCTATGGCGCCCCGCCGCCGTCGCGCGCTCTACCGAGTGGATTGTGCGCCATCAGGATTCCGACGGCGCCTGGGGCGGCATCCAGCCGCCGTGGATCTATTCCCTGATGGCGCTGCATATCGAGGGCTATGCGCTTGACCATCCCGTGCTCGCCAAAGCGCTCGCCGGCCTTAACGATCCCGCCTGGCGGCACGACGAGGGAGAGGCGTCTTTCATCGGCGCCACCAACTCGCCGGTCTGGGACACGATGCTGGTTCTGCTCGCCTTCGACGATGCGGAATTTACCGGCGAATATCCGGATGAGGTCGAACGGGCGGCGGAATGGCTGCTGGCCCGTCAGGTGCGCGTCAAAGGCGACTGGAGCGTGAAGCTGCCCGACGTCGAGCCTGGCGGCTGGGCGTTTGAATATTGCAACAACGCCTATCCCGACATCGACGACACCGCCGTCGCCCTCATCGCGCTGGCGCCGTTCCGCAACGACGCAAAATTCCGGGCGCTAGGCATCGACGACGCTTTCGTCCGCGCGCTGGACTGGTTGATCGCGATGCAGAGCCGCAGCGGCGGCTGGGGCGCGTTCGACAAGGACAACGACAAGAAAATCCTGACCAAGATCCCGTTCTGCGATTTCGGCGAGGCGCTCGATCCGCCCTCGGTCGACGTCACCGCCCATGTGATCGAAGCCTTCGCCAAGCTGGGAATTTCGCGCGAGCATCCCGCGATGGCGCGCGCGCTCGCCTGGATGAAGGCCGAGCAGGAGGCGGACGGCGCGTGGTTCGGGCGCTGGGGCGTCAACTATCTCTACGGCACGGCGGCGGCGCTGCCCGCGCTTGCCGCCATCGGCGAGGACATGGGCGCGCCCAATATCGGGCGGGCCTGCGACTGGGTCGTCTCGCGCCAGCAGGCCAATGGCGGCTGGGGCGAAAGCTGCGCCTCCTACATGGATCTGGCCTCCGCCGGGCGCGGCGCGACCACCGCCTCGCAGACCGCCTGGGGCCTGATGGCGTTATTGGCGGCCAATCGGGCGCAGGACCGCGAGGCGATCGAGCGCGGCTGCCTCTATCTGATCGAGCGGCAAAGCGATGGAACCTGGGACGAGCCGCATTACACCGGCACGGGATTCCCCGGCTATGGCGTCGGCCAGACCATCAAGCTGACCGACCCGAATTTGTCCAAGAAACTCATGCAGGGACCGGAGCTGTCCCGCGCGTTCATGCTGCGCTATCGCCTCTACCGCCACTATTTCCCGCTGATGGCGCTGGGCCGCGCCGCGCGTGTATTCGCACCGGCGCACGCTGCCTATGCGGCGGCGCGGCGCTAAAGCGCGCCGTGTCCATCCTCTCCGTCACTTCGCCGATTTTCCTCGTGATCGCGCTCGGCTTCCTCGCCGTGCGCTCCGGTCTGGTCGGCGCGAGCGACGCGCGCGCGCTTGGCGGCTTCGTGCTGCGCTTCGCTATGCCGGCGCTGATCTTCAACGCGCTGTCGCGCCGCCCGCTGTTTGAAATCGCCGACGTGCGGCTGCTCGGCGCCTATGCCGGCGCCTCGCTGATCGCCTTCGCGTTTCTGTTTGCGCTGTTTGGGCGCGGCGGCCGCGCCTACGCCTCCATGCGGGCGCTCGGCGGCGCCGCGCCCAACAGCGGCTTCGTCGGCTTTCCCATCGCTACCCTGCTGATCGGCCCAAAGGCGGCGATCGCGCTGGCTCTGTGCCTGATCGTCGAGAACGTCGTGACGATCCCGCTCGCGCTGGCGTTCGCCGAAAGCGGCGCTTCGGACCATAAGCTCGGCTTGCCCGAGCTTGCCGGCCGGCTCGCCCGCAATCCGCTGATGATCGCCATCGCGCTTGGGCTGGTCGCCTCGGTGTTCGGCCTCGCCCCGCCGGCGCCGGTCGCGCACGCCATCGATCTGCTTGCCGCCGCCGCGCCGGGCGCGGCGTTGTTCGCCATCGGCGGCGGTCTGGTCGGGCTCGACTTTCGCGCCGACTTGCGTGAGGTCGCGCCGGTCGCGGCGGTGAAACTGCTGTTGCAACCGCTCGCAATGCTGGCGCTGCTGCGCCTCTTTGGCGCCAACGACCCTGACGTCGCGCGCGCGATGCTGGTGATGGCGAGCGCCCCCGTGTTCAGCATTTACGCCCTGATCTGCCGCCAGTTTGGGCAGGAGCGGGCGGGCGCTGCGATCCTGCTGGTCGAGACGGCGCTGGCGTTCCCCACCATGTCGGCCTGGGCGTTGGTAGGATGAAGACGAGTCGTTGACACTAAATTCGCAGAGCGTCGGCGTAACCGCGCAAGACAGCGACGACGCGCCCGGGAATAGGCTTGTCTCTGTGGAGCACCCATTGCGGTATTCCCTCACCAGGCGGATATTGCAAGTTGTCAGCGAGTGTCCTGTCGTGTGGGGTAACCGGGAGTAGCTTAACCAATCTGTCGCCTCCGCTTGGAGACCAGGCGCTCATCGCCATACGGCGAATGCCTTGGGGATCGAGATCGGAGGGCATTCGATGACGATGTTCTGCAACCTGCGAATAACCGAGCGTATCGAACTCGTTGATTGTCGGCAGTCGGTCCAGCGTGGCGATCACTGCCCCCGCCGCCAACCGTCCAGCGCGGAAGCCGATATACTTCTCCATTGTCATCAGGTTTCGGAGGTTAAGATATTTGAGCTGTGTGACGCATCCTGAAATCGAAACGCAATCGCCGACCATCATCGCCGTCCTCCTCGCAATTCCACTTAGCAGCCATGCAATGGCGTCAAGCGTAGCGCCCACGCGTACGGGGTCAAGTGGCTTCCCACGCCAAGTAGTTGCGCGGCAGTTGCGCGCGCGACCACGTGTCCCTAAACGGAACGCGCCGAGCGCCGAGGAGTGACAGGTGGCTGAAGAGTTCACGCCCAAATCCGACTTCCTGCGCGTGTTGCGGGAACGCGGCTATGTGCATCAATGCTCGGACTGGGCCGGGCTCGACGCCAGGGCGGCGTCGGGCGATCTCGTCGCCTATATCGGCTTCGACTGCACCGCACCTTCGCTCCATGTGGGCAGCCTGGTGCAGATCATGCTGTTGTCGTGGTTGCAGGAAACGGGGGGCAAACCGATCGCGCTGATGGGCGGCGGCACGACGCGGGTCGGCGACCCCTCCGGCAAGGACGAAAGCCGCAAGCTGCTCAGCGTCGAGCAGATCGAAGCCAACAAGGCCGGCATCAACAAGGTTTTCGCCAGGTTCATGCGCTTCGGCGAGGCTAAAACCGACGCCGTGATGCCCGACAACGCGGACTGGCTGACCCGGCTCAACTATGTCGATTTCCTGCGCGACGTCGGCCGCCATTTCTCCGTCAACCGCATGTTGTCGATGGATTCGATCAAGCTGCGGCTGGAGCGCGACCAGGAACTCTCGTTCCTCGAATTCAACTACATGTGCCTGCAAGCTTACGATTTCGTCGAACTCAACAGACGCTACGGCTGCCTGTTGCAGATGGGCGGCTCCGACCAGTGGGGCAACATCGTGATGGGCACGGACCTCGGCCGACGCTTAGGGACGCCGCAGCTTTACGCGCTCACTTCGCCGCTCATCACCACGGCGTCGGGCGCCAAGATGGGCAAGACGGCGGCCGGCGCCGTCTGGCTCGACGCCGGAATGTGCTCGCCGTATGATTACTGGCAGTTCTGGCGCAATGCCGAGGACGGCGACGTCGAGCGGTTCCTCAAACTGTTCACGCGGATGCCGCTCGACGAAATCGCGCGGCTGGCGGCTTTGGCCGGCGCCGAGATCAACGAGGCCAAGAAGACCCTCGCCACCGAAGCCACCGCCCTGCTGCATGGGCGCGAGGCCGCAGCGCTCGCCGCTGAAACCGCGCGCAAGACGTTCGAGGAAGGTTTGGCCGCCGAGACGCTGCCGAGCGTCGAAATCCCGGCCTCCGAGTTCGACGCGGGGCTGGGCGCGCTGTCAGCCTTCGTGCGCGCGGGGCTGGTCGCCTCGACCGGCGAGGCGCGGCGCCAGATTCGCGGCGGCGGCTTGCGCGTCAACGACGAGCCGCTGGCGGATGAGAAGGCGACCCTCAACCGCGACGCCTTGCGCGACGGCGCGGTGAAACTATCGCTCGGCCGCAAGAAGCACGTGCTGCTGCGGCCGGTGTGAGAAAGTTGCCCTTCAACCCAGCGCCGCGCGCTTCATCAACAGCGCCAGCGCGCAGGAGGCGAGCCGCGCCTTCACGCCGTCGGAGCGGCTCGTCAGCATGATCGGCACGCGGGCGCCGAGCACGATGCCGGCGAGCTCCGCATCGGCGAGATATTGGAGCTGTTTGGCGATCATATTGCCGGCTTCGAGATCCGGCGCGACAAGAATGTCGGCGCGGCCGGCGACGTCCGACACGATGCCTTTGGTCCGTGCGGCTTCCGGCGACACGGCGTTGTCGAAGGCGAGCGGCCCGTCGAGCCTGGCGCCGGTGATCTGGCCGCGATCGGCCATTTTGCAAAGCGCCGCCGCGTCGATCGTGGAGCGGATATCAGGCGAGACGGTCTCGACCGCCGACAGGATCGCCACGCGCGGCGCGACCACGCCGAGCGCGTGCGCCAGATCAATCGCGTTCTGCACGATGTCGCGCTTCTCCATCAGCGTGGGATAAATGTTGATCGCCGCGTCGGTGATGAACAAAGGCCTGGCATAGTTCGGCGCATCGACCGCGAACACGTGGCTCAATCGCCGGGCGGTGCGAAGTCCGGAATCGGCCCGCAGGACGGCGTGCATCAGTTCGTCGGTGTGCAGCGCCCCCTTCATCAGCGCCTCGACCTTGCCTTCGCGCGCCAGCGCAACGGCCGCGTCGGCCCCCGCGTGGCTGTGCTCGACCGCGACAATCTCGAAGCCTGCGAGATCGACGCCGGCCGCCTCCGCCGCGCGGCGGATTTTCGCCTCCGGCCCCACCAGCACGGCTTGGATCAGACCCAGCTTGTGCGCTTCGACCGCGCCTGCCAGCGACGCCTCGTCGACGGGATGCACGACCGCCGTGCGTAGCGCCGGCAGACGCCGCGCCATCTCCAGCAAACGGCGCGCGCGCGCGCCCTTTTCGTGCGGCGCGCGCGGCGCTTCCGCATCGCGGAAAACGGCCTTCTCCAGCGGCGCGACCAGTTCGAGCGTCGCCGACATCGCGAGGTCGCCGTGCGAGTCGGTCGCGCGCGCTTCTAGCGTGACCCTCCGGCCCTCGTCGTGTCGCTCCCGCACCAATAGCGCCAGCGTCATCGTCTGGCCCGGCAGGGGCGCGGCGCGGGTCTCCACCGACGAAGACAACGGCAGAACGCCCACGCCGGGAAACCGCGTCGCAACCACGCTCGCCAGCCACAGGCTTGCCCAGCCGAGCCGCGAGACTGCATCAAGGAAGGCATTGGCGGAGGAAAGGCCACTCGCCTGAATTTCCGGATCGAATCCGGCCGCCGCGGCGGCGACGCGCTCGACGTCGGCGATGTCAAAGCCATGCGTGGCGACGAAGCGGTCGCCGACGGCCAATTCGGCAAAGGGCCGGTTCACAAGACGGTCCACCAGCGCTCGTCTCCTGAAGACGCCCCTTCCTACAACGCCGCCGCGACAAAGGCTTGACCCGCCTAAACCGCGCGCCAGCGAGGCGAAATAGACCAAGCCCGACAAAGCCGAAATCCAAAAGCTCGCCGGCCAGTCGGTGTAGTACGATAGCGTCAGACCGCCCCAGGCCTCGCCCAGCGCCAAGCTGGCTGCGAGCGCGACGCCGGTCGCGACGCTGCGCGTGAGATTGCGCGAGGCGGCGGCGGGACCGACCATCAGCGCGAACACCAGCAGCACGCCGACGATCTGCGCGCTCTCCGCCACCGCCACCGCCACGATGACGAGAAAGCCGACCGACAAGCCCCGCATCGGCAGGCCTTTGGCTTCCGCCAATTCAGCTTGCAGGCTCGCGAAAGTGAGCGGCCGCGCGATCCAGGCCAGCGCGATCAGGCTCGCGGCGGCGAGCCCAAGCAGGGTCTTCAGCGCGGTCGCATCGACGCCCAGCACATTGCCGAACAGCAGCGCGGTCGCCTGGGATGCGGCCGAGGTGTAGAAGTGCAGGAACAACAGCCCGAGACCCAGCGCCAGCGACAGCGTCATGCCGATGGCGACGTCGCGCTCCGCCAGTTTCTCGCCGATCAGCCCCATCACGAGCCCGGCGAAAGCGGAGAAGGCGATCAGACCGGCGAGCGGCGACAGGCCGAACAAAGCCGCCCCCGTCGCGCCGGTGAAACCGACATGCGACAGCGCGTGACCGGCGAAGGTCTGGCCGCGCAGCACCAGAAAATAGCCGACCGCGCCGGCCAGCACCGCCGCCGCCCCCGCCGCCGCGAAGGCGCTGCGCATGAATTCATATTCAAGCATGTCTCACCCGTGCGCGTGGCCGTGGCTATGGCCTTCGTGGCGATGCGCCTCGCTCTCGACCTCGACGCCGCCGGCCATCACGAACACCCGGTCGCGCACCCGCACCACTTCGACATCGGCGCCATAGAGCCGCGACAGCGTCTGCGAATTGACGACCTCGTCCACCGTCCCCAGCACGGCGGCGCCCTGCCCGAGATAGAGCACGCGGTCGATCGCGTTGAGCAGCGGGTTCAACTCGTGCGCGCTAAACAGCACTGCAATGTTGAGTTCCCGCCGCAATCGCGCGACGATTTCCACCACCGCGAGCTGATGCGCCGGATCGAGCGAGATCAGCGGCTCGTCAAGCAGCAGCAGTTTGGGTCGGCCGAGCAGCGCCTGGCTCAGCAGCAGCCGTTGGCGCTCGCCGCCCGACAATTCCGCGATTGGGCGCCGAGCCAGTTCGCGCGCGCCCACCACATCGAGCGCTTGATCGATCTCGCGCCGCGTCTCAGCGTCCAGCCGCGAAAATCCGTAGCGTCGGCCCATTGCCGCGCTTTCGATCATGGAATAGCCGGAGAGCCGCGCGGTGAAGATGGCGCCGCGATTCTGTGGCATATAGCCGACGTCCCCGCCGCCGCGCGTCACGGGCTGACCGAACACGCGGATCGCGCCGGCGGCGAGCGGCAGCAGCCCCAAAGCAGCGCGGAACAGCGTAGTCTTGCCGGCGCCGTTCGCGCCCAGCATCCCCACGAACTCGCCTTCGCGCAATGCGAAGCTAGCCTCGCGCAAGATATCATGGCCGCCGAGGCGGACCGTGACGGCGTCGAATTCGAGCGCGTTCAATTGACCGGCGTCCCCAGCGCATGATCGAGCGCGTCGAGTTCGCCCCTGATCCAATCCTGATAGCGCGTGTTCGGCGGCTCCGTCTCGGTGACGCCCACCACCGGCACGCCGCTCGCTCTGGCGAGCGCGACGAGACGCTCGACCGCCGGCGCGCTCGCCTGGGCGTTGTAGATCATCGCGCGCACCTTGTGGCCTCTGAGGTCGTCCTCGAAGGCGGCGACGTCGGAGGGCGAGGGCTCGGAATCGTTCATCACGGCGAGCGCGAATTTCCGCTCGGCGATATCGAGCCCGATCGCGTCGGCGGCATAACCGAACACCGGCTCGGAGGCCGCGACCGCGACGCCCTGATAGCGTTTTCGTAGGGAGGCGATCACATCGTCCACGCTCTGCATCGAGGCGAGGAACGCGCTTTCGTTGGCGGCGAAAGCCCCGGCATGGGCGGGATCGATCGCCGCGAACGCCTCGCGCATCGCCTTGCCCGCCGCTTTGACGTTCGCCGGCCCGTACCAGAGATGCGGATTGGCGCCGGGCTTAGCTCCGACCAGCGCGCCGACGTCGATCTCGCGCCGGCCGGGCGCCGGCGAGGCCGCGATGAGCTTGGCCATCCACGGATCGTAACCGGCGCCGTTGACGATGACGACCTGCGCCGCCGCGACATCCCGGGCCGTGCGCGGGCTCGCCTCGAACAGGTGCGGATCTTGATCGGGATTGGTCAGAATGCTGGTCGCCTCGACGTAAGCGCCGCCGATCTGACGCGCGATATCGCCGTAGAAATTCTCTGCCGCGACGACGCGGATGGGATCGGCCGACGCTGCGGAAACGCCGAGTGCGAAGGTGAGAGCAAGGGCTAGTGTATTCAAAGCGGACCTCCGCAGTCGCCCCGATGTTATGTTATAACATTCACGACAGCAAGACCCCGCGCCCGTTTTGTGATAAGGAGAGACATGCCCACGCACAGCCATCGCGCCGTTACATCAGGCTGGGCCGAACAGGTCCGGCAGGCCTGCGCGCGGCGCGGGCTGCAACTCACCGGCCCCCGCGCCGGCGTGGTCGCCGTCATCGCCGAACACGCGGACCCGCTCGGGGCCTATGCGATCATCGAGGCGCTCGCCAAGCGGGAGAACAAGCCGATCGCGCCGCCGACGGTGTACCGCGCGCTCGATTTCCTGATCGAGCACGGGTTCCTGCACCGGATCGAGAGCCGCAACGTCTTCGCGGCCTGCGCCCATCTCGACCACGAGCATCGCGGCGTGTTGCTGAGTTGTCAGACCTGCGGCCGCAGCGTCGAGATCGAGGATGACAGCGTCGACGCGGCGGTCGATCGGGCGGCGCATTCCGCCGGCTTCGTCGCCAAGGGCCGCGTCATCGAGGTGGCGGGTCTGTGCGAGGATTGCGCGGGGCGGGGCGGCTAAGTCCGCTAGCCTTAGAACTCGGCCGTCATGGGATCCGCGCCGATGCGACCGTCCGACCGGTCGAGACCAGCGATGGCGGCGCGGTCTTGCGGGTCGAGAGTAAAACCAAACACATCGAAATTCTCCGCCAGACGCTCCCGCCGCGCGGTCTTCGGGATCGCGATCAGACCCTCGTCGAGATGCCAGCGGATAATAACCTGCGCCGGCGAGCGGGCGTGTTTGGCGGCGATACCAACGATAACCGGATCATCGAGCGCCCGAGCGCGCCCGAGCGGCGCCCAGGATTGCGTCGCGATCCCGTAGCGCGCGTGCAACTCGCGCAAGGCGCGTTGCTGAAAGCGAGGGTGCAGCTCGATCTGGTTGACCGCGGGCGTCACGCCGGTTTCGCCGATGATGCGTTCGAGATGATCGGCGCAAAAGTTGCAGACGCCGATCGACTTCGCCAGGCCCTGCTCGCGCAGGGCGATCAACGCGCGCCATGTCTCGACATAAAGCCCGCGACGCGGCGCCGGCCAATGCACGAGATAGAGATCGACGCTATCGAACCCGAGCCGGGACAAACTGTCCTTCGCCGCGCGAAGAGTTGAGTCATAACCCTGCGCGTCGTTCCAGACTTTGGTTGTGACGAACACGTCCTGGCGCGGCG
Source organism: Bradyrhizobium sp. (assembly GCA_031367195.1). Classification (GTDB taxonomy): domain Bacteria; phylum Pseudomonadota; class Alphaproteobacteria; order Rhizobiales; family Beijerinckiaceae; genus Roseiarcus. Next base: position 18,427 of record JANLPL010000028.1, read on the forward strand.
TTCCCGCGCGCACCAGCCCCTGCCCGACGCCCGCCTCGTTGCCATACATTGAGGCGGTGTCGAGATGGCGATAGCCGGTTTGAATCGCGGCGGCGACAATATCGGTGGCCTCGTCAGCCGGCGTCTTCCACAGGCCAAGGCCCAGTCGAGGGATGACATGACCGTCATTGAGCGTGACCTGCATCCCCTGCCCCTTTCAATCCGCCATGCTTCACGAAACCACACGCTTCAGATCCGGCGGCGTCGCTTCCTCCACGAAGGCGGCGATCGCGGCTTCCAGCCCCATCGCGACTTGCGCGTTGGAGCCAAGCCGGCGCAGCGAGACCGTGCGCTCCGCCGCCTCTCGTCTGCCCACGGCGACAATGACCGGCGTCTTGGTCAAGGAATGTTCGCGCACCTTGTAGCTGATCTTCTCGTTGGTGAGATCGGTCTCGACCCGCAGTCCCGCTTTTCGAGCGGCCGCGGTGAACTCCATCGCGTAGTCGTCGCCTTCCTGCGTGATCGTGCAGACCACGATCTGAACCGGCGCCAGCCAGAGCGGAAAGTGACCGGCGTAATTCTCGATCAGAATGCCGGTGAAGCGCTCCATCGAGCCGCAGATCGCGCGATGCACCATCACCGGCGTCGTTTTGGAGGAATCGGGCGCGATGTAGAAGGCGCCGAACCGCGCGGGCAGGTTGAAGTCAACCTGCGTCGTGCCGCATTGCCAGTCGCGGCCGATCGCGTCGCGCAGCACATATTCGAATTTCGGCCCGTAGAACGCGCCCTCGCCCGGGTTGATCGCGGTAGTGACAATATCGCCGTGCTTGGCCTTGATCTCGTCGAGCACGCGCAGCATCACACTTTCCGCGTGATCCCATAACGCATCCGCGCCGACCCGTTTCTCCGGCCGCGTCGAGAGTTTGACCACAATCCGGTCGAAGCCGAAATCCTGATAGACGCTCAGGATCAGTTCGTTGATCTTGTGACATTCGGAGGCGAGTTGATCCTCGGTGCAGAAGACATGCGCGTCGTCCTGCGTGAAGGCGCGCACCCGCATCACGCCGTGCAACGCGCCCGAGGGCTCATAGCGATGCACGACGCCGAACTCGGCGAGCCGCAGCGGCAGTTCGCGATAGGAGCGCAGGCCGTTCTTGAAGATCATGATATGGCCCGGGCAGTTCATCGGCTTGAGCGCATAGATGCGCTCGTCCTCGCTCTCGGCTTCCTCGCCGGCGGGCCGCGCCATGAACATGTTCTCGCGATACCAGCCCCAATGACCTGATATCTCCCACAGATGTTTGTCGAGCACCTGCGGCGCGCTCACTTCCTTGTAGTCGGCCGCCAGCCGGCGCCGCATATAGGCGATCAGGATCTGGAACAAAGCCCAGCCTTTGGGGTGCCAGAACACGGTGCCCGGCCCCTCCTCCTGAAAGTGGAACAAATCCATTTCGCGCGCCAGCCGGCGGTGATCGCGCTTCTCCGCCTCTTCGAGCTGTTTCAGATAAGCGTCCAGCTCTTCCCTCTTGTGGAAGGCGGTGGCGTAGATGCGCGACAGCATCGGCCGGTTGGAATCGCCGCGCCAATAGGCCCCGGCCACCTTCATCAGCTTGAACGCGTCGCCGATCTTGCCGGTTGAGGTCATGTGCGGGCCGCGGCAGAGGTCGTACCAATCGCCCTGGCTGTAAAGCTTGATGTCCTGATCGCCGGGGATGGCGTCGATCAGTTCAACCTTGAACGCTTCGCCCTTTTTCTCGAACAGATCCTTGGCCGCGTCGCGCGAAATGGTCTGTTTGGCGAACGGCTTGTCGCGCGCGATGATCTCGCGCATCCGCTTTTCGATGACCGGGAAATCCTCGGGCTTGAACGGCTCGTTGCGGAAGAAGTCGTAGTAGAAACCGTTCTCGATCACCGGGCCGATAGTGACCTGCGTGCCGGGCCAAAGGCTCTGCACCGCCTCGGCCAGCACATGCGCCGCGTCGTGGCGGATCAGTTCCAGCGCGCGCGGGTCGTCGCGCGAGATGAATTCCAGACGAGCGCTGCGCTCGATCGGGTCGGCAAGATCGGCCAATTCGCCGTCGAGCGTCATCGCGACCGTGCGCTTGGCGAGTGAGGGCGAGATCGATTTGGCGATTTCGGCTCCGGTGACGCCGGCTTGGAAGACGCGCGTGGCGCCGTCGGGGAAAGTCACGTCAATCATATCGGCTCCTGGCTCACTCGCCGAAACAGCCCGGCGTAAGCGATTTGTTTTGGATATGCCGGATATAATGTCCCGCCAGCCTAAGCGCAAACGCCTCAATACGGACAGAGTCGCGAGCGAGGGACGGCGGGACGAATCGAAGAAGGTCCTGCGGATGCAGATCAATTTCGCATATGATCAGACGACGAGCGCGCTGCCGAGCGGCATGGTCCAGGCGCTTGCCGTCGCGGCCTCCTATCTCGATCACCTCATCGCCAACCCGATCACCGTCAACATCCAGGTCGGTTACGGCGAGATTACTCAGGGAGGGCAGTCGAGCCCGGTCACATCAGGCGCCGAAGGGGGCTATAACGACGACCAATATATGAGCCTGTCGACCTTCGAAACCCTGTACGCTTCCAAGGCGACGTCGAACGATCAGCGCACGGCGTTGGCCAATTTTCCCGCCACCGCTACGTTCGGCGCGACCTCGATCGACGTCGCTTCGGCGCAGGAGAAGGCGTTCGGCTTGATCCCGGCGAACGGCTCCGGGAGTGATGGTTCGGTCGGATTTCAGCCCGATGGCGGCGGCGGGATCTTTTACGATTTCAACCCGTTTCAGCGCGGGATCGGTCAGGAGTGGGATTTCATCGGCGTCGCGCTGCATGAAATCACTCACGCGATGGGGCGGGTCGCGGACCTCGGTCAATTCGGCGCCGACACCCTCCTCGACCTGCTGCGCTACGCGGCGCCCGGCCAGTTGCAAACCAGCGCGACCGGCTCGCCGGCCTATTTCTCGCTCGACGGCGGCGTCACCAATCTGTTCAATTTCGACACCACGAACGGCGATCCCGGGGATTGGGCGCGGGGGAGCCCCGAGGACGCCAACAACATGCAGGGCAATCTGGGCGTCGCCAGCAATCTTGGCCAGGTGGACCTGCGCGAGTTGAACGGCATCGGATTCCAGCGGCTCGCCCAGACTGACGATTTCGAGGGCAAGGGCACGAGCGACTTGATCTGGCGTAACTCAGCGAACGGCGCCGTCAGCGAATGGCAATTCGCCAACGGCGCCCGCTCTGGCACGATCTCTCTGGGCGCGCAGACCGATTACTCCGTCCTCGCCACCGGCGATTTCAACCGGGACGCGACCACCGACCTGCTGTGGGAGAACACCGCGACCGGCGATGTCTGGTCGTGGTTGATGAACAACGGCCAGGTGGGATCGGCCGTTCACTACGGCGGCCTGTTGGGCTGGCGCGCCACAACGGGAAATTTCGCCGGCAACGGCGTCAGCGAGATTGTCTGGCAAAACGCGACTACCGGCGACATTTGGGAATGGCTGTTGGTCGGCGGCCAGCGTTACTCCGACATTTATCTCGGGCAGAAGGCCGGTTGGAGCTTTGTCGGCTCCGGCGATTTCAACGGCGACGGCACGACCGATCTGCTGTTGCGGCGAAATAACGGCGCCGTCTGGGACTGGACGATGAGCAAAGGCTACCACACCGGCAGCAATTTTCTCGGCAATCTCACGGGCTGGACCTATCTCGGCGCCGGCGATTTCAACGGCGACAACACCACCGACCTGCTGTGGCGCAACAATTCGACCAACGACGTGCAGGAATGGTTGATGGGCAACGGGCTCGTCGCCAGCAAGGTCGATCTCGGCGTGGTCGCCGGCGCCCAGCTTGTCGCGACCGGCGATTATTGGGGCACGGGCGCGTCCGACATCGTCTGGCAGAACACAAGCAGCGGCGCGACGACGATCTGGGCGATGCTGAACGGCCAGCACGTCAGCGCCTATGACCTCAATCTGGGTTCGACCGCCGGACTACAGGGCGTTTGAGCATGGCGGCTTTCGCTCCGGCCGCGCCGCGCCTTGAGTTGATGGCGCGGTTCGAGGTGGCGCTTGGCCTGCCGTGGGAGCTGGGGCAAACGACGGCGCTGGGGCGCCGGCGCATCATTCCGATCACTGGCGGACGCTTCCACGGGCCGCTGCTGAACGGCGAAATCCTCGACAACGGCGCCGATTGGCAGGTGGTGACCGACGCGGGCGTGGCGATCATCGATACGCGCTATCTCCTGCGACTTGACGACGGCGCGCTCGCCTATTTGCAGACCCGCGGCTTCCGGCATGGGCCGGCGGAGGTCATCGCGGCTCTGGCGCGCGGCGAAGAGGTCGATCCCATGCGCTATTGCTTCCGCGTGACGCTGCAATTCGAGACCGCTTCGCCGAGTTTCAGATGGCTCAACCACACTTTGGCTATCGGAAGCGCCATGCGACAAGCGGACGCGGTCGTTTACGACGCCTATGTCGTGCGCTGAGATTTGCCTTGCCCTCGCGAACGTCTAAAACGCCTCCGGGGGGGCCATGGTTCGCATGACCTACGTGCTGGCGCTGCTTGCGCTGTCGGCCAGCGCGGTGCGCGCCGCCGACGACGACGGCCCCAAGGATTCCAACCCATTCTACCGGCTCGACACCAAGAACCTGTTCGGCGCGCTGGAAGGCGCCGACGTTGGCGAGGCGGGCGGCTCCTCGCTTGAACTCGAAACCACCGGCTCGCTGTTCAAGCGTCCCTGCCGCTTTGCTTTCGTCGAGCTAGAGGCGATCCTCGAATTCACGCCCAACGCCCGGCTCGGGATCGAATTCGGCCTGCATGGCCTTGGTCAGTCGATCCGCGGCGTGCCCGATACGCCCAATTATTCCGGCGCGAATTTGAGCGGAATCTCCAACGAATGGCGCTATGTGCTGGTTTCGCGCGGCGGGGCCTGGGAGACGCAGGCGACGCTGACCCTCACGCCGCAATGGGCGAGCCTGTTCGAAGGCGGCGCGCAGGGCCAGGATTTCGGCCTGCCGCTGCTGTTCATACTGGACGCGCAGCCGATCTCGCGCCGCCTCTACGCCGACATCAACCTGCTCTACGAGCCCGACGTCTCGCGCGTGCGCGGGGAGCCCTGGGCGCGCGCCTCCGCGTTCACGGCCAGCGGCGCGCTCTCGTGGCGGTTCACGCCGGCGACGATGTTGGGCGCGCAACTGGATTTCGCCAATACGTTCGACGGCCTCGCGGCGCAGTCCTGGCGCGGCTCGGCCTTGTTCATGGGGCCGACGTTCCACTATCAGTTCAACGACAAGGTCGATCTCTCCGGCGCCTGGACGAGCCAAATCGCCGGCGGCGCGCCGGGCGCGGCGAACGCGCTCAATCTCACCGAATTCACCCGTTCGCGGGCGAAGCTACGGCTGGAAATCGATTTCTAGGCGCTCGGAAACAACGCGGCGAGTTCCGCCCGGGCCGCCGCAACGTCGAAGTCGATGGCGTTGGCGACGCTCGCCCTCATCGCCTCCGCGCGGGCGAACGCGCGGCCTTCGAGCCGCGGCGAGGCCTCGGCCACCAGGCGCGCCTCGTTGAGATCGCCGTTGCAATGCAGCGCGATATCGATTCCGGCCGCAAAGGCCCCGCGCGTGCGCGCGTCAAAGGCCCCGCCGAGCGCCTTCATCGACAGATCGTCGCTGAACAGCAGGCCCTCGAATCCGATCTCGCCGCGCACGATTTCGCTGATCATTTTCGCCGACGTGGTGCAGGGCGCCGTCGGGTCGATGGCGGCATAGACGACATGCGCGGTCATCGCGGCCGGCGCGTCGGCCAGCGCGCGGAAGGCCAAGAAATCGCGTTCGAGTTCGGCGCGGCTCGCCTCGACCACGGGAAGTTCGAGATGGCTGTCGGCGCGCGCGCGGCCATGGCCGGGAATGTGTTTCACCACCGGCGCCACGCCGCCCGCCATCAGCCCCTCCATCGCCGCCCGCCCCAGCGTCGCCACGCGCGCGGGATCGCGCGCATAGGCGCGCGTGCCAATCACGGCGTGGGTCGCCTCGTCGGCGACATCGAGCACAGGCGCGCAATCGACATCGATCCCAACCTCGCGCAGATCGTGTGCGATCAGCCGCATGGTCAAGCGTACGGCCTCTTCCGCGCGCGCGGCGCCAAGCTCGGCCTCGAAACGGGCGGCGGCCGGATAGGCGCTCCACAGCGGCGGCCCGAGGCGCTGCACACGGCCGCCCTCCTGGTCGATCAGCACCGCCGCGTCACGTCCGACCGCGGCGCGAAATTCACTGGTCAGCGCAAGCAGTTGCTTGCGGCTTTCCACGTTGCGCTTGAACAGGATCAGGCCCCAGGGCAGGGTCTCGCACAGGAAGGCGCGCTCTTCGGCGAGGAGGCGCGGACCGCCAAGGCCGCAGACGAAGGCGCGCATCAGTTTTTCGCGACGAAGCAATCGCCGCCGGCGGCTTTCACCTTGGCGCACATCGCATTGGCTTCGGCTTTGCCGAGGCCGCCGACGCGAACGCGATAGATCGGCGAGCCATCGCGCTTGGCCTTTCGCACGCCCAGCGCCGCGCCGCCTAGCGCATCGGCGTAGCGGCTCTGGAACCGAGAGATCAACGTCTTCGCCTCGCCCTCGTCGCGCGGCGCGCCGAATTGCACGGCGTAGCCGCCGCTGGCGGCGGCGGGGGCCGCGTCCGCGCCATCGTCGGCAGGCTCGGCCTCAGTGGCCGGCGCCGGCTTCTTGGGCTTGGGCGGAACGGGTTTTGGCGTAACGGGGATAGGGCCGGCGCCGGCGTCGGCGGGCGCGGTCGTGGGGGTTTTGGCGACCACGCGGGCGGCGCTCTTCGGCGGCGACAATTTTGTCGGCAGCGCCACCGACGGGCTCGCCGGCTCGCTGTCCGCATTGGCGGTGGCGAGATTATCGGGGTGGGTCGGGGTCGGCGGCGCCGACGGCGCCGACTTCGGCGCTGTCGCGGATTCGTAGCCCTGCGAAATAATCGTGCCGTCCGGCCGCACGGAGATCGTCTTGACGCGGCTCGGATCGACGCCGACCGGCGACAGCGGTATGGCGCTCGGAGCCGTCGTCGCCACGATCGGCGTACTGCTCGAAGGCGCGACGGGCGAAGCCTCTGATTCCGCTGTGGCGCCTGGCGACGCGGCCGGGGTCGTGGTTGCAGCTACGGGAGCGGACGGCAAGGCGGTGGGGCTTGGCCCCGGCCTGGCCGCGAGGTCGAGAGGCGCCTCGGGCGGGTTTACCAGCTTGGGCGGGGTCGGCGTCGGTTGCGCGCTGTCGCGGGTGAGAAGCGCGCCGGTCTCGTTGGCGGTGCGCACGGTCGCTTCGCTCGGCGGAGCCACTTTCGTCGGCGTGGTGGAGGCGAGGATCAGCGGCGGCGGCCCGGAGTGGGTCTGGCCGCCGACCTTGAACACCACGACCGCGCCCACCATCACGGCGGCGGCGGCGATTAGACCACCGACTTTCAAGCCCCAACCTGGGCCGCGCGGCGAGCGTGGCGCGATGGGCTCGGGCGCGAGTTCGACTGCGGCTTCGGTGTCAGCCAACGCAGGCGCCAGCGGCTCGAAGGCCAGCGAATCGACGTGCACAGCGTCAAAAGACGGCCGCAAGGCGGGCGTGGTGTCCTCCAGCGGCGGCAAGGGCGCCGGCGTTTGCGGCGGCTCAACCCTCGCCGTCGGCGCCTTCACGATCTCGGGCGCGGGCTTTGGCGCTGCGGGCGGGGGGGCCAGCCGCAAATCGGGCTTGGGCGCGGCGCGCGGGCGACTGAGTTCGAGCGCGCGCTCCGAGGGCGACCGCTCGAAGCCGATCGTGTCGACAAGCCGGGTCAGCTCAGCGAGCGGATCCTCGACGTTGGCCTGTGGCGAAACGGACGCGCGCAGCCGGCGTTCGAATTCTTCCAGATTAATCTCGGCGACAGGCTTGGGCTTGGCGCTGCTCATGTTCACTTGCGTCCTCGCGACAGCAATGGCGTGCGCCGAATAGCCCACGGGCGCGTCATCCGCCCTGGACTTCGGCGCGGCGGGCTCTCCCGGTCAGCGCATTTCCTCGGGCGCCCCTACGCCCAGGATGGCAAGCGCCGACTTAAGCACCTGCCGAACGCCGGCCGCGAGGGCAAGCCTCGCCTCCGTTACACTTCGTTCTTTTTCGTTAACGAACCTTAAATGGGGATGGTCCTTCCCCCGCGTCCAATAAGAATGGAATTGTGTGGCCAATTCGTGAGCGAAGAAAGCGATCCGGTGCGGCTCCCGCGCTTGCGCGCCCTGCGCGACGATGCGCGGATAGTTCGCGATTCCGCGCAGGAGCGCCCGCTCCGCCTCGTCCTTCAGCAGGGTCAGGTCGGCGCCAGCCAGCGCGGCGGGCGAATCGTCGAGGTCGGCAAAGGTCGCGCGCGCCTGACGCGCCACGCTGGACGCGCGGGCGTGGGCGTATTGCACGTAGAACACCGGATTGTCGCTATTCTGCTCGATCGCCTTGGCGAGGTCGAAATCGAGCGTCGCGTCGTTTTTGCGCATCAGCATGATGAAGCGGACGGGATCGGCGCCAACCTCGTCCACCACCTCGCGCAAGGTGACGAAATCGCCGGAGCGCTTCGACATCTTGACCGGCTCGCC
>JANLPL010000092.1:0-11003 GCA_031367195.1 Bradyrhizobium sp.
GGCGACGGGCACGCTCTACATCATGGTGGGTTGGACGCCGGAGACGTCGGCGAGCGCGATCGCCATCGACAGCGTCGGCCAGGGGGTCGGTCTCGGCCTCGTCTTCGTGCCGCTCAACACCATTGCGTTTGCGACCTTGCCGGGCGAAATCCGCACCGACGGCGCGGCCTTGTGGACGCTGATCCGCAATCTCGGCTCATCAGTCGGCATCTCGCTGGTCATCGCCAGCCTGACCCAAGACATGACCAAATTTCACAGCCAGCTCGCTGACTTCATCAATCCGTTCAGCGACGCGATGCGGATGCCCGACGTCGTCGGGCGGATGTCGATGGCCGGCAAAGGTCTGGCGGCGATCGACGCCATGGTGTCGCAACAGGCGGCGGTGATGGCCTATTCCAACGCCTTTTTGGCGATGACCTTCGTCTCGCTCGCCGCCTTCCCGCTGCTGGCGCTGATCCGAGGCGCGCCGCGGCCGGCGCTGAGCGGCCGGCGCTAACGCCGCGCCGCCAGAAACGCCGCCATATGAAACCCAGCCTGATCCTCACCTTGCGCGTGCTCGCGCCCGATCGGACATGCGCGCCGCGCCAGGCAGCCGCCCTCTCGGCACGCGGCGCCCTCGCTCCGCAACCACGCGGCGCAGGCCTCCACGTCATAGCCGGCAAGCGAGAACGCCCCGACCGGACAGGCGTTTAGGCAGGGCTTGCCCGCGCAGGTCTCGCATGGGCTGACGGCGACCACGCGAGGCGGCAATGGCCAGACTTCGGCGAAGGCGAGCGCGCCGCGATAGGAATGCGACAGGCCGTAGCGGGGATGGATCAACAGCCCGAGCGGCGAGGCAAACACCGGCTCCGCCCGCCGCGCCCAGGCCTGAAACGGCCAGTACGGCGGCCCCTCGAATGGAAACAGCGGCTTGCCGCCGAGGCGCACCGCGATCGCCGAGATCACCCGCCGGCTCCAGCGGTCGAGCGGATCGGCGAGCCCGTCGCGTGCCTCCGGCGAGGCGACGAAGGCCGGCCATTGCGCGGACCCGGCGAAGCCGAACAGCGCCAGCGTCCGCACATCCGCCAGCGGCCCGACCCGGTCCGCGTCGGACAGGAGAAAGCCACCGCGCAGCGCCAGTCCCGCCGCCTCGGCCGCGTCGCGCAGTTCGGCAAGGCTCGGCGCCGTCACGGCGCAGAATAGCGGAAGGACGCGCCATGACGGGCTACGGCGCCGGGCGAAAGAATCCGCATCGACGGTTTTTCAAAGAGATCGCCGGCGAAGTTCACGGGATCGCCGAAGCCGGTCCAGGCCTCCAGACAGAGGAAGGGCGCGGGCGGGCGGCTCCACAGAGCGACATGGGGGAAATCGTCGAGCGTCATTTCCAGCGCGGAGCCGTCGCCGCGCTCGAATCGCAACGCCCGGCTGGCGATGTTGAGAAAGCAAACCGCCTCGCGCGCGAGCAAAGCGTCGTCGAGCGGCAGCGTGCGGTCAATTAACGGAACGGGCCGCGTCTGATCGGAGAACAGCCCGCCGGGCGCGATCACCGGAACCTCGGCCCGTTCGGGTTCGGCGAAGCGCACAAGCGCGCCGTCGCGCGGCGTCGGCCAGTTAAAGCCGGGATGCAGCCCGCAGGCGTAAGGCATTGCCTCAGCGCCGAAATTGGCGACTTCAAGCGCGATCTCAAGCGTCTCGGCGGACAGCCGGTATTCGACCGCAAGCATGAAGCCGAAGGGATAGACCGCGCGCGTCGCATCGTCGTCGCGGGCGACGAACCGTGCGAAGCCGGCGGACTGCGCCTCGACCGCGAAGCTCAGCTCCCGCGCAAATCCATGCAAGCCGAGATCGTAACGCCGACCCGCGACGCGCGCGCCGTCGCGGGTCCAGCCCACGATGGGGAACAGGATCGGGCTGGTGTCGGGCCAGCTTGCCGGATCGCCGGGCCACAGCAATTCGACCTCGCCGACGCGCCAGCTTCGCGCCTGCGCGCCGATCCGGGCGACGCGCAGCGTCGCCCGGCTCCCCTCAAGGAGGATATCGCTCACAACACGACGCCCTCGGCCGCCGCGATGTCCGCCAGCGCCTTGCGTAAGGCGGGCGTGCAGGCGAGCAGCGCATTGCCCTGGTGCAGCCCGTCGCGGGCGAGGAAATCGCTGACGTAACCGCCCGCTTCCGCCACCAGCACGTTGCCGGCCAGACAATCCCAGGCGTTGATGTGATGCTCGATGAAAGCGTCGGTGCGGCCGGCCGCGACATAGGCCAAAGCCAACGCGCCCGAGCCGCAGCGCATCACCGCCGCGCCTTGCGCCACCACGCGGGTCATAAGCCCCAAGAAAACTTGCGGCCCCGAGCGCATGTTCCAGCCGATTTCAATCGCCGCCGCGCGCATGTCGGGCGTCGCCGAAACCCTGATCGCCGCGCCGTTGAGAAAGGCGCCGCCGCCCCGCCCGGCGGTAAAGAGTTCGTGCTTGACGGGATCGAAGATCACGCCCGCCTCGGCGTGGTCGCCGAGCGTCAGCGCGATCGAGACGCAGAAATGCGGGATGCCGCGCGCGAAATTGGCGGTGCCGTCGATCGGATCGACCACCCAGGTCGGCGCGCCCTCCTGCGCCAGCCGCCCCTCGCCTTCCTCGCCGATGAAGCCGTCGCCGGGGAACAGCATGTGCAACCGGGTCGCGACAAAGCGCTCGACCTCGCCATCGACCTCGGTGAGGAAATCCTGCGGACCTTTCAGGCCGACGGTGAAAGAGGCGCGGTCGGCGAAACGGCGTTGCGCGATCTCGCCCGCCTCGCGCGCGATGGCCGCGGCGGCGTGGAGACGTAGGCCGCGCTCTCGGATGTCCAACATGCAACCTCGCTAGAAATGGCTGTAGGCGCCGCGTGCGAAGCGCGCCGGCGCGCCATCGCGGCCGAGGACGTTCAAGCCCTCGCCCTCCCGCACGCGCCCGATCACGCGCACCGGAATTTGCGCCTCGCGCGCGGCGGACTCGAAAGCCGACACCGCCACCGGCGGCACGGCGGCGAGCACCTCATAATCGTCGCCGCCGGTCGCGGCAATCTCGATTGCGCCGGGCTCGGCCACGATCCAGCTTCGAGCGGCCTCCGACAAAGGCGTCGCACGCAAATCAAGTTCGCCGCCCATTTCGCTCGCGCGCAGCATTTTGGCGAGATCGCCGACGAGCCCGTCGGAAACATCCATCGCCGCATGGGCGTAGCGCAGCGCGAGGCCAAGGCCGAGGCGGGGTTGCGGCAGGAGATAGCGGTCGAGCAAAAACGCGCGATGGTGCCCCGACAGCGTAGGCGTGGCCCCGCGCCGCAGCGCCAGCCCCAAAGCCGCATCGCCAATCGTCCCCGAGACATAGAGAAGATCGCCCGGCCGCGCCTGCGTCCTGACCGGCATCGGACCCGGCGCGACGCTGCCGAAGGCGGTGATCGACAGCGTCAGCGGCCCCGGCGTCTTGACCGTATCGCCGCCGAGCAGCGGGCAGCCGTAGGTTTTCGCATCTTCGCCGAGACCGTGGGCGAAAGCCTCCAGCCAATCGGGCGAGGCGTCGCCGGGCAAGGCGAGCGCGAGCAGGAAGCCAAGCGGCGTCGCGCCCTTGGCGGCGAGATCGGACAGATTGACCCGCAGAGCTTTGGCCGCGATGCGACCGGGGGGATCGTCGGCGAAGAAATGCACGCCGGCGACCAGCGCGTCCACCGTAAGCACGAGATCGCAGCCCGGCGGGGGCGTCATGCGCGCGACATCGTCCTTCAGCGCCAAGCCCGCCGCGCCTGCGATGGGGACGAAGTAGCGGGCGATCAGGTCGTCTTCGGAAACAGACATGCCGCATCATAGGCGGGCGGCGGCTCTGCGGCGAGGGGCCGCGATTGTTTCTGTCAACTCAGCGCAGACGAAGATAGCCCTCCCCTCGGCGTCAGTTGAAATAGAAGGCATAGGCGAGGAAATTGTCGTGGAACGCGGCGTTCCATCTGCGCCATTCCTCCCATGAGAGGATCGGACCGCGTTCGAGATAGGGCGCGGCGCCATAGCCCGCGACCCAAAGAACCAGATCGAACTCGCGCGGCTCCAGCAGCGCGCGCTTGAGATTGAATCCTTGGGCGAAGCGCCAGTGCGGCAACAGTTTTTTTCCGTCGAGCACCGCATCGACGTCGTCGAGAAAGCCGAACCAGGTATCGACCTGCGCCCGCGTCACCGCCATGCCGGGAACGGCGGCATGGGTTTGTCCTGGTCCGGGAATCCACTCACGGTCGTCGCCCGTCTCGGCCAGAATCGCCGTCCAGCTCGCCCGGCTGAGCACGACTGTCTGTTTGAGGTCAGCGTGGGCGCGCGCCAATCGCTTGAAGTCGAGCAGCGGCCAGCGGATTTCATGCAATAGGACGACGAAATCGGCGAACTCGCCCGAGTCTCCCAACGGGAATTCGGGCTGTGTGGGCGATTCCGCATCGGGCGCGAAAGCGGGCGGGACGACCCGCGAATAGAACAGATGTCCGGTGCGATTGAACGTCTCGCGCCAATCATAGGCCAGCACGAATTCGAGGCTTGCGGACAGCAGGCGGCAATAACCCCGCAGCCAAAGCGCGTCGGCGTAATCGAACTTGACCTCGAACGGTTCGGGCTCGCTCGCCTGGGGTTCGAGCGGGTGCTGGAGCGCCGCGACGATGGCGCCGAGCGTGATCGCCTTGTCGGCGTCGCCGAAATTGAGCCGCACCGCGCTGAGATCGACGACGATCGCCGTCGGGTCCGCCGTCATCGGCGCCAGCGTCGCCTCGACCTTCGCCAGATCGTCGAGCAATCCCTGCCAGGTCTCGCGTTGCTTCTCGTAGGTGATGGCTTCCGGCGCGGGATTGCCTGGCACGGGCAGTCGAAAGAACGGCGCGCTGGCGTGCGGCGGGAGATGCGCGCCAAAGCGATATTGGCGCTGGCCGAAACGCTCGATCGCCAGCGCGAAACGGATCAGCCCGAGGCCGAAACGAACTTCATTGTCATGGGGCGCGGCGTCGAGACCTCGGGCGAATTCGCGCTCGCTTTGCGGGAGCTGTCCTTGTTCGAGCGCCTGCCGGACGGGAATCGCGAATTCGCCGGCCCGCGACGCCTGGACGGCGAGGAGAAGCGCGACGGCGCCCAACAGGAACCTCAGATACATCGGCGCCTCTCGCGACCAAGCCAGGCTATTGTCCGAGGAATAAGTAGCGCCTATGAGCTTGCGAGCCAAGCGGAACGGTCGAGACGCCGCTTCGCCCCTCGCAGCGACGGAGCCCCTCCCATGACGCCCGTGTTCGAGATTTCCCGGCGGCGCGCGGATCGCCGCGCGCGACTGCGCCGATCCTTCGTTCGCGGCGCCCCTTGATGTCTGATCGGAGCGCCATTCGTTTCGACGGCCGCGTGGCGATCGTCACCGGCGCCGGCGGCGGGCTTGGCCGCTGCCATGCGCTGGGGCTGGCCGCACGCGGCGCGAAAGTTTTGGTCAACGATCTCGGCCCCGGCGGGCTCAATGTCGTCGCCGAGATCGAGGCGGCGGGCGGCGTCGCGATGGCGCATGGCGCCGACGTCGCCAAGGCGGCCGAAGTCGCCGACATGGTCGCGGCCGCGGAGAAGGCGTGGGGGCGGATCGACATTCTCGTCAACAACGCCGGCATCCTGCGCGACAAAAGCTTCGCCAAGATGGAGATGGCCGAGTTCCTAGAGGTGGTCGACGTTCATCTGATCGGCTCCGCCAACTGCACGAAAGCGGTGTGGAACGGAATGCGCGAGCGCAATTACGGGCGCATCGTGTTCACCTCCTCCTCGTCGGGGCTCTACGGCAATTTCGGTCAGGCCAATTACGGGGCCGCCAAGGCGGCGATGGTGGGTTTGATGAATGTCCTGCATCAGGAAGGCGCCAAGAACAATATCCGCGTCAACACGCTCGCTCCCACCGCGCGCACGGCGATGACCGAGAGCCTGCTGCCCGCCGACGCCGCCGCGCTGCTGTCGCCGGAATCGGTGACGCCGGGGCTGCTGTTTCTGGTCAGCGAGAACGCGCCCTCGCGCGTCATCCTGGGCGCCGGCGCCGGGGCCTTCGCGGTGACGCATATTCTGGAGTCGCCCGGCGTCTATCTGCCGGAGGGCGAGCGCACGCCCGAGACGATCGCGGCGCGCTTCGCCGAGATTTCCGATCTGGCCCACGCCGCGCCGATGGAAAACGCGTTTGGCCAGACTTTCAAATTCACCTCGCTGGCGGCGCGCGCCGGCAAATCCGGCGGTTAACGCCCCCGTTGCGATGGTGCTTTGAAGTCGGCGGCGGTTAAGCAGCTTGCCAAAGAGACGCGATATATTTACACTCGGTTAAGCAGTGACATTGCACGAGAGTGGCAAGATGCAGATTTAACCGCGCCATATCGTTGGTCTATGTCGTTACGCAGGGTAAGATTTGAAGCGCCTATACATTCGCGCGAGCCATAGTCGAGTTCCGCCCATCTAGTCTGGAGTATTTCCTTGACTGTCGAGACCGCGACGCCGCCATTCGAAGCGCCTGGCATGAAAGTTATTCTTGCCGAGCAATCACGGGAACAATTCGCAGCAAGTCAGGTCCAGATGACGCAGACTTGGTTCGACAATGTGCGCCGGTCGGGCCGTAATGTCGAGGATTACATCGCCAAGCGCAAGGCGGCTTATCTGGTCCGCTGGCAGGAAGCGGGCCGCTATTTCGGCGCGGGCGGGCGCGTGCTCGATATCGGCGGCGGCAACAGTTACGAGGAGCTGCTCGCCTATATCAAGTCGATGAACTGGGACTATTGGTACACCGACATCGGCGAGAACGAGACCCAACACTCCGCGCAACTCGCGCAATCCTTCGGCTTCGATCCCGCGCATTTCTCGCGCCGGCTCAATCACGAGCTGTTCTACGACGAAGCCTCGTTCGACGCGGTGTTCTCGTCGCATTGCATCGAGCACTCGATGGATCTGCGGCTGACGATGATCCAGTTGAACCGCATTTTGAAAGTGGGCGGCAATCTCGTCGTGTCGATCCCGTTCGGCTTCGACGCGCAGCCCAACCACCCCTATTTCCTGATGGAGCAGGACTGGCTGACGCTGTTCGAAGACGCCGGCTTCCGCATTCGCGCCTATCAGATCGGCTCCGAATATCCCGAAAACGGGCAGGATTTACTGATCGCGGCGCAAAAGACCGGCCCGATCGCGGACCGTGTCCGGCTTGATGTCGGCAGCTATATCAAGACCAACTACGATTTCCGCCCCTTCAGCGATCCCGCGCTGCGCTATCTCGGCGAGCGGATCGAGAAGGAGGATCATGTTATCCTCGAAAACGCGGATTGGCGGGTCGAGTTCACGCTCGAAGCCGGCGTGAGCGAAGTGTTGCCCGTATTCATCTGCCATAGTTGGTCGGGCGTGGTCCGCATTCAGAGCGGCCCTGACGCCATTTACGCCGACCTGTTCCGCCCGCAGACGGTGACGCAGGCGTTGCGTCTGAAGCTTTCGGCGCCTTCCGAACGCGGCCAGATTGTGCAAATGTCGTCCATTGGCAAGCGCGATCTCAGCGCCTCGTCGCAAGGCGTGTTCGTCGGCGTCATGACGCGGTGATGTGTCGGGCTTGTAACTCGTAAGGCTCCTTTGCAAATGTCGGAACACGCGCTCGTGCTGATGACCAACGGTGAGGCGGCGCAGGCGAGGCTGCTCGCCGCGCTCGCCTGCCCCGACACGGGCGGCGCGCTCGATATTCTGCCGCTGGAGACCGCCGGCCGCGCGATCCGTCGCGGCGTGATTTTCAACCGCGACACCGGCGCGCGGGTCGGCAAAATCGAGAATTTTCAGGTCGATTTCGTGCGGCCCGGCGACGGCGAATCCCGCGAGGCGTTGCGGGCGGGCGGAGTTCCGATTCGCACCGAGACCGTCGCGCAATGGCGACTGACGCCGCATTCGGCGGAGGGGATCGGCTATAGCACGCCCGTCATCAAGCTCGACGCCTATGAGATGATCGCGCTCGAGCAGTCCGGCGCGACGATCAGCTTCGAGGCGAGCGGCGAAATCGAATTGCTGCTTTACGCGCATCCCTGGTCCGGGCGGGTCGAGCTTCGCTATCTCGATAAAGAGGCGACGCTCGATCTCTATGCGCCGCACACCGTGATCCCGCATCCCGTGCGGATCGACCTCGGCGCCGCGCCTGCCCGCGTCGAAATCAAGGTCACCGGCGCCAAGAACGAACTCTCGGCCGGCCGGCAATGTTTGTTCGGCGGCTATCGGTGGAAGACCGGCCAGCTCGTGCCCCTGCGCCACCACAAGGAAGCTAAAGTGCGCGGCGCGCCCTTCACCGCCGGGTTTCAGCGGCTGCTCGCCGATGTCCCCGACGATGGCCTTTTGCTCGATCTGGGTGGAGGCAACCGGCAGGTCGACGACGCCCGCTACATCAACGCCGACTACGCCGATTACGCCGAACCCGACCTGATCGCGGACGCCACCAAACTGCCGTTCCGCGACAATTCGGTCGACGCGGTCTATTCGACCGGCGTGTTCGAGCACATCAACGATCCGCGGAAGGCCGGGGCCGAGGTCGCGCGGGTGCTGAAGCCCGGCGGCAGGGCGATCATCGGCTGGGCGTTCATGCAGCCGATCCACAGCGAGGGCCAGCATTTCTACAATGCGACGCCGTGGGGCGTGGAGCGGGCGTTCGCGGCGCTGAAGGTGAAGCGGTTCTGGTACGAAACGTCGTTCTCGTTCCTGGTGCGCTGGGGCGCCTCGGTCTCGGGGTTGCGCGGTCAGGTGCCCGACGAGGAGATCGAGGCGGTCTGCGCGACGCTCAGTCGCTGGGACGCGCTGATCCCGATGACGCATAAATCCTATATGGCGAACGGCGTTTGGGCCGAGTTCGAAAAGGCGTGATTGCAGCGCGCGGCCGTTGCAAAGGCGGCCCGCCTCGGGCATGTCGATAGTTCCCAGGGAGGAATTCATGCGCGAAGCCGTCATCGTCTCGACCGCCCGCACGCCGATCGGCAAGGCCTATCGCGGCGCCTTCAACGACACGCCGGCACAGACGCTCGGCGGCCATGCGATCCGTCACGCCGTGGAGCGCGCGAAAATCGACGCGGCGGAAGTCGACGACGTCGTGATGGGCGCGGCGCTGCAACAGGGCGCGACGGGCGGCAATGTCGCGCGCCAATGCGCTTTGCGCGCGGGACTGCCGACCACGGTCGCGGGCATGTCAGTCGATCGGCAATGCGCCTCCGGCCTGATGGCGATCGCCATCGCCGCCAAGCAGATCATCGCCGACGGCATGAGCGTCACGGTGGGCGGCGGGCTCGAATCGATCAGCCTCGTGCAGAACGACCACATGAACCGCTTCCGCGCCGCCGATCCGTGGCTCATGGCGCATCGCGACGACGTCTATATGTCGATGCTGGAGACGGCGGAGATCGTCGCGCAGCGCTATGGCGTCGGCCGCGAAGCCCAGGACGCCTACGCGCTGCAATCGCAGCAGCGCGTCGCCGCGGCGCAGGCGGCCGGGCTGTTTGATAAAGAGATCGTCGCGCTGGCGACGACGATGAAGGTGCAGGACAAAGCGACCGGCGCGATCAGCGACAAAGAGATCGCGCTCAAGCAGGACGAGGGCAACCGCGCCGACACCACGCTGGCCGGTCTTTCCAGCCTGAAGCCGGTGTTCGCCGGCGGCCTGCACAAGAAAGAGCCGGGAAGCGTCATCACCGCGGGCAACGCCTCGCAGCTTTCCGACGGCGCCAGCGCCTGCGTGCTGATGGAGGCCAAGCTCGCGGAGAAACGCGGGCTACAGCCGCTTGGGCTCTATCGCGGCATGGCGGTGGCCGGCTGCGATCCCGACGAAATGGGCATCGGCCCGGTGTTCGCCGTGCCGAAACTGCTGAAGGCGCATGGCTTGACGGTGAACGACATCGGGCTTTGGGAGCTGAACGAGGCGTTCGCCGTGCAGGCGCTCTATTGCCGCGACCGGCTCGGCATCGACAACGACAAGCTCAACGTCAACGGCGGCGCGATCTCGGTCGGCCATCCCTATGGCATGAGCGGCGCGCGGCTGACCGGCCATGCGCTGATCGAGGGCAAGCGGCGCGGCGCGCGCTACGTCGTGGTGACGATGTGCGTCGGCGGCGGCATGGGCGCGGCGGGGCTGTTCGAGGTGGCGTGAGGCGGGCGGTCGGATTTTGCGCAGACTTAAGATCGAAACTCCAAGCCGAGTGCGTCCAATGGCGCGAGATGATCGTATCGAGTTGATTCTGGAAGGCATGCCCGAAGACGAGGGCAGGTTGAAGTTAAGCACATTTATGTCTCAGCTTCAGAGATTTGGATCGACGCTAACGAAACTTGACCGAGAAAACAACGATGGGAAATCCAACAATATATTTCAAATCGCCGAACTGTCTTATAATAGTCCGTTGCGGATTGTTTTGGAGCCGAAAGCAATCTCGCCGCACCTAGCAGCTACTGGCCATCTTGTCGTCGAACGACTAAGATTCGTTGGCGAAGCTATTGCCTCTGACGGCGACCTCTCCGGCCTGGATGCCGAGTTGTTAGAGGACATCAAAAGCCTCGCGACCCCGGTAGGGAAAACGATCAAGAGCGCTAGGCTAGTTTTCAACGGTTCTGCTGTTGATCTTACACCTCGTGTCGCGCACCGCTTGGAAATCGCGCTCGCGGTGCAGGACGAATGCGACGGCTCTTTGGACGGTGATCTCGATCAAATCAATGTCCACGAGGGAGCCAACACCTTTCACATCTATCCGCGTGTTGGTCCTCGACGAGTTACCTGTCATTTCCCTGCGCGGCTCTTTGACGATGCAGTAGCCGCCGTCGGGCGTCGAATAGAGGTTTTCGGAACTCTCAGATATCGTTCTAGATCTCCGTTTCCGCACCAAATTGCAGTCAACGATCTAGATGTCATAAATCGCGACGATAACCTACCTGACTGGGAGGAATTGCTCGGGCGCGCTCCCGACGCCACGGGAGATAAGACCAGCGAAGCTTTCGTGAGGGAAATTCGTGATGGCTGGGAATAAATCTC
>JANLPL010000105.1:0-14886 GCA_031367195.1 Bradyrhizobium sp.
CGCGACGGCGAGGCGTGCCTGAATTTGGCGCGCGCGATCGAGGCCGAGGAGCCTCGACTATCGCCGAATTTTTGGAAGCCGCTCTATACCGCCGCCTGCGAACTTGGGCAGGCCAGCGGATGCACCAATCGGGCGGCGGCGCTTCGCAATCTTGAAGGCCCCGATCCGCTCGACCATGTCGCCGAGCCCGCCGCGCATTGCGAGTTCCGGTCGTTCCAATACGCCTGCGCCCATGACGACGCCTGGGGCTGCACGATGCTGGGGCAGGCGCTCCTGAACGGCGAGGGGATCGCCGTCAGCCAGGGCGAGGCGCACGCGATGTTCGCCAAGGCCTGCGCGATCGATCTTGATTTCGAAGCCTGCGAATTCGCCAGGAAGATGGAGGCGCCGACGCAATAACAAAAGCGCGCTCTCGCTCTTGACGCGACGGCGCGCGGACGGGAAACCCCTCGCGCCGCCCCGCTGGGCAGGAGTCTGGAGCCGAAATGACGGGCAAGTGGATCGGCACGTCGTGGAAAATGAACAAGACGCTGGCGCAGGCGCAAGACTTCGCACATGCGCTTGAAGCGGCCGACGCCGTGCGCGACCCGCGCTTCCAGCGCTTCGTCATCCCGCCCTTCACGGTTGCGCGCGAGGTGAAGGCGATCCTGCGCGAGACGTCGGTGAAAGTCGGCGCGCAAAACATGCACTGGGCCGATTTCGGCGCCTGGACGGGCGAAATCTCTCCGCTCATGTTGCGCGATTGCGGCCTCGATCTGGTCGAACTCGGCCATTCCGAGCGCCGCGCGCATTTCGGCGAGACCGACGAGACCGTCGGCCTCAAGGTCGAGGCGGCGGTGCGGCATGGGCTGATCCCGCTGATCTGCGTCGGCGAAACGCTCGCCGACAAGGACAGCGGCCGAGCGGTGGAAGTGCTCGCGCGGGAAACACGCGGCGCGCTGGCCCGACTGTCCCCCGAGCAGAAGCAAGCGCCGATCTTGTTCGCCTATGAACCCGTATGGGCGATCGGCGAGAACGGCGTCCCCGCCGCCCCCGATTACGCCGACGCCCGTCAGGCCGAGATCGTCGAAGCGGCGGCGCAGGCGCTCGGCCGCCGCCCGCTCTGCCTCTATGGCGGTTCGGTCAATCCGCAGAATTGCGCCGACCTGATCGCCCGGCAGCATATCGACGGCCTGTTTATTGGCCGCTCGGCCTGGGCGCCGGAAGGTTATCTCGATATCCTAGCCCGTTGCGCCGTCGCGCTGTGAGGAAATTGCCATGGTGGGACAGTTGATAGACGGCCGCTGGGAGACGCGCCCCGCCGCGATCACCAATGAGGGCGGCGCCTTCGTCCGCAAGGCGACCACCTTCCGCAACCAGATCACGCCCGAGGGCGAGTTCCGTCCCGAAGCCGGGCGCTACCACCTCTATGTCTCGCTTGCTTGCCCCTGGGCGCATCGCACGCTGATCTTCCGCAAGCTCAAGGGGCTGGAGGCGATGATCGGCGTTTCCGTCGTCCATTGGCTGCTGGGCGACGACAGTTGGACTTTCGCGCAAGGCCCCGGCGTAATCCCCGACGGCGTCAACGGCGCGCAGAAGCTGTACGAACTCTATGTCAAAGCCCAGCCCGACTATACCGGCCGCGTCACCGTGCCGGTGCTGTGGGACAAGCAGCGAAAAACCATCGTCAGCAACGAGAGCGCCGACATCATCCGCATGTTCAATTCCGCCTTCGATGGCCGCGGCGCCGCGCCGGGCGACTATTACCCCCTGGCCCTGCGGCCGGAAATCGACGCGCTCAACGCCCGGATCTACGAGACCGTCAACAATGGCGTCTATCGCTGCGGCTTCGCCTCCACACAACCCGCCTATGACGAGGCCGTGGCGGCGCTGTTCGCGACGCTGGACGATCTGGAGGTCCGCCTCGCCGGCCACCGCTTCCTCACCGGCGATCAGATGACCGAGGCCGACTGGCGGTTGTTTGTGACGTTGCTGCGGTTCGATCCCGTCTATGTCGGGCTGTTCAAGTGCAATATCCGCCGCATCGCCGACTATCCCAACCTGCGGCGCTACCGCGACGAACTGCGCGCCCAGCCGGGGATCGAGGAGACGATCAACCTCGACCATATCAAGCGCCACTATTACCAGAGCCTGCGCTTCATCAACCCGACCGGAATCGTGCCGGCCGGCCCGTTGTAAAGGAAAACCCATGCGTATCGCCCTCGGCGCCGACAGCGCCGGCAAGCCGTTGCTCGACGTCATCGCCGGCCATCTCGCGGGGAAGAAGGAGCACGTCGTCAAAGACCTCAGCCAGCCCGGCTTCTACGCCGACATCGCCGCGCATGTGGCGAAGGCGGTGCTTAGCGGAGAGTACGACCGGGCGATCCTGTTCTGCGGCACCGGCATCGGCGTCGCCATCTCGGCCAACAAAGTGCCCGGCATCCGCGCCGCGCAGACCCACGATTCCTATTCCGCCGAGCGGGCGGCCAAATCCAACAACGCGCAGATCATCACCATGGGCGCCCGCGTGATCGGGCCGGAACTCGCGAAAACCATCGCCGACGCCTACCTCGCTTGCGAATTCGATCCGAACGGCTCCTCGGCGTCCAACGTCGCGGCGATCGACCGGCTCGACGCGGGGCGCTAGTCCGCCGCCAGCGTCACCCCGCGCGGGCCCGGCGCGTCGGCGGGAAATTCCGCCGTCAGCTCGCCCGCCAGACCTTCCAGCGCCGCCCGCACCGCGTCGAGTGAAACGCTCTCCGGCGCCTCCAGCACGGCCGCCGCATGGAACATCGCCGCGCCGCTGAACGGGGCGGGGCGCAGGTCGGATTCGAACTCCGCGATATTGACGCCGAGCGCGCTCAAAGCCCGCGTCGCGTCGCGCACGATGCCGGGCCGATCGAGCCCAAGGAGGTCGAGCCGCAACCGCCGCTTTGGCGCCTCCTCGCCCGCGCCGCCGCGCGTGACCGTCACGCTGAGGCCCGGTACGGCGCGCAGCGCCGCTTCCAGAGCCTGCGCCCGCTCCTCCGGCGCGTCGGCGCGCACGACTCCGGCGAATTGCCCCGCGAGCCGCGCCAATCGGCTTTCCAGCCAGCTCCCGCCATGCGCCGCGACCGCGTCGGACAGGGCGCTGACCAGGCCGGCGCGATCCGGGCCGACGAAGGTGATCACCAGCGGAATGTTCATGCGCGCCTCCTGCGGCGGGACTTATAGCGCGCCGCGTCTCAGGTTCCCACCGCCCGGTCCGGCGTGGCGAAATCCATCGCGTCGATCCGTTGCGCCCGTCGCGTCACCTTCTCCGCCGATGTCATCACTTCGCCCAGATCCTCCTGCGCGGCGCGGAAATGGCTCTCCAGCTTGGCCACCCGCTCGGCGAGCCGGCGCGAATCGGCCACCAGCTTGCCGACCTCGGCCTGGATCGTGTGAACGGAGTCCCGCACCGCCGCGTCGCGCAGCATGGATTGCGCGACCTGGATCGCCATCATCAACAGCGAAGGCGAGACAATCACGACGCGGGCCCGATGCGCGCGCTGCACCACATCCTCGAAATGCTCGACCAGATCGGCGTAGATCGATTCGGTGGGGACGAACATCAGCGCCATGTCCTGCGTCTCGCCGGGGGTCAGGTATTTCTCGGCGATGTCGGCGACATGGCGGGCGACATCGGCGCGCACGCGCCGGCCTGCGAATTTCTGCGCGTCCTCGTCGCGGGCGCGACGGAACTCGGCGATGCCTTCGAGCGGGAATTTCGCGTCGATCACCAGCGGGCGCGGGTCGCCGGGCAGGCGGATCACGCAATCGGGCCGCGTCTTGTTGGCCAGCGTCGGCTGGAACGCATAGGCGCCCGGCGGCAGGGCGTCGCGCACGATCGTCTCCATCCGGCCCTGACCGAACGCGCCGCGAGTCTGTTTGTTGGCGAGAATGTCCTTCAGCGACACCATCTGCTCGGCCATGCCGGTGAGCCGGGTCTGCGCCGCGTCGATCACCGCGAGGCGCTCGTTGAGCTGGCCGAGCGTCTGGCCGGTGGTGCGGGTCTGCGCGTCGAGCCGCTCCGCCATCAGCCGCGCCAGATCGGTCTGGCGGGTTCCCAGCCATTCGCCCAGGCTGGAAAGCCGGCCGGAAAGCTCCGCCAGCCGCGCCTCGCTCGCGCCGCCGCCGCGCAGCAGCGCGAAGGCCAGCGCCAGCGCCAGCGCGAGACAGGCGGCGACCGCCGCCGCCAGCGCCTCGCCGACGCTGACGGGAAAACCTTCGACGACGAACAACACCGCGCTCATGGCGCCTCTGTACTCTATCTCGCGCCCGAATGCGAACAGAATAAGAACGCATTTGACCGCAACCCGGCCGCGCTCTAAGGCGGGCGCAGTTCAACGTTCAAGACCTCCATGGCCCTCCGCGACATCATCACGCTGCCCGACCCGAAACTGCGGCTCGTCTCCAGGCCGATCGAGCGTTTCGACGCCGATCTCACCCGGCTGATCGACGACATGTTCGAGACCATGTACGAGGCGCCGGGCGTTGGCCTCGCCGCGATCCAGATCGCCGAGCCGATCCGGCTTCTGGTGGTGGATTCCGCGCCCAAGGACGCGCCGCGCGAGCCGCTGGCGCTGATCAATCCCGAGATTGTCTGGTCCTCCGACGAGCGGCGCACCTATGAGGAGGGCTGCCTGTCGATCCCCGAATATTACGAGGAGGTCGAGCGCCCGGCCAGCGTGCGCGTGAAATTCATCGACCGCGAGGGCAAACCTCGGGAGCAGCTTGCCGAGGGCCTGCTTGCGACCGTGGTGCAGCACGAGATCGACCATCTCAACGGCGTGCTGTTCATCGACTATCTCTCCAAGCTGAAACGCGACCGCGTGATCAAGAAATTCGTGAAGATCGCCCGGCGCGACGAAGGCAAGGGGCGGCCATGAAGATCGACGTCTCGGCCCTGCGTGTAACTCCTGGCGAGAAGCTCTCGCTGGGGGATAGGCCGACCGCCGTCGCCGCGCTCTACACGTCGAAGGACGATTATCAGGAGACGCTGGAATGCCACGTCAAGGCGCTTCGCGCCCATCATGAGCGGCTTTACGCCGGTGGCCGACGCGCGTTGCTGATGATCCTGCAAGGCATGGACACCGCCGGCAAGGACGGCGCGATCAAGCATGTGATGAGCGGCGTCAATCCGCAGGGCTGCCATGTCGCCGCGTTCAAGGCGCCGTCAGCGACGGAGAGCCGCCACGATTTCCTCTGGCGCGCGCAGCCGCATCTGCCCGAGCGCGGCGCCATCGCCGTGTTCAACCGCTCCTATTACGAGGCCGTGCTGGTCGAGCGCGTGCATCCGCAATTCCTGAGCGCGGAGGGCGTCGAACCGCCGAGCGACCTCGACGCCTTTTTCGAGGCGCGCTTCCGGGCGATCCGGGATTTCGAGCGTCATCTCGCCGATAGCGGCGCGTCAATCGTCAAAATTTTCCTGCATATTTCGCGCGACGAGCAGAAAAAGCGCCTGCTGGAGCGGCTCGACGATCCGGAGAAGAACTGGAAGGCCTCGATGAACGACGTGGTCGAGCGCGGCTTCTGGAAGGATTATCGCCGCGCCTACGAGCAGGCGCTCGCCGCCACCAGTCTCGCCGGCGCGCCCTGGTTCGTCGTGCCCGCCGACGACAAGAAAAACGCGCGGCTCTACGTCTCGCAAATCCTGATCGACGCGCTGGCGGCGCTGCCGGAGGAGACGCCCAAGCCCGACGCCGCGCGCAAGAAGGAGCTGAAGGCGATCCGCGACAAGCTGGGGTGAGCGGCGAAGCCCGCTTCGCCGCTCGCGAAGGCTCAGCCCCTGATCGCCGCGATATTGGCGCCGTAAGCCGAGGCCCCGCCCTTGAACACGGCCGAGCCCGCCACCATCGCAGTGACGCCCGCTTCGATCAGCTTCGGCGCCGTCTCCGGCGTCACGCCGCCATCGACCTCGATCTCGATTGGGCGGTCGCCGATCAGGCGGCGCGCGCGCCGCACCTTCTCCAGCATGGCGGGAATGAAAGCTTGCCCGCCGAAGCCGGGATTGACCGTCATCACCAGGATCAGGTCGAGCCGGTCGATCACATATTCGATCGCCTCCAGCGGCGTCGAAGGGTTCAGCGCGACGCCAGCCTTTTTGCCCAGCCCCCTGATCGCCTGCAACGAGCGGTCGAGATGGCGCGTCGCCTCGGCGTGAACCGTGATGAGATCGCATCCCGCCTTGGCGAAAGCTTCGAGATAGGCGTCGCAGGGTTCGATCATCAAATGGCAATCGAACAATTTTTTCGAGTGTTTTCGCAGAGCGTTCACGACCGGCGGGCCGAAGGTGATGTTGGGCACGAAATGCCCGTCCATCACGTCGAGATGGATCCAGTCGGCGCCGGCCTCGTCCACGGCGCGCACCTCCCGTCCGAGATCTGCGAAATCTGCGGACAGGATCGAGGGGGCGATCTTGACGCTCATTGGGCGATCAGCCTGTTCGCCGCTGCGACAACGGCTTCCACCGTGACGCCAAAGTTCTTGTAAACTTCCGGCGCCGGCGCGCTGGCGCCAAAGCCGTGCATGCCGACGAACGCGCCGCGCTCGCCGATATATTTGTCCCAACCCATGCCGATGGCGGCCTCGACCGCCACTCGCGGGGCTTTGCCCAACACCGCCGCCCGATAGCCGGCGTCCTGCGCGTCAAAAATCTCCCAACATGGCATCGACACCACCGCGACCTTTTTGCCGCTGTCGCGCAAAGTCTTGGCCGCCTCCATCGCCAGCGACACTTCGGAGCCGGTGGCGAGCAGCGTGACATCGCGCGGGCCGTCCGCCTCGCTCAGAACGTAGGCGCCGCGCGCGCACAGGTTGACGTCGGAGGATGAGCGCAAAGTCGGCAGGTTCTGCCGCGACAGGGCGAGCGCGGAAGGGGTCGCGGTCGAGCCGAGCGATAGCTCCCAGCATTCCGCCGTCTCCACCGCGTCCGCCGGGCGATAGACATTGAGGTTGGGCACCGCGCGCAGCGAAGCGAGTTGCTCGACCGGCTGATGCGTTGGCCCGTCCTCGCCGACGCCGATCGAATCATGCGTCAGCACATAGATGACGCGCAGGCCCATCAGCGCCGAGAGCCGGATCGCGCCACGCGCGTAATCGGAGAAGATCAGGAACGTGCCGCCATAGGGCACGAAGCCGCCATGCAGCGCGATGCCGTTCATCGCGGCGGACATGCCGAATTCGCGAATGCCGTAGCGGATATAGCTGCCGCCGAATTCCTGCGGCGCCAGCGATGCCTGGCCCTTGGTCAGCGTCAGGTTGGAATGGGTCAGGTCGGCCGAGCCGCCGAGCATGGCGGGGATCGCGCCGTTGATGATCCCGAGCGCCATTTCCGACGATTTGCGGGTGGCGACGTTCGGCTTGGAATCGATCAGCCCGCGCTTGTAGTCCGCCATCTTGCCGAGGAAATCGGCCGGCAAGTCGCCCGCGATCTCGCGCGCGAAGGCCACCGCCTTGGGATGCGCCTTGGCCCTGGCTTCCCACGCCGCGCGGACGCTTCGCGAGCGCTCGCCCGCCTGGCGCCAGACGCTTAAGATTTCGGCGGGGATTTCAAACGCGGGGTAGGGCCAGTCGAGGTTCTTGCGCGTCGCGGCGAGTTCGTCGGCGCCGAGCGGCGCGCCGTGGGTCTTTTCCGAGCCCGCCAGATGGGGCGCGCCGAAGCCGATGGTGGTGCGGCACGCGATGAAGCTCGGCCGGTCGGACGTCTGCGCCTCCCGCAGCGCCGTCTCGATGGCCTTCGCGTCGTGGCCATCGACGGCGGTCGTGCGCCAGCCCGCCGCCTCGAACCGCTTGCGCTGGTCCATCGAGGTGGAGAGCGAGGTCGAGCCGTCGATGGAGATGCGGTTGTCGTCCCACATCACGATCAGCTTGCTGAGCTTGAGATGGCCGGCGAGGTCGATCGCCTCGTGGCTGACGCCCTCCATCAGACAACCGTCGCCGACGATGACGTAAATGCGGTGATCGACCAGGTCAGCGCCGTAGCGAGCGGCGAGCGCGGCTTCCGCGATCGCCATGCCGATTGACATGGCGAGGCCCGGGCCGCGCGGGCCGGTGGTCGCCTCGATTCCGAGCGTGTGGCCATATTCGGGATGGCCGGGCGTCTTCGAATGCAGCTGGCGGAAAGTCTTGATCTGCTCGATCGTCATGTCAGCATAGCCGAGCAGATAATGCAGGGAATATTGCAGCATCGAGCCATGCCCGGCCGACAGCACGAAGCGGTCGCGATCCGGCCATTTCGGGCTTTGCGGGTCGATCTTTAGGAATTTGGTGAACAGCACGGTCGCCACGTCGGCCATGCCCATCGGCATACCGGGATGGCCGGAATTGGCCTTCTGCACTGCGTCGGCGGCGAGAAAGCGGATCGCATTCGCCAGCCTATCGTGCGAAACGGAGGGTTCGGGCATGGTCAGCCTCTCTCGGATCAGTCGTTTTTGCTGGCGGGGCGGCTCGGTCTTAGCGCATCGAGCGGCGCCGTCAATCGCCTGACGCTTGGTTAGACGGCGACAATCATCGAGGAGACGCGGCCAATCAGCGCATCCCGGTCGATCGGTTTGCGAAGCAGCGTAAAATCGGCCTCGCCGGCGGCGTCCGCCGCCTCCGCGGGGTAGCCGGTCAGCACGACCACGGGCAGCGTCGGCCGGCGTTTGCGCGCTTCCTGCGCGAGCGCCACGCCGTTCATTTCCGGCATGGCGAAATCGGTCAGCAACAGATCGAACGCCAGCCCGGAATCGAGCCGTGCGATGGCGGCGCCGCCGCCGCCGCATTCCGTTACATTATAGCCCGCGCAGCGCAGTTGCTCGCCCACGAGTTCGCGCACCAGCGGATCGTCGTCGACCAGCAACAGTCGCCCGCGTCCCGCCGTCGCCTTGGCGCGCGGCTCCTCGACGACTGGCCGCGCCACCGGCAGCCACAACACGACCGTCGCGCCGGCGCCCGGCGGGCTTTCGATCCGCAACCCTCCGCCGGATTGGTCGGCGAAGCCCTTGGCCATCGACAGGCCGAGCCCGACGCCCTGGCCGCGCGGCTTGGTGGAGAAGAACGGCTCCGCCGCCCGCGCGCGCACCTCAGAGTCCATGCCCGGTCCGGTGTCGCGAACCTCGAACCGCACGAAATCGCCGGGACGCAGTTGCGCGCCATGGGGAGCGCGCTGCGCCTCGACATGCGTCTCGCGTCGCGCCGCGAGCGTCACGGTTCCCGCGCCGCCCATCGCCTCGCGCGCATTGCCGGCCAGATTAAGCAGCGAGGTTTCGAGCTGCCGCCGGTCGGCCAGCGCGGCGGGGCAGTCGGGCGGGCAATCGACATTCACCTCCACACCTTTGCCCAAGGTGCGGCGCAGCACCGCGGCCGTTTCCTGCAACAGTCGCGCCGTGTCGATGGGCTCGGGCTCCAGTTCGGGACGGCGCGACAGCGACGACAGCCGGCGCGAGATCGCGCTGCCGCGCCGGGTCGCCTCGCGCGCCATTTTGAGGTAGCGCGGCAGGTTCTCGGCCTGTGGCTTGCGTTCGATCAAATCGAAAGCAGCTTCAATCGCTTGCAATACGTTGTTGAAGTCATGCGCGATCCCGCCGGCGAGCTGGCCCAGCGCCTCCATCCGCTGTGCGTGGGCGAGACGGGTCTGCGCCTCGGCCAATTGCGAGGTGCGCGCCTCGACCAGCCGCTCCAGTTCGGCGCGGTCGCGCTCCAGCACCGCCGCGGCGTCGCGCATCGCCGTGACGTCGCGCACGGCGCCCATCATCCGCACCGGCCGGCCGTTCTCGAACAGCGTGCGCCCACGTGCGGAGACGGCGCGAATACGACCGTCGCGGCGATTGACGACGCGATATTCGCCCTCGTATCCGCCGTCGCCGCCGTCGTCGCGCGAACGCTCGTGGGTGGCGCGGATGCGTTCGCGATCTTCCGGATGCAAGCTGTCGTAGAAGCTTGCAACCGTCGCCGGCTCGTCGGCGTCCAGACCCCAGATCTCGCGCACCCGTTCGTCCCAGATCAGCTCGCCGGTGGTGAGGTTCCAGTCGAACGTGCCGACCTGGCCGATCTCCAGCGTCATCCGCAGCCGCGCCTCGCTGTCGAGCAGGGCTTGCTCGGCCGCTCGGGTTTCCGTCACATCCCTTTGCAGCCCGATGCAGCCCATCGGCACGCCGGCGGCGTCGCGCTGCACTTCGCGTCGCTCGGCGATCCGCCGCCACGCGCCGTCGCTGAGCCTCGCCACCCGATATTCCACCGCCAGCGGCGCGTCGGCGTCTATAAGGCCTTCGGCAAAGGCCACCACCCGGCCGCGGTCGGCGGGATGGATGCGCTCGTACCATTGCTCGAACGACTCGCGCCGGCGCGTCTCCGGCAGGCCGTTGACGGCCAGCGCCTCGTCGGAGAAAACCGTGACGCGGTCGCGGAAATCCCGCTCGAAACTGCCGACCTTGCCGACCCGCAGCGCCTGGCGCAGCGTCGATTCGCTGCGGGCCAGCGCGTTCTGGTTGGCGCGTTCGTCGGTGACGTCGACCGCGATGCTGACATTGACGGCCAGACCCGCTTCGTCGCGGCCAATCGAATAAGCGCGGAACATCCAGACCCGCTTCGACCCGTCGGCCACCCTGACACGGTATTCCCCGCTTCGGCTCAACTTGTCGGACGCGGCGCCATAGCCCGCCCGGTGCGCCGCCAACACTTGCTCAACGATCGAGGGATCGTCGTAGGCCAGTTGCAGCCAGGCGCGGAAGGTCTGGATTTGCTCTCGTCGATAGCCGGTAAGGCGCAGCCATTCGCCGCTCACATAGCGAACGCGGCCGGTCTCGTCGTGAGCGAGCAGCGGGAGTGGCACGTTTTCAAGGGCCAGACGAAGCTGACGCTCGTCGAGTTGAAGGGTCATGAAATTGTGACGCCGTCCTGTGTCCGCTACGCAACCCCGCTGCTTTCGCGCAATCTTCAAGCGGTTGCAATAATTCCGCGCAAGCCGAGCCCTCTTCCCCCTTCAATCTTTCGCGACGTCGCTACGGAATGTCGCCAAACATCAGCCCGATCCCTCGCGTCCCGTCCCGCGCTTTTGCATATCACGCGGTTTTCGGGCTAAGCAGGATTTCCTAGAAGTGGAGGCCGGTTTTCGGATAAAAATCCTGCTAAAACAAAGGACTCTAAGCAGGCATTCGGTAGTGTTTCAGTTTAAATTTCGAGGGGCTTGACGCCGCTCGCGCCGCCGTTTCAAACCGTGGCATGCTTAGCGGAAGGCAGGAGGCTCAGTAATATGACGAGTAATTTTGTTTATCTTATCCACGCTGCCACTGGGCAAGAAATATCGGTGAATGTGCAGCGAATTCGCTACCTGTCGCAGTTTGATCCGCAGACGGTTTAGATTTACTTTCAAAAAGAGCACGTCCTTCCTGTAAAGGGAGTCGTAGCAGGCATTGTTTCGTTGATCGAAAAGCCAGAGAAGTAGAGATGCCGACCTGACCTAAAGGATCGCAAGGTAGGAATCGAAATGTTCGGGCATCGGGTAGACGTATATCAAGGGAAACAGAAATGCTGCGCCAGGTAGCCGCTAGCGCCAAATTTTGTGCAATCCTTGCTACCAGCGTCGGTTCAGTCGGAACGCTAGCTGACACAGTTTACTTAGATTGCAAGGGTAAGACAACTTCACCAAATTATTCTGAGCCCTGGAATTCAGAACAAAGGATCAAATTAACCCTCGAAGAAAATGTTTCCGATAGTAAATTGGAGTTTGTGCAGGTCGTCCAAGGGCCGAGTATGCCGCAATTATTTAGCAACAAGAGCGATAAAGACGATCTTAATATAATATATCATCGCACCTTGTACATCAGTGATGAAAAAATAGTTGGAGTACTTAATATTAATTTTGGCGACCTGAACGAAATTCAGAAGCATTCGATTGTATTAGATCGAATTAACGGTGCAATTTTTCATGCAAGTGATCTATTTAAATTGGGTAAAAATTACGCAACATATGAATTTAGAGGGAATTGTTGCAAGGTGCAGAAGCAGTTTTAAGCGAGAGGTGTTTTTGCATGAACAGCTGAGTCGAGCACACTGTTCGCTTCATTCGGCTTGACGGCCGAGAATTGACGCAAGTCTGTAGCTCCGGTTAGAAGCCGGCCTTGTTGCGAAGCTCATGCTCGTCAACAAGGAATGGTTGAAGCGAGATGAAGCGCTGTTAAAAGCTGCTCGCGACATCAAAAGCGCGGAGACAAAAATATGGCGATATTCCACTTGACAAACCCACGGCTAGATGTAGCCTTGCCCAAGTCAACGGAGAGATTCTATGAGTACCGATGATTTGGGAGGTCCGGTAGACGGAAGCGGGCTAGCGGGCGGGTTGATCGCTGCGGCTCTCTTGGACGTTTTGATCGCCAAGGGCGTTCTTTCCAAAGCTGACGCTCAAAGGGTTGTCGAGGTCGCCTATAACGCCCTTAGCCCCGCGATCTTTACCCCCGAAAGCCAGGCCGCCGCCGAGGCTCTGTATGGAATGATCACGGGCAAGTACGCGCAAAAATGAGCGAGCAAACTGCTCGGCATAATTCGTCTGCATGATTAACTCCGATTAGATCGCCGCGTGAGACAGTCAGCGGGCCTTTTTGCGGGCGCTGGACTTCGCTTTGGTCGCGGGCGCTCCATTCTTGATGTCTTCGCAAGGCTTATGGCTAGCTACTTTTCCCAAGGCCGCCTCAA
Organism: Bradyrhizobium sp.; assembly: GCA_031367195.1. Classification (GTDB taxonomy): domain Bacteria; phylum Pseudomonadota; class Alphaproteobacteria; order Rhizobiales; family Beijerinckiaceae; genus Roseiarcus. The sequence continues at coordinate 12,673 of JANLPL010000105.1, forward strand.
ACCGTTCTTTGTCCTCGTCGCAGCCTAGAGCGCGCGCAGTCTCTTTGAATCGGGTAAGCTGCGCTGAACCACCTGGATTTGCTTTTTCAACCATGACCCGCTGTCGCCTCTATATCGATGAGGTCGGAAACGACCACATAGCCTTACCATTCGAAAACGACAATGAGCGCTACCTAAGCCTCACAGGCATAATCACGCGCATCGAATTTCACAGTTCGCGCTTTTGTCCGCTGCTTGACGAAATAAAGACGTCCATTTTTGGACCCGCAGGAAAAAATCTTGTTTTTCACCGTCGCGAGATTTTGAGACGCGAGCACCCATTTGAGATTTTGCGAGATGATGAAACCAGGAACAAGTTCGACGCTCGAATGTTGGATGCATTTCGGACGCTTCCATATTTAGCTTCTACAGTCGCTATAGACAAAAAAATGCATTGGGAACTTTACGGGGAGTGGTTGAGGGACCCATATCATTATTGTTTGACTGCTCTAGTTGAGCGCTATGTCTTATGGATGCGTCGAAACTCTTACGATGGCGACGTGGCGATTGAACCAAGAAATCCTAAATCCGACCGCAGAGTAAAAGAGGCATTTCAGGCAATTTATGAAAAAGGAACAGAACATATAAAGGCTGACATTGTTCAGCGTCACCTTACTTCGAAGGAGATAAAATTTATCGACAAAAAAGACAATTGTCCAGCGATGCAAATTACGGATTTAATTGCTCACCCTAGCGCTCGCGCCATGAAATTTGCGCGGTTAAACATGCAACTTCCAGACGATTACGGGGCAAGGGTCGTCGAAATTCTCGAAAAATGGAAGTACACGCGCCACCCAACCACGAAGGTGCGCGATGGTTGGGGTAAAAAATGGCTTCCAAAATGATACGGGGGGCCAAGCCCCCCGCCGATCGCGAATCACGATCTCCCTCCGACTTGCGCCGGATTACCGATTAATATATACGCCACGTCGCGAATCGTCAAGAGAAACGCGCTACGCACACGAATATTTTTTTGTCAAGGGGGATTTAGTTAGCTGACTTATAGGTCAACCGCTTCCCCTTGATGCCTTCCATCGCGATCATGGTCCGCATCACGTCGTCAACACCCAGCTTGACGCGGTTCGAGTAGCGGAAGTCATATTCGGCGAGATATCGGTGAAGGTGTTTCTCGCTGCAATGCTGATAAATGCCGATCATGCCGCGCTTGAAGATGCTGTAGTAGCCTTCGACCGTGTTCGTATGAACGCGCTCGCCAGTTTCGTGATCCGTGTAGGCGTATTCCTCTCGGCTGTGGTCAACCGCGTGGTGAGCCGCGAACGTGTCGCCAAGATCGCCGTAAATGTTTGCCTCGTCGGTCATGACGTGCGTCTTGCGGCTTAGGTTGGCGTCGATAATTGGCATTACGTCAGCCTTCTTGACGCCGTCCAAGTGGAAGGAACGGGCGGAACCGCCGCGCTCTACCAACGTCAAGACGGCGTGCTTGTGACCAGCGCCGCGCTTGACCGGCACGCCCTTTTTCTTGCCAATGTAGGTTTCGTCCACTTCAACAATCTCGCCAGCACCGCCCATAGGGGTAAGAGAGCTAGACTTCATCGCCTCGCGGATACGATGGCCGATGAACCAGCCGGTTTGCAGCGTGCAGCCCAAGGTGCGGTGAATCTGGTTCGCGCTAATACCCTTCTTAGAAGAGCACATCAGGTAGACCGCTTGGAACCAATGGGTCAGCGGAACATGGCTATCTTCAAATACCGTGTTCTTCCGAACCGTGAACTGACCACGGCAAGCCGCGCACTTCTTCAAGCCGTGGCGGACGATGCCCTCGGGGTTCTTTTTGGAAGGCTTGGAGCGGACGCCTTCAAGGGAATAGAACTTGCCGACATTCCCACAGTGATGGCAAACCGGGCCGGTCGGCCAGATGATGCTTTCGAGTTTAGCGAAAGCTGCCGCCTCATCGTGGAAATAAGCTTCTTGGAGAACGCTAGCCATCGAACCGCCCCGTCTATGCCTTCACACTACCCTTTGTGTTGGGTTTGTCAAATAGAATATCGCCAAAAATATTCTAGCACGACGTAACATGGCGAAACGGCGTCAACGTGTTCCTTGAAACTATCCTAGCTCAGAGCCTGACTCGAAATTCAAGCTGGGGCGATTTTCGCTCTCGCCAGTCTGCGCATGATGAGGAAGGCGAGGGCCATCTGCAACCATGCGAGCGCG
>JANLPL010000316.1:0-2486 GCA_031367195.1 Bradyrhizobium sp.
CCTCGATGGCCGCGTCGCGCTGTTCGCGCCCGGCCCGCCCAACGATTTGGGCGAGCGGCGCTTCCTGCGCGCGCACAAGGCCGATTGGGCGGAATCGCCGGATATTTCAGCGCGGCTGGCGCGCGAAATCCAGCGCGATCCCGACATCTGGATCGTCGATGTGGAGCGGCGCGACGGTGCGCATGGGCTCGAATTGGTCGAGGGCTGAGGCCTATACTTAAGAGGCGATGAGCGGTAAGCATCTCGGGATCGGCCAAAGCGCATCAGCTCCGTTGCCAGCAAAACCCGAGCGGAATGAGTCGCGCTCACAAAATTTTGGCATAATTTACATAAGGTTAGCGTCAGTGGGCATTTCCTGAAGAATGCATCTGACTTGACGCGGAATATTATTTGCGTAGCGCAGGAGTAACGTTCATGGAACGCAAGCTCGCCGCCATCCTTGCCGCTGATGTTGTCGGCTACAGCCGCCTGATGGAACAAGACGAAGCAGAAACCTTCGAGCGGCTGAAGGCGCACCGGCTCGAACTGGTCGAACCGGCGATCAAGCAGCATCGCGGCTGCATCTTCAAACTCATGGGCGACGGCATTCTGGTTGAGTTCGGCAGCGTCGTCGAAGCGGTCGAATGCGCCGTCGACATCCAGCGCGGCATGGCGGAGCGGGAGGCAGGCGCCCCCGAGGATCAGCGCATGGAGTTTCGCATCGGCGTCAATCTCGGGGAAGTGATCCTGGAGGGCACGGACCGGCACGGCGAGGGCGTCAACATCGCCGCGCGATTGCAGGCGCTCGCCGACCCCGGCGGGATCTGTGTTTCCGGCAAGGTGGCGAAAGAGGTTGAGAAGAAGCTGGCGTTCGGTTTCGAGCCGATGGGCGAGCAACATGTCAAGAACATCAGCGAGCCGATCCCGGTCTATCGCGTGCGGCTCGATGGCGGAGGCGTTCCGATACGGCGCAAGAACCTCAAGCCGGCCAAGCCGAACTGGGGGAGGTCGGTTGCTGCGGCGCTGGTTCTCGCAATCGCGGGCGCGGTTGCTAGCTGGTATGGCTTTGTGCGAACGCCGACCTCCCATCTCGCGACCACGCAAGCGCCGTCGATTGCGGTGCTGCCGTTCGATGACATGAGCCCCGACAAGAGCCTCGGCTACCTCGGCGACGGCGTCAGCGAGGACCTCATCAGCATGCTGTCGCGTTTTCCCGATCTCACCGTGATCGCCCGCAACTCTTCCTTCGTCTACAAAGGCAAGCCGGTCGATATCCGCCAAATCGGCCGCGACCTCAGCGTCGGCTATGTGCTGGAAGGCAGCGTCCGCAAGGAGGCCGATCAGATTCGCATCGTCGCGCAGCTCATCGACACGCGAACCGGCAACCACGTCTGGGCGGAACACTACGACAAAACGGGAAAGGACCCCTTGGCCTTGCAGGACGAGGTCATCGGCAAGATCGTCGGCGCGATCGCCACGGACGCCGGCCAGATCAGGCGGAGCCAGTATCGCGACGCATGGGGCAAGGATACTGCTGCGCTTGGCGAATACGACTACTACCTTCGCGGCCACGATGTTTTCGTCAAAGCTACCGACGGCGGGACGAAGGAGGACCTCGACCGCGCCGGGCGGATTTGGGAGGAGGGGCTGGCGGAATATCCCAATTCAAGTCTGCTCAAAATCAAGCTCGGATGGTATCACTTTATTGCCGGCTGGAACTTATGGAGCGACGACATTCCCGCCGAATATCGCAAGGCCGGGGAACTGGTAAGAACGGTGCTCGCCAAGGATAACCTGACTCCGCAGGTGAAGCGGCTCGCCCACTGGCTGTTCGCTTTTGTGCTGATGTCTGAACGAGACTTTACCCGGGCGTTCAACGAGGCCGACACCGCGATCGCCTTGGCTCCCTATGACGGTTCCATGTACGGCAGTCTGGCGCAACTGGCGATCGTGTCAGGTAAACCGGACAAGGGAATGGAGTGGAACGATCTGGCGCGCGCGCGAGACCCGAATGGGTCGAAGATGCAGGACTACAACAAGGGCATGGCCCTGCGTCTATCTGGGAAATACGAGGATTCGATCGCGGCTTTCAAGCAGTCGTGGTACCCGGCCTTGGACACTCCCATCCACATCGCCGTTGATCTCGTCCGCCTGGGGCGGATCGACGAGGCCAGGGCTCAAGTGAAGCTCCATTTGGAGAAAAACGATCCAACGTTTACCCAGGCCAAGTGGCGGCTGGGATATTTCTACAGCGACCCGTCAATTATAGAGGGCGAGGTCGCCGATCTCGCCAAGGCCGGCCTGCCGGAGAAGTGAAGGCTTTGGAGATCGCGGACCTCGATGTTTCGCGCACCGTGGCGGCGCGCCGGGCGCGAAAGGCGCGCCGGATATGCTGCGGGTAAGTTTTGCCGTCAGTCGTCGCTTTGCGCGCGGATCGACGAGGTCGCGGCGCGGTCGAAGTCGTCTTCGTCGGGAAGCACGGGCGCGAGCAGGGTTTCGCGCGCGCC
>JANLPL010000214.1:0-3275 GCA_031367195.1 Bradyrhizobium sp.
CCATCCGACGATGGGCGGGGCGGCGCGCATCGCCGCGCCGGCGCTGTTGCGGCTGTTCCGCCTTGTCGGCGGCGACGTCAGCATTTTTCCCAATTACGGCGGCCGGTTCGGCTATTCGCGCGAGACTTGCCTCGCGCTGGCGAGCGGCCTGCGCGCGCCCTGGGGCGGGCTGAAGGATTCCGCGCCCACGCCCGCTGGCGGCATGTCCACCGCCCGCGTGCCCGAAATGCTCAAATTCTACGGCCCCGACACGATGTTGCTGATCGGCGGCGCCTTGCTGACGGCGCCGCCCGACCGGCTGACCGCCGAGACCGCCGATTTCGTCCGCACTGTCGCTGGAGGCTCGCCATGACAATATTGCGCCGCGCCCTGCCGGACTTCCGCTGGGAGGGCGTCGATCTGCGCGCCTACAAGGACGAGGCGCAAGCGCCGTTCCGCGGCGTGACGCGACAGGTGCTCGCCTCGGCGCCCGATCTCAAGGGCGAGTTACGCTATTTCGAGGTCGCGCCGGGCGGCTGGACCACGCTGGAGCGCCACGCCCACGTCCATGCCGTGACGATCCTGCGCGGCGCGGGCCGGGCGCTGGTCGGCGATCAGGTCATCGAACTCGTCGCGCTCGATCTCGTCACCGTGCCGGCCTGGGCCTGGCACCAGTTCCGGGCCGGGGCGCAAACGCCGCTGGGCTTCCTCTGCATGGTGGATTCCGAGCGCGACCGGCCGCAATTGCCGACGCCGGAACAGCGCACCGCGCTGGCAAGCGCGCCCGAAATCGCGCGTTTCCTCGCCGGGACTTGAAATGGCGCTTGCCGCCTCGCATCTCTTGCTCGGAGGCCGACATGCGCTATCTCATCGCTTTGTTCCTGCCGTGGCTGTCGTTTTTCACCTTGGGGCAGCCGATCTCGGGCATCATCTGCCTGATCCTGCAACTGACCCTCATCGGCTGGCTGCCGGCCGCGATCTGGGCTTTCTTCGCCATCAACAATTATTACGCCGAGCGGCGCGAGAGCGACTTCCGCCGCCAGTTCGGGCGCGGTTAGGAAACCAGCTTCTTGAACCAGCCCTTCTTATCCTCCTCCGCCGGAGCCTCGCCTTCGGGCGCGGGCGGGGTCAGTTCGGCGGCGAATTTCTCGAAAAACTCGCCCGCCAGCTTCTTGGCGGTGGCGTCGATCAGCCGCCCGCCGAGCTGGGCGAGCTTGCCGCCGATCTGCGCGTCGACCTCATAGTTGAGCCGGGTCGAATCCGGCCCTTCCGCCGTCAGTTTCACCGTCGCCCCGCCCTTGGCGAAGCCGGCGACGCCGCCAGAACCCTCGCCGGAAATGCGATAGCTGTTGGGCGCGTCGATGTCGCCGAGCGTCACCTTCCCCGAAAAGCTCGCCTTGACCGGACCGACCTTGATGACGACGGTCGCCTGCATTTCGTTGGGCCCCGTCATCTCCAGCTTCTGGCAACCGGGAATGCATTTGGCCAGCACTTCGGGGTCGTTGAGCCCGGCCCAGACCTTGTCTTGGGCAGCGGGGACAAGCTGGCTTTCGTTCATCTGCATTGGGCGAACTCCCAAACGTCGCTTTGGCGGCTGGCGCGCGCCGCGCCTTCGGGCGATCCCTTACAGCGCAAATCCGCCGTCGGCGAGATGGATCTGGCCCGTGGTGAACCCGCTCTCGTCGGAGGCGAGATAGACGGCGAGCGCCGCGATCTCCTCCGGCCTGCCGAGCCGCCCCATCGGCTGCCGGTCGACGAACGCTTGGTGGACTGCCTCGACCGCCTGACCCGTCTGGCCGGCAAGCGTCGAGATGCGCCCCACCAGCGACGGGCTTTCGATCGTGCCGGGGCAGATCGCGTTGCAACGCACGCCCTTGCGGATGAAATCGGCCGCGACCGCCTTCGTCAGCCCGATCACCGCCGCTTTGGTGGCCCCATAGACGTAGCGGTTGGGGATGCCGCGCACCGAGGACGCCGCAGAAGCGACATTGACGATCGACCCGCCGCCCCTGGCCAACATGCCAGGCAGAACGGCGCGGATCGTGCGATGCATCGACTTCACATTGATGTCGAACGAGAAATCCCACTCCTCGTCCGAACATTCCAGCGCCGTGCCGTGATGCACGAAGCCCGCGCAATTGAACAGCACGTCGATTCCGCCGATCTCGCGCGCCAGCGCCTCGACGGCCTCCGTCGAGCGCACGTCGAGTTTTCGCGTCTCGGCCTTCAGCCCGGCGAGGGCGGCCTCGTTGATGTCGGTGGCGATCACCCGCGCACCTTCAGCAGCGAAAGCCTCCGCCGTGGCGCGGCCGATGCCGGCGCCGGCCGCCGTCAGCAAAGCAGTCTTGCCGCTAAGTCGATTCATATCGTCCTCCCCGAAATGTTTCAGCCGCGCCCGCGATAGGGCGCGACGCCCTGATCCGGCGCCCAGACTCCTTTCGGCAGCTCGCCCGTCTGCCAGAACACGTCGATCGGAATCCCGCCGCGCGGATACCAATAGCCGCCAATGCGCAGCCAGCGCGGCTTGATGAGGGCGGCGATCTCCTTGCCGATCCGCACCGTGCAATCCTCATGGAACGCGCCATGATTGCGGAAACTGGAGAGATGCAGTTTTAGCGATTTCGACTCGACAAGCCACTGGTCGGGCACAGTGTCGATGACCAAATGGGCGAAATCCGGCTGGCCTGTCATCGGGCAGATGGAGGTGAATTCCGGCGCCGCGAACCGGGTGACGTAATCGACATCAGGATGCGGATTGGGCACGCGCTCCAGCGTGCGCGCGTCCGGCGCGTCGGGGATTCTTGAGGCGTGGCCGAGGGCGTGAAGGTCGCTCATGCGGCGCGGCGTAGGACAGGTGCAGGCAAGGGTCAAGCGCGGCGCGCTGGCTCGGTGCTCCTTTGGACGCCTAGCGTAAAATCAGGTGCAAGGCTGCAAGCGTCTGGCCTACGGCGCTGCTTCCTGTCTTTCAAATCACCGCCAAGCAGCGAGTCGCCAAGGACGGCGGCCATTGACTCGATCAGCGCGCATCTAGTTAAAAAGCAACGCTCCGGCTCTCTTGTCATGTGCTATGTTGCTTCCCGTCAGAGGTGAAGATGTCCCAAACTCGCCGCCTCGCTGCGGTCATGGCGATCGACGTCGTGGGCTATTCGCGCCTCATGGGCGACGACGAGGCGGGGACGGCGCGGGCGGTGCGCGAGCATCGCGACGCCGTGCGGCCGATCGTGGCGGGAGCTGGCGGGCGCGTCGTCAAGACGATGGGCGACGGGCTATTGCTGGAATTCCCCTCCGTCGTCGCC
>JANLPL010000323.1:0-3297 GCA_031367195.1 Bradyrhizobium sp.
AGCGCGGGGCGGCCGCCGGTGGCGATCAGGATATGGCGGGCGGTGAAGCGTTGACCGTCGGGCAACGCGACTTCGTTTGGCCCCGTCACGCGTGCGTGGGCGCGGTGGATCGCGACCTTGGCGCGGTCGAGATTGGCGGCGTAGATCTCCGACAGGCGGGAGATTTCTTTCTCCTTCGCCCGCACCAGCGTCGGCCAGTCGAACGTGACCGGCCCGACCGACCAGCCGAAGGCGGCGGCGTCATGGAAGGCGTCGGCGAAGCGGCTGGCGTAAACCAGGATCTTTTTCGGCACGCAGCCGCGGATGACGCAGGTGCCGCCGATGCGGAAGGACTCGGCGATGCCGACTTTCGCGCCGTGGCCCGAGGCCACCCGCGCGGCGCGCACGCCGCCCGAGCCGGCGCCGATGACGAACAGGTCGTAATCGTAGGCCATCGACGCGCCTCGCGGCCTAGAGCTGGAAGCCCTTCTTCTTCATCTCCTCGCGCAAGCGGTCGAGCATCGTCTTCGACAGCTTCTCGCGCCAGGAGCCGCCGGAGGAGGCGAGCATTTCCAGCACCGGCGCCTGCGCCTGGGTGTATTTCTTGCCGGCGTCGCTGTCGAAATAGGTCAGCGTCTGCTGCAATTCGGCGTCGTTGAGCCGGATCGCCAGCACGCGCGCGGTGTCGGTGAACACCGCCTCCTCGCCCAGGTTGAACTCGGGCTGCAACGCGACCAGCGCCTCGTGCAGATCCTTGCCCATCTCGGGATGCATCTGCAACAACTGGCCCTGCAACTGGCTCAGCATCGCCGGCACGATCTGGTCCATCGACGCCTTCAGCCCGACCGAGATCAGGACTTTCTTCGCCATTTCGATCTGCGGCGCCGTGGGTTCGTCGGCATAGGCCGCGCCGAGGCTGGTGAACAATAGCGCGGCGGCAAGCGCGCCGCGGGGGATAAGCTTCATATCAACGCCTCCTTAAGGGGCGACGCATTCAGCGCCGCAGGGTCTCGACGCCGTCAGGCCCCGCGATGAGGGCGACGGCGGCGAGGCCGAGAAACAGACCATGATCCACGATTCCGGGGATCGCATTGAGATGGGCGGCCAGCCGCTCCGCGTCGGGAATCGCGCCCAAGGCGCAATCGAGGATATAATGGCCGCCGTCGGTGAGGAACAGGGCGTCGCCCTTCCGGCGCGGCGCGATCTCGCCGGCAAGCCCCAGCGCGGCGCAGGCGCGCTCCAGCCGAAGCCGGGTCGAGCCGAAGCCGAACGGCACGATTTCGACCGGCAGCGGGAAAGCGCCGAGCCGCGCCACCTTTTTCGAGGAATCGGCGATCACCAGCATTCGTGTGGCCGAGGCGGCGACGATTTTCTCCCGCAGCAAGGCGCCGCCGCCGCCCTTGATGAGACGAAGCTCGCCGTCGATCTCGTCGGCGCCGTCGACGACGAGATCGAGCGAAGGCGTTTCCTCCAGCGTGGTCAGCGGGATGCCGAGCGACGCGGCTTGGCGGCGCGTGGCCTCCGAGGTCGGCACGCCGACCACGGTCAGACCCAGGGCGACCTTCTCGCCGAGCAGCGCGACGAAGCGGGCGGCCGTCGAACCGGTGCCGAGCCCCAGCTTCATGCCGGGTTCGACATAATCGAGCGCGGCGGCGGCGGCGCGCTGCTTTTCGTCGTCCGAAGACTTTTCATCGTCCGAAGACATGGGAACCCTCGCGAACCGCTGCGCCGTAGCGTTTCGGGGCGAGAAACGCAAATGGCGCTACTTCGCGAGCGCGCAGCTCAGATCCTGCAAATCCTCGGCATGGCCGCCTGCCTCCAGCCCGAACTGGTCGGCGAGGAGGACGAAGCCAGGCTTGCCGTCAAAAAGGAGGGGCGCGGCGGCGAGGCTCCACGTTCCCATGGCCCCCTTCGCGTCGGGCATTTCGTCGGCGAGCAGGCGGAACGGATCGACGCCGGCGAGATCGGCGGAATCGACCCGGCGCGCCCAATATTTGCGCCCGTTGAGCGCATCCGTCATCGGCCGCCACTGGGCGTCGAAATGCGGCGCATAGGCGCCAAGCGTCCGCGCCACGTCGGCGCGGATGCAGTCGATATGCAGGTGAAGCTGGTCCTGGCCGCGCGCCCAGCTCGAATTGACGGTGACCACAAGCGCTTCGCGCGGCGGCGGGGCGGGGAGAAAGAGCTTCATTTTCTCGCGCGCCCGCCACGCGTCGGCGAAATAGGGCGGCGCCTCGGGCGCGAGCACCTGCGGGTCTTCGATGCCCGTCACCCGCGCGGTCGGGATTTCGAGCAGTTGCGCCACGCCCCTCTGGTCCTTGATGACCGCTTCCCCCTTGCTCAGGTCGACGCTGAGGCAGGGCTTGGGAAGCGGCGCGCCCTTATCCCCGGCGGGGACGCATGTCTGGTGGACGATCCGCCAGATGGCGAGCCGATCGGCGAAGGCGGCGCGGCCGCCGAGCAGGCCAAGCACGGCGGCGAGGGCGAGCGCGCCGCCAAGCCTTCGCCGGGGGAAACGGACAAAAGCCATAGCCGACGCCTCCGAGGGGTGAACGCCGCGATCCTTGCAACAAGACTCAATGATCGCGACCGATCAAACGCCTTGTGTCAAAGCGCGAAGCGCGCCCGCGCCTTTGCGCGGAATGAGCGCGACGAGTCGCGCTCTCAAGGAAATGACACTAAGCGTGAATCGCCCGCTTCGCCACCGCCATCGCGGCTTCCTTGATCGCCTCGGACAGGGTGGGATGGGCGTGGCAGGTGCGGGCGAGATCTTCCGCCGAACCGCCGAACTCCATCAGCACCGCCGCCTCGTGGATCATCTCGCCAGCGCCGAAGCCGACGATATGGACGCCGAGCACGCGATCGGTCTTGGCGTCCGCCAGCACTTTGACGAAACCCTCGGCCTGCCGCATCGCCCGCGCCCGGCCATTGGCGGTGAACGGGAATTTGCCGACATTATAGGCCACGCCCGCCGCCTTGAGGTCTTCCTCCGACTTGCCGACCACCGCCACCTCGGGGCTCGTATAGACGACGCCGGGGATCACGTCGTAGTTCACATGGCCTTTTTGCCCGGCCAGCATTTCCGCCAGCGCCACGCCCTCGTCCTCGGCCTTGTGCGCCAGCATCGGCCCGCGCACGGCGTCGCCGAGGGCGTAAACGCCTTTCACATTGGTCGCGAAGTGATCGTCGATCACGATCTGGCCGCGCTCGGTCGCCACGCCCAGCGCCTCCAGGCCGAGCCCGTCGGTGTAGGGCCGGCGGCCGATGGCGACCAGCACGACATCGGCGTCAAGCGTCTGGGCCGCCCCGCCCGCCGCC
>JANLPL010000259.1:0-3080 GCA_031367195.1 Bradyrhizobium sp.
ACGCTCGGGCGGTCAACTAGCAGTGATTTGCGGGGGTGCTAATGTGGCGATGGCGAGTTGGGCGATAGACGGAGGCAATTCGCCCTTCGCTACCTTACCCTTCAGATATGCGCCGAATTTTCCGCCCGAGCGTGAAAGCCGTTCTCACCGCACGGCAAACAGGAAAGTTCACAAAAAAAGGCGGCCACTCGGCCGCCTTTTTTGTTGGAAGCGTAAAACCCCTCAGCGCGAGTAGAACTCGATCACCTGGTTGGGCTCCATGTGCGTGGGATACGGCACTTCCGAGAGCCCGGGAATGCGCGTCATCTTGGCCGTGCCGTGGCCGTGATCGACCTCAAGGTAATCGGGCGTGTCGCGCTCGGCGAGCGCGGCGGCCTCGATCACTATCGCGAGCTGGCGCGAGGATTCCTTGATCGTCACGAGGTCGCCGACCTTGACTTGATAGGAGGCGATGTTGACGCGGCGGCCGTTCACAGAGACATGGCCGTGGTTGACGAACTGGCGCGCGGCGAACACGGTCGGCACGAATTTGGCGCGATAGACCACCGCGTCGAGCCGGCGCTCCAGCAGGCCGATCAGATTGGCGGACGAATCGCCCTTCATGCGCAAAGCTTCCACATAGTATTTGTGGAACTGCCGCTCTGAGATATTGCCGTAATAGCCCTTCAGCTTCTGCTTGGCCTTGAGCTGGGTGCCGAAGTCGGTCGCCTTGCCCTTGCGGCGCTGGCCGTGCTGGCCGGGGCCATATTCGCGCTTGTTGAACGGCGAACGGGGGCGGCCCCAGATGTTCTCGCCCATACGGCGATCGATTTTATACTTGGCTTCTGCGCGCTTCGTCATCGCGGTTTCCTTTTGAGCTCAGGAAACGCGCCCTCCTTCGCGAGGGTTTCCCCTCGCCGACAGGCCCCAGACCGAGCAAGGTCGCGGACCACGGGTGCGTCAAACGACAGACGCGCCCTCAGTTCCCGAGGACGCGCCCGACGACGGGCTGCTAACAGCGGCGTCCGGGAAAGTCAAATCTTGGCGGGAAGCGCCGCCAGCAGGCGTTCCACGGGAGCGGCGACGCCCGCAATCGGTCTTATCGCAAGGAATAATAAAGCTAATGCGGCTACCTTCGCTTCGGATAGCTGACCCGCGATGCCGCCGGTCAGAGGCATGACGCCGATCTATCCCGTCGAAGTCTTCGACATTTCCGCTCGACCCTCCCAAGGGCCCTTTTCGGTTGCCGCGAACCGCCGGCGTCCAGGGCCATTTGCCGACCCCAGAACGTTGACGGATGCAAAATGAGCTCTAATAGGTCGCAACCTGCATTGTTGTCCTGGCTGTCGCCGGTTACAATTCGCGCCAAACTGACCTTGGTTCTCCTTGTTTTGGGAGCGACCATGACCACCGCCTCGCTTTCGACGGTCGCGATCAGCCGGGCGCAACACGTCGAGCTTTCGGGCGTGCGGGACCAAATGAACCTGCTTCAGGATGTGTTCCTGCCCCTCGACAAAACGACCCGCGATTTGCAGGTCGACGTGATTCAGGTCCAGCAGTTTCTCTCCGACGCTTCGGCGACCCATCACGCGGACAGTTTCGATGACGCGGCGAAATACACCGCAGGTTTTTACAAACAATCCGACAGTGTCAAGTCGCTGTTGGGGCGCCTCGAAAAATCCGACGCCGCGTCGGCCGCGCGCGCCATGGCCGAGAAGCTTTCGACTCTGGAGGTCGGATTTAAGGCCTATGACGCCGCCGGCGTCGCGATGGCGCACACTTACATCGAACGCGGCGTCGCGGCCGGCAACGTGGAGATGGAATCCTTCGACAAAATGTCGGAACAGCTCTTCGCGCAGCTAGACAGCCTCCTCGCCGACGTCAACGCGCTCGTCCAACAGCACGAGCAAGCCGTCGGCGGCGCCGTGCGGCGCATCGACAAGGGCTCCGAGACGCTGGTGACCTGGGCAATCTGGTCGGTCGGGCTTGGGATCGCCGTCATCCTGGGCGCATTTTGGATCGTGCGCTCCGGCGTCGTCGGCCCGCTCGCCCGACTCGCCGGGCAAATCACCGAGGTCGCGCGCGATAACCTCGGGGTGGAAATAACCGAGCGCGTTCGCCGCGACGAAATCGGCGCAATGGCCCGCGCGATCGACGACTTCCGCGAGGGCCGGATCGAACTGCGGCGGCTGGAGAGCGAAGCTCAGCAAATGCAGGCTCTCACGGACGCCGACAGGGCGAAAAGCGAGGCGAGGAGAGCGAGCGCCGCAGCGCAGTTGCGCATGGTTGTCGAATGCCTGGGCAGCGGATTGCACAAACTTTCGGACGGGAATTTGCTCGCCAGGATCGATGATGCGTTCGCTGCCGAGTACGAGGGTTTGCGTGGCGATTTCAACGACGCCGCCAGGAATCTCGCCGCCACTTTAATTGTCGTCGTGGACGCTTCGCAGTCGCTTCAGACGGGGGTTAAGCAGATTACGGTTGCGTCCGAAGATCTGGCGCGGCGCACCGAACGGCAGGCAGCCACGCTGGAGGAATCGGCGGCGGCTTTGCGGATTTTGGGGAACGCCCTGAACCAGGCCGCGCTGGAATCAAACAAAACCAAGGACATCATCGCCATTGCCAAAAAGGACGCGACGGAAAGCGTCGATATCGTGAAGCGGACAAGCGAAGCGATAGTTGGCATCCATGACTCATCGCAGAAAATCGCCTCGATCATCGGAGTTATCGACGAAATCGCCTTCCAGACCAATTTGCTGGCTTTGAATGCGGGGGTCGAGGCGGCTCGCGCGGGTGAGGCGGGACGTGGCTTCGCCGTCGTGGCCTCCGAAGTGCGGGCGCTTGCGCAAAGGTCCGCCGCGGCGGCGAAGGAGATTAAAACTCTTATTTCGCAGGCTTCGATGAAGGTTTCGCACGGGGTCAGCCTTGTCGGCGAAACCGGACGAGCCTTCGACCGCATCAGCCAGCAAATCTCGCAGATCGACAACGGAATCGGCGATATCGCGGTTCAGGCGATCGAGCAATCCTCGACGTTGAAGCAAGTGAACGTCGCGTTTTGTGAACTCGACCAGGTCACGCAGCAAAACGCCGCGATGGCCGAA
>JANLPL010000280.1:0-2692 GCA_031367195.1 Bradyrhizobium sp.
GCCACACGACTCCCGGATCGTTTGGTGCGCGACGATAAAACCTTGCCGCCCGATATCTTGTTGTTGGGCGCTAGACTGAGCCATGACGTGAAGTGCTTCGCGCTCGGCCATGCAGACAGATCGTCGCCGCATTCGGACACGAGTTTCAACGCCAGGTAGGGGCCGACGCCATCGATCCGGGTGAGGTCTTTTCCAAGCAGGGTGTGCAGCGAGCCGCCGACGTCGAAAGCAGGTTCGTTCGCGGTTCGGTGTCGATGCGGCTTCGCCGATGCCGCCCCATCCCTCTTTGTCTCTCCGTGGCGACCACGAACTGAATTGAGCGCCTTCATCACGGATTCGATCCGGATGTCGCAGGCGGCGACCTTTTGCTGATACACGTCGTAGAGCGATACCGCTTGCTCCAGGACGAACAGATGTTCGGCCCGAAAATGGCCCGTTAGCGCCTTCTCGATCATTTCCACGCTGGAATGACAGCGCATGTCGCGCATCGACGCCAGCACGGACGGGTTGCGCTCCCCGGCGATGATCGCGCGAAGAATGCGCATTCCGGTGGCGCCCGTGATATCGGCCACGACATGGTGAAGCTGGAGATTCATCTCCGTCATGGCTTTTTGCATATGCTGGATTTGGGAAGCTGCAGTGTCGAGAAGCCGCTCCCGTTGGCGCAGATAAGCGCGAAGCTCAGCAATCTCGCCCTTCGGTCGAAAGCTCGCGCGCAGCAAACCATAAGAGTGAAGGCGCTGCAGCCATTGGGCGTCGCTTACGTCCGTCTTGCGGCCGGGGACATGCTTGGCGTCGCGGGCATTGACGAGAAAGACCTCGAAGCCGCGCTCGTCGAGCAACTCGAAAATAGGGATCCAGTAGACGCTCGTCGATTCCATGACGACCGTCCTGACGCCGCATTCCGTGAACCAATCGGCCAGCCGATGGAGGTCCCCGGTGAACGTGCCAAAGCTCTGAACCGGATCGGACGTGCGATCCGCGCCCACCGCCGCCATGTGCATGGTGGCGCCAATGTCGATAGCCGCGGCATTAGGATGGACCATCGCCATCCCTGAGCGCGCCGTCTTCGCGTTTTCCTTGCGCTTCATTTCCATCCTCCTGCCAACAAAAGCGGAAGGGCTGGACTGCGCGGTTGATCAATTTCCTAATCGGGATCGTCCGAGGACGTCACCACTCTCAAGTTCGCAACAGTCCATGAATCATGTTTTTTTACGGGGTCATTCGCCACCAATTGTTCGTCGACTGCTCCCTTCCGCGCGCAGATTAGCCCGGAGCCGTTTCTATCGCCACAGGAAGCCTCAGGCTGGGATGGTTTCCTAAGAAACAGCCGGTACAGCGGCCGGCGCATCTGCGGCTAGCATGACGAAGCCCAGGGCCTTGGCGCGGCGGTGAAGAGTCTTGACGACACGCTCTCGGTAGCGGGTCTCGTAGTAGGATGCGCCGGGATCGACATAATCCATGCCGTGGCGCATCGCATTGTAGAACAGAACTGCGATTTTGCGCGCCGTCGCGGTGATGGCTTTCGCTTTACCGACACGCGAAGACAACCGCCGATAGAACGCTCCCAGAGCGGTTTCGGTGCGCCCGACCGAGACCGCCGCTAACCGCAATAGGGAGGCCACACGACTCCCGGATCGTTTGGTGCGCGACGATAAAACCTTGCCGCCCGATATCTTGTTGTTGGGCGCTAGACTGAGCCATGACGTGAAGTGCTTCGCGCTCGGCCATGCGGACAGATCGTCGCCGCATTCGGACACGAGTTTCAACGCCAGATAGGGGCCGACGCCATCGATCCGGGTGAGGTCCTTTCCAAGCAGCGTGTGAAGCGAGCCGCCGACGTCGAAACCAGGTTCGTTCGCAGTTCGGTGACGATGCGGCTTCGCCGACGCCGCCCGCCCCTTCTTTATCTCTCCTTGGCGGCCACGAACTGAATTGAGCGCCTTCATGACGGATTCGATCCGGATATCGCAAGCGGCGACCTTTTGCTGATACACGTCGTAGAGCGATACCGCTTGCTCCAGGACGAACAGATGTTCGGCCCTGGCCTTGATGGCGGCTATGTCCGCGATTGGACCGAGCGGAAGAGCAACTTCGAGGTCATCGTTGGACGCTCCATGCCCGAGGACGGCCCCGCGCGCTATCTCGGCTTTGTCCATGGCTTCGACCGGAAGCCGCAGCGACGCCTTGTCGATATGCTGGAAAGCCAGGGAATTCAGGCCAATCAGGACATCACCTTCCTGACGGACGGCGGCGAGGAGGTTCGGTCGCTTACCGAAAGGATCAGCCCGTGCAGCGAGCACGTTCTCGACTGGTTTCACATCACCATGCGAATTACCGTGCTCGGCCAGTTTGCAAAAGGCGTCGTCCATTATGACGAGGAGACCGGCGGCCGACTGACAAAAGAGCTTGAGCGAATTAAATGGAAATTGTGGCACGGAAACACGACCGGCGCTCAACAAGTGATCGAAGATTTTGAAGCTGACCTCTTCGGTCTCGAATCGGACTATCCTAGTCGGAGCTTCTTTCTTCCGTATGCATTAAGATATTTATATTTATCTGGTTTATGTTTTAATTAGCGCGATTTGTAGCCATGTAAATCAGATGTTTTTGTTGAATTCATGCGGTCTTGTGCTATCATCCGCCCATGTACATCGAATCCTCCCCAATCGCGCGTCGCCGCCCGCGATTT